>JAAELU010000052.1 GCA_024226255.1 bacterium | reverse complement strand
CAGAAGTCGGGAACGGACCTGGCGGTCCGTTCCTTGGGAGCTGCTGCGCAGCTCCAGCGATGAAGGGGCGAGTGACGGCGCAGCAGTGAGATCGCGGGCGTGGTTGAATCGTTCTGTGGATATCGCTGATCAGGTAAGGAGAACGGTTGCCGAACTCGGGATCGAGCACGAGTTTCTCGATTGTGATCCTGCGCTTGCCGACACCGCAGCGTTCTGCGCCCACTACGGCTATGAGCTCGACCAGTCGGCCAACACGATCGTCGTCGCTTCCAAGCGGCCCCCCGGGCGCCACGCGGCCTGTGTCGTGTTGGCGAACTCACGGCTCGACGTCAACAAGACCGTGAGGGGCCTCATGGAAGTCAGGAAGCTGTCTTTTGCCCCCGCCGAAGTCACCGCCGAGGTCACCGGCATGATCATGGGCGGCGTGACACCCTTCGGCCTGCCACCGGAGCTGCCTCTGTATGTCGACAGCGCAGTCATGGATTGTGAGTGGGTCATCGTCGGCGGAGGCAGCCGCTCTCTCAAGATCAAGGTCGCCCCAGATGCTCTCATCGCCACAGGCGGTCAAGTGATCAACGGCCTCGCCAACCCGAGCCCGACAGCATGATCGCAATTCGCCGGGCGACCGCGGCAGATGCCGGGCAGCTCGTCACCGGCTTGGCACCGCTCTATCGGCGACCGCTGGGGAGCGAGACACAGTTGGCATCGGCCCTGAGGAACGAGGACTTCATCCTGCTGTTGGCGATGGCGAACGCGCATCCAATCGGCTACCTGCAGGGACAGCTGTTGGATCGACTCGACGGCCAACGGATGATGCTCATCTACGATCTGGAGGTTGCTGAAGACGAACGGCGCAGGGGGACGGCGACTGCCCTGCTCGAGCATTGCCTCGACTTGGCGGCCCAGCATGGGACAAGCCGTACGTGGCTGATCTCCGACCCACAGAATGAACCGGCCCGTTCCTTGTACATCGCCCGCGGCGGTACCGAGTGGCCGGCAGTCGGATTCGAGTTTGGCGAGCGAGCGAATTGAGGAAGCGGTGTCTCCTCCCCCGTCGAACGACGCAGTCGGGCGGATGACACAAAGGGGAGGTGGGCTGCCCTGCGGGCAGCTTGGGAGGGGGAAGCGGAGTCGCGGCTGCACCGCAACTCGCGCCGGCGGAGACCGAGCCGCCGCGGGGAACGCGGAGAGCGGGAGTTCGCCAGGACGCGCTGTCTGGTTTTGGGACTACCTTCGCTTCTACTCGGGACGTTCGGCTATCGGCAGGACCACAGGGTGGTTTCGATTGGGGCCTCACCCAAACTCCCTCGCCCCCTCGCACCGCTGCACCCGCCAGGGCGCATCAAACACGAGAATGACGCCCGACTGGGCGTCTATTCGGTTTCGAGCAAATCCTGATTTGCTCGAAACCTCCGTGGAGGTGGGGGGAGTCGAACCCCCGTCCCACAAGATTTCAGTACCGGCATCTCCGAGCGCAGCCGGCAGCAGTGTTTCAAACCCGGGGACGCTGCCGGCACACTTCCCCGAGTCCTAGCTAGAGAGAGTCTTGGCTAGCGGTCCCTAGCGGCCCATCTAGTTGCGTCCTGCATTGCGTTGCCCGTGACCGGCGAGGCAGGAACCCTCCGGACGGACAGGCCGTCAATTAAGCGGCCAGTGCTACCTCATGGTTGGCACTTGTGTTGGTTCCCGGCTTTTAACGAGGACTCCGGGGTACCTCGGCTCGCTTCCGAAACATCAACTCTCATAGTCGATACCGTTTCACCCCCATACCAAACAGCTCCAGACCTGTGACCGGGAACCGGCTATGGGACCACGATTGTAACCCCTCCGTGGAACGATTTATTCCGGAATGTGACTAACGAACTTTGCGCTATGGTCCTGATCGAGAGTGCGGCGAATACTACTGACAGTTATATTTGACGCCTCAAAGCAAACGATCTGTGGGATTCCAGGCGTGCGGAGAACCACGAAGAGGGAGATCGGGCAGGTAGAGCGCTAGCGCGCAGTAGACAAAGGGGTCAAGAACATGGCGACTGCAACGGGGCTGCGGGCGTACTACGCGGCGGGGCTGTTCAACGAGGGTGAGCGGTCCTTCAATCTTCAGGTGAAGGCCATGCTCGACGAACTAGGTGTCGAGACCTGGTTCCCCCAGGAGGACGCCGGCTTTCTCGAGGACTACATGTCGAAGGGTATGACGCTCGACGAGGCCCGCCACTACATCTTTGAGCAGAATCTCGAGGCAGTCCGCTCGTCAGACGTCCTCATCTTCAATCTCGACGGCCGCGTACCGGACGAGGGCGCCTGCATCGAGGCCGGGGTGGCCTTCGGTTGGGACAAGCGCCTCATCGGGCTGCAGACGGACTTCCGCGCAGTTGAGCCCGGCGGCAACAACCTGATGATCGACGGCGTCCTCAACTACGAAATCGCCCGCGACATCGGAGAACTTCGCGACATGCTGACCGGAACGACCGGCGCAGTTGACCTGCGGGGCGACTCAACAACAGTTGACTTGCGCGATATCGAGCACAGCTACCTTGCGGTTACCGGTCCCCTTGGGGCCGGCAAAACCACATTGATGAACCTGATGCAGCAGAAGGCCGGCTGGCTGACACTCGAGGAACCCAACGATGAGAACCCGTACCTGCAGGACGTCTACGCCAATCCAGAAGACCTCGCGTTCCGAATGCAGGTGTACTACCTCGCCAAGCGCGGCCAGCAGCATCACTCGCTCTCGCGGCTGAAGGGCCGAATCGTGCAGGAGCGCTGCATCCTCGATGACGGCGAAGTCTTCTTCCCGGCCTATCACGCCGCCGGTGCCTACGGGGCCAACGACCTCAAAACACTGCTGGACATGTACCACGGCCTATTGCCGGGCTTGGAGCTGCCGGATCGGATCGTGGCCGTCCACGCCCCATTCGATGTGTGCCTGGGCCGCATCGCCAGCCGAGGTCGCGGTGGCGAGGAGCACCTCGACGAGAAGCTGGCTCGGGCAATCTACGACGGCTACCACCAATGGTGGGATACTCTCGACGCAGACGTGATCTGGATCGATTCGGGTGAGCTTGATCTTGTGAGCAGCCCAGAGGACCAAGCCAGCGCGTTGCGCACCGTGCATGAGGCGCTCGATTCGAGTGGCTCGACGGTTGAGGTAACCAGCTAACCCGAGAGCAGATCCTGAAAACGACGAAGCCCCCTCAGGCAACAGCTGTCGCGCTCGCGCTGATCGCTTCTTTCCTGTGGGCAACTTCGTTCATCTACATCGAGATCGGACTCGACGAACTCAAACCAATCCCGTTCGCCGCGATGCGATATTTGATCGGAGCGATCGCCCTCTTCGGCTATTGGGCCTACAAGGGCGGACTACGCAACAGAACCGTTTCTGGTCGCCACATGTTGCTGGTCGTGGCGTTGGGTGTATTGCTCTACACGGCAGTTCCCGCATTGCAGTTCGTGGGACTGGTCGAAACCGACCCGATTACCTTCAACTTCGTCTTCCAAGCGGGGATCCCACTGGTTCTGGCTCTGACAGCTGGCACGATCCTCAAGGAGCGCACATCGTGGTGGGAGTGGGTAGGAGTAGGCGTCGTTGCTGCTGGTGTGTGGACCTTCTTCCGGGCTACGCGTGCCGAACAATCCGCAGCCGAACTCATCGCGGGTGGTGGCGGCTCCGACAACCTCGGAGTCACTTTGGCGGTCGCAGCTGCGTTGTTCATCGGTGGATCCAATCTCATTCAGCGGCGCATTCTTCGCGGGAACGGTACGTCAGCGCTCGAGGTGACAACACTTTCGATGGCGATCGGAGCATTGTTATTGACTGTGATCGCCCTCGCCACCGAAGAGCTACCCAGCCTGGATGCACAGCTGATTCTGCTGCTGTTGGTTCTTGGGATCGTTAACACCGCAGTGGCATTCTTCATATGGCATCGAGCGATGGAGACACTGCGAGCGCTTCATGCCGGCGTCATTGCTTCGACACAATTGGTGTTCGTGCCGCTGATGGCAACGTTCTATTTGGGTGACGAGTTCGGCCTACTCCGCGGAGTGGGATCGGCCATCGTCCTTTTCGGAATCGTCACGGTGCACTACTCCCGATCGAAGGCCAAAGAGGTCTCCTAGGTCGATACGGGATACGGGATACTGATCTACTGACTATCAGTACTGGCGGCGTTTGGCGCGTTCGATCTCACGCTTCTGTTCACGTTCTTTGAGTTTCTGGCGCTTGTCGAATCGCCGAATGCCTTTGGCAACAGCCATTTCCACCTTGGCCAGACCGTGCGTGAAATAGATCGACAGCGGCACCAAAGTCAAACCGTCTTGGGCTACTCGGCCCGACAAGGAGTTGATCTCGCGTCGGTGGATCAGGAGTTTGCGGGGCTGATCCGGATCATGGCCGCCGGCCCGGGCAAAACCGTACGGTGCGATATGCGCGTTGTAGAGCCACAGCTCTCCCCCACGGAAGTCTCCATAGGCGTCTTTGAGCTGTGCCTGTCCGGCACGCAGACTCTTGACCTCGGATCCTGCAAGCACGATGCCGCACTCGAAGGACGAAAGGATCTCGTAGTCGTGGCGTGCCTTGCGGTTGCTGACAACGACCTTGCGGCCGGATTCGTCTTTAGCCATCGGCCCGCAACATTACAGAATGCGAGAGCCGATGCGGCCCACCCGCTACAAATAGTCCGCGGGATCGACCGGGGTGCCGCTCAGACGGACCTCAAAATGCAGGTGAGGGCCCGTCGCCAAGCCGCTACTGCCCGCCTCGCCGATTACCTCACCGGCATCAACCTGTTCCCCGGCAATCACGAACACCCTCGACTGGTGGGCATACAGCGTCGTCATACCACCACCATGGTCGATGATCACCGTAAGCCCGTAGCCACCGTACGTGCTGGCGATGACGACCGATCCCGCGGCGCCGGCTCGGATGGATTGACCAAGGGGTGCGGTCATATCGACGCCCGTGTGCATGCGGGTGTATCCCAGGATCGGGTGGAGCCGAGGTCCGAAGGCCGAAGTGATCTTGCCAGGAACCGGGCGCACCAGCTGGCCGGGACTGGTTCCGCCTGAGCCGGAGGATTCCCGGATCAGCTTCTCGAGCCGCTTCTGTTCGGCATCGAGTCCTTCGATCTCGGATTCAAAGTCGTCGATCAGCTCTTCAAGAGTGTCGAGCAGCCTCTGCTGCTTCCGCAACTCCTTGCGCACGGTCGAGGCGTGAGCCTCGCTGTCCGCAGTCAGATCGGCCTGACGGGCCTCATCTCTGAGGAGGGTCTCCTGAGCCGATAGGAGGGAGCGTTCCTGCTCTTCGATCCGGGTCTGTTGACGTTGCTCTTCGAGACCCAGCGCTTCGTACCTATCGATCGACGCGGTTGAACGGTCGGCAACTTGCTCAAGGATGAAGACCGCCCGCCCCAAGTCGGACACCTGGTCGGTGGAGATGAGCGTTGTCATCAGGTCACTTTCAGCCTGTCGCATGTACTGAGAGCGGACCCACTCCTGGGCCTCTCCCCTGCCCTCGTCGATATTGCGACGGGTCTGTGCAATCGCTTCGTACCCAGCCGCCAATCGACGTTGCGTTGTCGCCAGCTCGAACTCGGTGCCGACCAAGGAAAGCCGTACCTCGCGTAGTGAGAACTCTGCTTCGTCAAGCGCAGCCTGCGCGACGTTCATTCGGTCCCGGGTTTGGAGAATCGAATCGACGAGATCCGACCGGTCAGCGGCGGCACCATCGAGGCGACGTTCCAGATCGTCGATCTTTGCATTGACCGCGGCCAGATCGTCCTCGAGATCGGCAGCGGCGGGGGTTGTCGGGAGCGCAGCCAGCCCAGAGGTGAGGGCCAAGACCACAAAGACGCGCCGGGCCCGCATCAGGTCCTGATGTAGCGATGCACGGTGAGGCTGATGGCAGAACCAACGGCACCGACGGCCACGCCGAACAGAACGATCAGGATCGAGCGCTGGGTCAAGAAGTCGGCCGTCACAGTCAGATCAATCAGGGGCACTAAACCCTGGATCTGATCGAATCCGAGACGATAGGCGCCCAGCCCGACGCCTACCGCCAGCAAGCCGCCAATGAGACCTTCGAGCATTCCTTCAAACAGGAAGGGCACCCGTACATACCAGTTGCTGGCTCCCACCAGCTTCATGATCTCGATTTCCTCGCGCCTTGCGTACACGGCCATGTGGATGGTGTTGGCTATCAGAGCCACGGCGGCGGCACCCAACGCGATTGCCAACGCCCACGAGAACACCTGGAGCCCGTCGCGCAGCGAAATCAACTGGTTGACGGCGTCGCCGGCGCTGACGACCTGAAGAACGCCGGGCGTCGCCTCCAGCTGGGAGGCGATCCGGTCGTAATCCTGCAGGTCGACCGGCCTGATTCGTAGCGACGCCGGAATGAAGGACGGATCCTCCTCGATCAGCCCCAGGACCGCTTCATTGTCCTTGAAAATCTCCTTGGCGTTTTCAACCGCTTCCGGCTTCGAGATGTAGTCCACCTCGGCCACATCAGCCCAGTCGCTGATCTCGCTCTGCAGGCTCTCAACATTGCGCACTTCGTCATTGAGAAACGCTTCAACACGCACGTCATCTGACCACTGGTCGGCATTCGAACTGGCAATCTGCCCAAACATGAGGGTGCCAAAAACCAGGAACAATGACACGAACACTGCCAGCACGGCGCCCAGAACGACCAAAGCGTTGCGGCCCATGTTGCGCAGCGCCTCACCAAACACGTACTGGAATCGACTCACGATTCCTCCATCGCACTGTCGTCAGCCATACCTTCAGTCAATTCCTCGAGGTCATCGACGGGGATCTCGGCCAGGTCGGCCTCGGCAGCCGCCAGCTCTCTCTCCGCCCGCGAGGGCTCGATCTCGTCTGCCGGTGGAGTCGGCACCTCGGCCTCGGGCTCCGGCTCGGCTGTATCCCGCTGCTCATAGACGCCACGTGATTGGTCGCGAACGATGCGCCCTCGTTCGAGTTGCACCACCCGGCGGCGCATTGCATCGACGATGGCGTGGTCGTGTGTCGCCATGACGACGGTCGTGCCGGTGCGGTTGATGCGGTCGAGAATCCGCATGATGCCAACCGAGGTCGCCGGATCGAGGTTGCCGGTCGGCTCGTCGGCGAGAAGGATCAGGGGGCGGTTGACGAACGCCCGGGCAATGGAGACCCGTTGCTGCTCTCCTCCGGAGAGCTGCCTCGGGTAGCGATCGGTCTTTGTGGACAGGCCGACGAGCTTGAGCACCTGAGGCACCTGGTTGCGCACCAGATGCCGAGGCCGCCCTGTCACCTCCAGGGCGTAGGCGACATTCTCAAAAACGGTTTTGTTGGGCAACAGCTTGAAGTCCTGGAAGACGGTGCCGATTGAGCGGCGGAGGTGCGGCACCTTCCAGTTGGGCATCTTCGATGCGTGTTTGCCTGCGATCCAAATACCGCCGTTTGTCGGGCGTTCCTCGCGCATCATCAGGCGAATCAGGGTCGACTTGCCTGACCCGGATGGGCCGACGAGGAAGACGAACTCGCCTTTGGCGACGTCGATCGACACATCTTTCAGTGCAACGACGCCACCGTCATATACCTTGGTGACGTTTTCGAGACGGATCATGAAGTGTTTGGTGGCCCTTAATAGCGGTCGAAGTCAGGTCTGCGCCAACGCAGCTGTGCCCCCTAAAAGTCCGCCGGACGGGATGCTAATACGGGTGAGGAGAAACGTGGATCATATGGAAGGATGTGTGATGTGAGATGTGAGGAGGAAGCCCAGTTATCAGTTATGAGTTACCAGTTACCAGAAGGAACTGGTAACTGGTAACTCTGTCAGCAGCTGACTGTGGTTTCACCGCTGGCGAAGAAGTCGGCGGGCACGTTGTAGGAATCGGCATCCACGATGAAATCGGGGGTGGCCGCAATCTGCGCCTGGCTTGTCGAGCCGATGAAGCCTCCGTCGACCACACGCTCCACAGTGGCGAATAGGAATCCCTCTTGCTCAGTTATTGGCACTTCGGTTACGTAATAGGCGAGCGCGCCGCACTGCCGAAACCCCGCCGGTGACTCGGCGATCTTGGGACGGTTCTCGGGATCATCACAACCGCCTGGCGCACTTGGATCGTTCGAGACAAAGGCAAACTGGCCCGACGGCAGCAGGATCGAAGCGCCCGGGCATTGGGGTCCGCTGGCGCCCACATCCCAATGCTTGAAGACGGCAACCCACCGTTCGGTCGCTTGCGACGCGAACCAGTAGACCATGACCGAACCGTCGGCGAATGGCAGATCCCCTGCCGCAAAGTCCCCGTACGCCATCAACGTGGCATTGACCGCAGTGGGTACAACCTCGCCGGCCACGGCGGGCGCTGCAGTCGTCGTGGGGGCCGCTGTCGTCGTAGTTGACGTAGTAGCGGTCGTAGTCGTCGGTGCCGCCGTCGAGCTGGCGACCGGCGCCGCTGTTGAACTGGAGACTGTCGTCTCCGCAGTGGTACCGCCACATGCCGACGCCACCAGGACCAGCGCGATGCCCCAGAGCAGCTCACGTCGTCCTATTCGAATTGAACCCATGTCTACCAACCCCACGTTATCGACAATGTGTCGAATAAACAGTAGCGGACCTAGCGCGAAGCGGCTTGATTTAGTGTTTTCGGGTTAGACGCCAATGGCTCTCCGGAGGTGGGCACCTCCCAAGGAACGGACCGCCAGGTCCGTACCCGAAGGAACGGACCGCCAGATCCGTACCCGAAGGAACGGACCGCCAGATCCGTACCCGAAGGAACGGACCGCCAGATCCGTACCCGAAGGAACGGACCGCCAGATCCGT
>JAAELU010000051.1 GCA_024226255.1 bacterium | reverse complement strand
GTGAAACGATCGTGGCGATGACGTAGTCGTCGTGGATGCCGTCCCGCAGCCAATCCGTGTCCGTCTTCTGGGCGACGTGGCACTCGTAGCAGCCGACGTTGGCGCCGTAGTGCTTGCTCGCGCCCCACTGTTGGTAGAGCCCGGGGTTTTCCTGGGCGTGACACTCCATGCACTCCTTGGTTGTATCGGTCAGCGCCTCCGGCAAGCCGGCTTTCACTCCCCCGAACGCCACCGTCGACACTACCAGGATGCCCACTGCCCACTTCGTCACCAACATACGCCCCTCCTGTTGTATCCCCATTGACCGAAGGGCACCCGGCTCGGCCGCCCCAGTCGGCATCAGAACACTCCCCGTGAGAGTCCGCAAGAGCGTCATTCGAGGTACACTCGCCTCTGCACCCCTAACGAGGAGGCCCGAAAGGTGCCCATCGAATCCGGACAACAATGGGCCCATTACCGCCTGATCGAGAAGATCGGCGAGGGTGGCATGGGCGTGGTCTGGAAAGCCGAGGACGCCAGGCTGCAGCGTCAGGTGGCATTGAAGTTCGTCCCCGAAGAAGCAGTCAGGAATCCGCAACTCGTCGAACGTCACATCCGCGAGGCCCGCGCGGCCTCGGCGATGAACCACCCGCACATCTGTGCGATCCACGATATCGGCGAACACGAAGGGCGACACTTCATCGTCATGGAGCTGCTCGAAGGCCAGTCCCTGCAGCAGCGCATCGGCGGCAAACCAATGGAAATCGAAACCGCGATCGAGCTGGCAACCCAGGTCGCCGACGCCCTCGACGCCGCGCACACCAAGGGGATCATCCACCGCGACATCAAAACCGCCAACATCTTCGTCACCGATCGCGGGCAGGCGTAGATGCTG
>JAAELU010000050.1 GCA_024226255.1 bacterium | reverse complement strand
GACGACCGCAGTCAGGCCGACGACCGCGACAGCCAGTCCGGCGACCCTGATGCTCTGGCCGAGCTCTTCCTCTGCGAAGAGGGGAAGGAAAAACAAGGCGCCCCCCGACAACCCCATCAGCAGGCCGTAGATCGACAGCCAGCGGACCGCGCTAGAGATCTCGGGCGGACCGCCGACATGCGATTCACCGGCTCCGGATGAAACCCCGTGCCTTGAACGGTGGGTGCCGTACGCCCCGATGACGCTGACGAGGGCCACAATGGCAAAAGCCCACCGCCACCCCAGCGCTTCGGCGATGGTTGGCAGCAGAATGCCTCCGAAGAAGAGCGCCAGCTGGACGCCCGACTGTTTGATGCCGGTGACAGTGGCGCGAGCCTCGAGCGGAACTCTGTACGCGATCACCTTGTTCGTCGCCGGATTGGCGAACGCCTGCGCCACCCCACCGACCAACGCCGCCAAGAACACGATGGCCAACACCGGGGCAATCGCGTTGAGGGCAAAGGAGGTGGCAGCCATCAAGAACAGCAGTTGGAGTGAGTATCCGCCCCCAAGCCGATCGACAACGCGACCGACGTACGGAGAAACGAGTCCACCGGTTGTTGTATTGAGAGCGACGACCAAGCCAAGTTGTGCCCGACTGATCTCGAACTCGTCAACGATGAACGTTCCGAGAACGGAATAGATCGCAGCCGTGAAGGTGCCGGCCGCCATGGCTGCCAGCAGGTAGAACAGCACGGTTGACGGCATCGCGTCGGCGACGGGCCCGGTTTCGTGGCGGGTGGGCACTAAGCCGACTCCTCGGGCCACAAGCCACGCCGTTTCACTTCGTGAATCAGCGAGTCGTCTCGGTAGAGCATCAGCTCGGGACGCCACTCCATCTGCTCAACAGCGCGGCGCGGCCCACCCAGCAGTTCCTGAACACCATCACGCAGAGTGCGGGCCCAGGCGCGCCCGGATGCCTCGTCGTGTTTGGTAAGCGTGCCGTCGGCGTTGGTTACGTAGACGGCGGCCATCGATTGCGGGTTGGCTCGAGAGCCACGTTCGCCGTAGACCAGAACGACAGAGCCAACCGGCACGTCTTGAATCCCGCCGACAGAAATGAATTCGCCCTCGTAGGCCCAGCCGGACGCCTTCTGCTCGTCGACGTTCTCAACGACCTTCGCCCAGTTCTTGCGGCGCTCGTCACCAAGAAGAGGAATCTCAACGGCAACCAGAATTCCGGACAGCGCGTCGTCCATCCCCTCTGAGTCCGCCGTGGTCATGACAAAAAACTATCAGGTCACGACCACGAATCACAGATACCCAGCTGGCGAACCCAGCGGGTTATCAGGGATTAGGAGGAAATCAGCCGGACGGCCGGCCTCGGTTGCGCTTCGCGACCGAGAATCGACGGCTCACGTACCGAGCCGAGTCAGCCCCGTCCGGCAGAATCAAGAGTGGGGCCCCGGTCCTACCGAGCGGTGTTGTGGGCAGCAACCCAAACGCGATAGCGGAGATCGTCGAGTTGGCGACGGGAGTCGACGAGTTCGGGCAGGGCGGAACCCCTACGCATTTCCTCGTGGTGAACCCATGCGGCCAAAAAGGCGCTGAATTCCTTATCGAAACGGGTGTTGAGGCTCATTTGTGGTCGTCCTTGTTGTCATCCTGGCTCTTGCTCATGGAATATCGACCAAAACGGCCCACAGGTCCAGTTAAACTCCGGGAGGTCTACCCTAAGTTCCTCTAACGAAAGCAGAACGGCCGCATGCTGTCAGTCCCCCGCCTCCTCCTCCTGCGTGAGGTCGCCGCTCGCGGCACGATTGCCGCTGCTGCCGAAGCTGTGGCCTACACCCCTTCAGCGGTGTCACAACAGCTCGCCAAACTCGAGTCGGAAGTCGGCGCACCGCTGCTCGAACGGCATGGCCGGGGCGTCACGTTGACCGAGCTCGGCCGAATCGCTGTCGACCACGCCGATGACGTGTTTCGCTCGTTAGATCGTGCTGAAGCCGCAATCGATGTTGCCAAGGGGACCGTCGCCGGGCGGGTTGGCATTGCTGCTTTCGCCTCCGGAGTGACCGAACTCGTCGCCCCGGCGGCTCGGCACCTCAGCAAGACCGCCCCACAGCTTCGCATCGAGGTGTCTCAAATGGAGGACAACGACTCGGTGGCCGAGCTGCGACTCGGTACGGTGGACATTGCCCTTCTCCAGGAATACAGCCACACACCGCGCCGCCGAACGGCTGGGCTGAGCGCCCATCCTCTGCTGGATGATCCGTTGATGCTGGCGGTTCCATCGGATTGGGACGAAAGGGCGGTTCCGTCGGTTGCCGCCTACGAGGACGTCCCATGGATCTCTGAACCATCCGAAACCCCGGCCGGGCAAGCGCTCGAGTATGCGGCCCGCCGCGCCAAGTTCACGCCCGACGTGCGCTATCGAGTTGCCGACTTCAGGACGACACGCGCTTTGGTCGCGCGCGGCCTGGGCGTGGCGTTGATTCCGCGACTGGCAGCAACGGACATGACGGGCGGCGTACGGCTGGTTCCACTGCCCCGACAGAAGATGCTGCGTCACGTCTACGCCGCCACCAGGCACGAAGAGGTGTTGCGGCCAACTGTGGGCACGACACTCGAGGCACTGAAGGAGGCCGCGGACACGATCGAGATCTGAAAGGCCGGGCAGGCGTGAGGCGAAAGGAATGAGTTACCAGTTACCAGTCGGACTCTTAACTGGTAACTGGTAACTGGCAACTCCTCACATCTGACATCTGTCCTATTCCTCATGCCTCTGCAGAAACTCGAACACCTCAACCATGTCCACGCCTGGGATCGTCTCGATCGGCATCGCCGCCAGCAAGTGGCTGTTGGGTCGGACGGATGGCCAGGAGAACCCTTGCCACTTGTCGGCGAGCTCGACAGGGGGCCGCAGACAACAGTCACCGTCAGGACACCGGGAGACGGCATGACGATCGGTGTCGCGGCCTCTGAAGAACTGGGCATCTTCGAAGCGGGCGCCCACCGTGATCGCCGACATTCGATCGGCATCGATGTGAGTGCCGCACCAGTAGGTTCCGACGTCGGTGTCGGTGTACTGGTAGTGCATGGCGAACTTATCTTCGGAGTGGAACGACTGCCGCGCCCCCCACTCGCGACACAACCGTTGGCCTTCGATGGCGCCAACTGAATTCATCGGTAGCGGGGCCCCATTGTTCTCATAGGCCTTCCACGTCGTACCCAACTCGTCGGAACGGATGAAGTGGACAAGCAATCCGAGGTGCCGAGTTGCCAGGTTGGTGAAACGGTGAGCCGCCATCTCGTATGAGACATAAAACGCATCACGAACATCCTCGATTGCCAGATCTCGTTCCCCCTTGGCACCGCTCAAGAACTCAACCGCGACCGGCTCCGGAACGAGGATTGCGCCGGCGAAGTAGTTGGCCTCTACCTGCTGACGGAGGAACTCGCTGAAGGTCACCGGATCGGCGTGATCTAGAGCGAATCGTCCCAGCGTCTGCAGGACCACCGAGCGCGCTCCTCTGGTGGACAGCAGGTCACGCTGGGGGACATAGATGAGACGGTTGCGCAGATCCGTCACCGACCGCACCGCCGGTGGCACGTCCTGGGCCCGCACCAAACCGAATCCGAAGTGTCCCACCAGGTTCTGAATGTCGCGCTCGGTCAGAGAGCCTGAACCGGAGTAATCAATGGCCCGGAGGGCAGCGTCGGCGACGCTTTCGATCTCCCCGAAATAGTTGTCGCGGTCCTGCATCTCAGTTCGCAATTCCGAATTGGCGATGCGCGCCTCCTCGCGGGTCACCAACGTGCGGCCCGGCGAGCCTTTTACTTCCTCAAAGAGCGCCAAGATGTGTTCGAGAGCGACATCGGGAAGCTTCGCCGAGGGTTTGAGATGGGGCAGGTCGAGGCCGGCGTATAGCGGGTTCTCCTGCGCTCGTTGGAGGCGGACTTCGAGATCGGCCCGCCGACTAGGCGAATCTGGTGAGAGAAGGTCAACAGCAGAGACACCGAGCGCCGCCGCCACATCATTGATCAGACCGATCCGCGGCTCTCGCTTGCCGTTCTCGACAAGCGACAAATAGGGAGCAGGGCGGCCGACAGCTTCACCCAATTGGTCGAGGGTGAAGCCGTGGTTGCGGCGGAAGTGTCTGATGCGCTGGCCCAAAACCAGCGGATCTACGCCCCCTGACGGCATACAAACATCTCCATGTCGATGCTCCAGCATAAGATCGATTGTTCTTCGCGGCAACGCCGCTTGCGAGTCGGACCGGCAACCAGGACGCTACGGGAGGAGTTGGTTGGAGAACGCGGGAGGCAGCACGTGGTGAACGGCGAGCAGAAGATCCCAGCTGGAGCAGGTTCCGAAGCCGGTATCGCGGCCGCCACCAAACTGATCCTCACCGAAGACGCCACTCGCTTCGTGACGGAGCTGCAGCGCCGCTTCAACCACACTCGTCAAGAACTGCTCCACCGCCGAGCGCTCCGGCAGACTGCCATCGACGCCGGAGAAATGCCCGACTTCCTCCCAGAGACGGCTGCCGTCCGCGCCGGGGAATGGACGGTGCTGCCAGTCCCAGAGGATCTGGCCGACCGCAAAGTCGAGATCACCGGACCGGTCGACCGCAAGATGATCATCAACGCGCTCAATAGCGGCGCCCGCGTCTTCATGGCCGACTTCGAGGACGCCTCTTCCCCCACATGGGCCAACATGATCGAAGGTCAGGCCAATCTGTACGACGCGGTGCGACGCCAAGTCGACTTCAGCACTCCCGACGGCAAGGAATACGCCCTCAACGAAGCACCAGCCACTCTGATGGTGCGACCCCGCGGTTGGCATCTGATCGATCGCAATGTCGAGGTCGACGGTGAGCCAATCTCGGCGTCGCTGCTTGACTTCGGCATCTACTTCTTCCACAACGCGGCGGAATTGGTCGCCGCAGGATCGGGACCGTACTTCTACCTACCGAAGCTCGAAAGCCATCTTGAAGCCCGGCTCTGGAATGACGTGTTCGTGTTCGCCGAAGAGGAACTGAACCTGCCGCTCGGAACGATCAAGGCGACGGTGCTCATCGAAACGATCCTGGCCGCATTTGAGATGGACGAGATCCTCTACGAGCTACGTGACCACTCAGCCGGGCTCAACGCGGGGCGCTGGGACTACATCTTTTCGATGATCAAGAAGTTCCGCAACTACCCGGAGATGGTGTTGCCGGACCGCGGCGCCGTCACCATGAACGTGCCGTTCATGAACAACTACACCAGCCTCCTGGTCAAGACCTGTCACCGCCGCCGGGCTCACGCCATGGGAGGAATGGCCGCTTTCATCCCGAACCGGCGTGACCCCGAGGTCACTGAGACGGCTCTGGCGAAAGTTCGCGCCGACAAGGAGCGCGAAGCGAGCATCGGCCACGACGGGACATGGGTGGCCCACCCGGATTTGATCCCCCTTGCCCTCGAAGTCTTCGAGCAAGTTCTCGATGGAGCGCCCAATCAGATCGCACGGCAGCGCCACGATATCGAAGTGGCCGCGTCCGATCTCTTGGACATTGCCGTGGAAGGCGGACGGATCACCGAGAGCGGAGTGCGCCAGAACGTTGACGTCGGTATCCAGTATCTGGCGGCGTGGCTGAGCGGCAACGGCGCCGCCGCGATTTACAACCTCATGGAAGATGCCGCCACTGCGGAGATCTCCCGATCTCAGATATGGCAATGGGTTCACGTGGGTGCCTCAACCGACAGCGGCGTGAAGATAGACAAGCCTTACGTGGGACGAGTCGCCGATGAGGAGATGGAACGCCTCCGAACAGAACTTGGGGACGACGCGTTTGTCGCCGGACACTTCGAAATGGCCCGCACCCTTTTCGAGCGGGTTGCGCTGGCCGACGATTTCGCCAACTTTTTGACGCTTCCCGGCTACGACATGTTGCCGGGAGCAACCGGGTCCAGGAAACAGATCTAACGCGGCCACATACGACAAGGGGATCACAGAATGACATCGGAGCAGAAGATGCAAGAGCGGGTTGCCGCCATCGCGGCCGATTGGGACAACAATCCACGGTGGGCGGGCATCAGCCGGACCTATTCGGCGGAGGACGTTGTTCGCCTTCAGGGATCCTTTGTAGTCGAACAAACTTTGGCGCGCCGCGGCGCCGAGCGCTTGTGGCAACTGCTGAAGTCTGAGGACTACGTCAACGCTCTCGGCGCCATGTCCGGCGGTCAGGCCGTCCAGATGGTCAAGGCAGGGCTCAAGGCGATCTACCTGTCCGGATGGCAGGTTGCTGGTGACGCCAACTTGGGCGAGCAGGTGTACCCGGACCAGTCGCTGTACCCAGCCAACTCCGGACCGGCGCTGGTGCGCCGCATCAACAACGCTCTACAGCGCGCCGACGAGATCGATTTCAGCGAGGGCACGCTCGACAGCCACTGGATGGCACCCATCGTGGCCGATGCCGAAGCCGGATTCGGTGGGGCACTCAACACGTTCGAAATCACCAAGGGCTTCATCGCCGCCGGTGCCGCCGGTGTGCATCTCGAGGATCAGCTCGCTTCCGAAAAGAAATGCGGCCACATGGGCGGAAAGGTGCTCGTACCAACTTCCCAACACGTACGCACGCTGACCTCGGCCCGGCTTGCTGCCGACGTAATGGGTGTGCCAACCATCGTGGTGGCTAGGACCGACTCTCTCGGAGCGACGCTGCTGACGACCGACGTCGATGAACGCGATCAGCAGTTCATAACCGGAGAGCGAACCGCCGAAGGCTTCTTCCACGTGCGCAACGGAATCGAAACCGCCATCGCCCGAGGGCTGGCCTACGCACCGTTCGCCGACCTGATCTGGTGTGAGACCGGTACGCCCGACCTAGACGAAGCGGCTCAGTTCGCTGAGGCGATGCACGCCGAGCATCCCGGCAAGATGTTGGCCTACAACTGCTCGCCATCGTTCAATTGGCGCAGGCACCTGGACGACGCCACGATCGCCACCTTCCAAAAGGAACTCGGAGCCATGGGCTACCGATTCCAATTCATCACGCTGGCGGGCTTCCACGCCCTCAACGAGCGGATGTTCCAACTGGCCAAGGGCTACGCAACGGACGGTATGACGGCCTACGTTGAATTGCAGACCAACGAGTTCTCGATGGAGGACCAGGGCTACACGGCCACGCGCCACCAACGCGAGGTGGGTGCCGGCTACTTCGACGATGTGGCAACCGTGATCAGTGGTGGCCTCGCCTCCACGTTGGCGCTCGAGGGATCGACTGAGGAAGAGCAGTTCTAGCAGGACGGGCGATCGGACGAGGGGTGAGGAGTGAGGGGGAACGCCTACGGCGTTCCTTGAGAGCTGCTGCGCAGCTCCAGCAGGAGGGCTCCGAATAACCACAGACGCTGACTCCTTCCTTCATTCTCGCTCCTCTTCCTCATGCCTCATCCTGTCCTCTTCACGTCTCACATGTAGTCTTCTGCTGCCAATTTGTCCCAGGATGAATCGGCGGATGGCCGCCAAGTTCGGTAGCTTGCGGGTGCTTTGAGCTCCACTGAACAACACGAACAGAGCCCCGACGGCGAAAGCTCTCTCCACCGGACGCTGGGGATCGTTGGTGTCCTGACGCTCTCGATAGGCGCCATGATTGGATCGGGGATCTTCGTCCTCCCCAGCCTTGCCTTCAAGATCGCCGGCCCGGCAGCCATTCTTGCCTTTGTCATCGCCGGCATCGTGGTACTTCCGGCCGTGTTTTCGAAGGCCGAGATGGCAACCGCAATGCCGGCGGCAGGCGGCACGTACCTGTTCATCGATCGGGCCATGGGACCGATGATGGGGACAATTGCCGGGTTCGGTGTTTGGTTTTCACTCACGTTCAAGGCGGCGTTCGCCCTCGTTGGCCTGAGCGCTTACTTGTCCCTCTTCTTCACCGCGGATCCTCGACTTGTTGGACTGCTGATCACTGTCGCTCTCATCGTCTTGAATCTGGTGGGAGTCAAACAGTCAACGGTCTTCCAAGCGATCCTGGTAACCGCGGTGCTGATCGTGTTGGCGGTCTTCGTTGTTGCTGGGACACCCGAGATCGACACGGCGAGCTTTGAACCCTTTCTGAGCAAGGGCAACAAAGCGCTGTTCTCCGCGGCTGCGGTGGTCTTCGTCTCCTATGCCGGCGTCACCAAAATCGCGTCGATCGCAGAGGAGGTCCGCGAACCGGATCGGAACATCCCCCGTGGCATGTTCATCTCCATCGGTCTGATGATCCTGTTGTATCCGGCGGTGGTTGCGATCATGGTTGGGGTCACACCCGCTGCGGACCTGGCCGCAACTACCACGCCTGTCGCGACGGCCGCCAAAGTGTTCCTTGGTAGCAACGGCGAATTCCTCATCTCGGCGACTGCCGTCGTTGCACTGATCTCGATGGGCAATGCAGGGCTGGTGGCGTCCGCTCGATACCCCTTTGCCATGAGTCGCAATCAACTCGCCCCGGCCTATCTCAGTCGCGTCGGCAAAAAATCTGGAGCTCCCAACGGGGCCATCATCACCACTGGAGTGGTCCTTGGAATCCTCGTGGCCTTTGTCCCGCTGCTCGAGCTCGCCAAGCTGGCCTCGGCATTTCAACTGCTCGTCTTTGCCTTCGAGAACCTCGCGCTCATCGCCTTTCGCGAGAGCGGCCTCGCATGGTATCGGCCAACATTCCACTCCCCCGCGTACCCGTACGTTCAGGTCTTCGGGATCATTGCATGCCTCGGCTTGCTCACCCAGATTGGCCTAGTCCCCACCGTCGGGGCCATCGCCTTCATTGGGGCCGGCATCCTCTGGTATCGCGGTTTCGGTCAAGCAAGGGCATCACGCGAGTCGGCGGCCCGCGATGCACTGCGGATGCGAGCTCAAGATCGGTACGTTGCCGATACCAAAGCCGCGGTGGCCAGCACGGGTGTGGAGAGCATCCTCGTCGTGCTGCGGCGTCCGGCTCGCCTGGAACGGCAACAGACCCTCGTGCGGCTGGCGCTGCATCTCGCAGCAGCACCAGGAGGAAGACTGCACGTAATGCACTTCGATGATCAACTCGGCGTCGGAGTGCCCTCACAGGACGAGATCGCCACAGCAGCGCAACGCGGCGTCGAGGTGACCGTCGAATACGACCCGGACGGAGACCGGCGCGGCAAGGTGCACCTTTACGCGGAACGCAACAACGTCGACCTCGTGTTGGCCGACCTGCCACAGGAGCTGAGCGCAACCAGGCACATCCTGCGCGACTGGCGCTGGCTGCAGGAGCACCTACCAAGCGACTCGGCCTTCATACGAAATCGACATATCGAGGGCATCAACACCATCGCGGTAATGGGAACAGGTGGTCCCTATGACCCGCTCAAGTTGATGATGGCGTCGAGGATCGCCAAGAACGAAGACGCCAGACTCCGATTGATTCACGTCGCGCAGGGAACGGCTTCCGAGGAACAGATAGCGGCCATCCACGACTACCACGAGCGCCTGATCGCCACGCTGGATGTCCCGGCAGAGTCGCAGGTTGAGGCTGCCGACAACCTCGTGGAGACACTGACCAGATTGTCGAGGGGCGCCAACCTCGTCGTCTTGGGTGCACCGTCACATCGTTTCCACGTGGTGACCGACCTGGCCGACCGGATCGCCGAGGGCCTGGATTGTCCGTCGCTACTCGTGCACACCCCGGTTCACGATCAGATGTCGTTGCGGCGTCGCATCATCGAGCAATTCATCTCGTAGCAACCGCGCGTGTGTGGTCGTTGCCTACGCTTCCAGGCGAGCCGCCAGCTTGGTCCCGTGGCTGTTGGCGATCGATAGGTGACGTTCGTGGTTCCGCTGTAGGTGACCCAACTGTCCTTCAGTGATCCGATCACACACGTAATCCCAATGCAGGGCCACCAGGTCCCCCGACTCAACAACCGGAGCAAGCGGATCGATCGAGACACTCACGGTTTCGAGCTGGTCCGGTCCAAGCCAGAGGCGGTCACCGTCCCACATCAGCGGAGCCGAACTCACGAGCACCCGATCCTCGACGACCTCGCCAACCACCCGACCCCACCGAATCCGGCAACGGTCCAGAACCTGGAGCGATTGCTCGACAACTCCCGAGCGCAGCAGACCCACCCACGGATAGACACAGAACACGTGAAACGCGTGATTCGGCACGCCGCCCGCGTTGATCCCGTCTTCGATCTTGTCCCACTCAAACCCGGCTCTCGATCGAAATCGGTCATCGCTCGAGTTACCCCACGTGAGGAGATCGACGCGGTCGAGGAGCGGACTTCCAAGCCAGTAGGCCTCGACCACAGCGGCGTCGAGCGGATCGTGCCCGGTGACCTGGCCGATTAGCTGGAGGTACGGCCAGGCCCCGGCGAACGCCGTCGTGGCCTTCCTCAGGTCCTGAGTCGCCGCCTCGCCCGCGGTGATCAACTCCCCGAGCAGCGAGTTATCTGCGGGACCGCAATAGCCGAGCGAGTTCGGCGGATACGCGAAGCGAGTGAATAGAGCGGGACCTGACGTCAAGACGATCTAGCCGCCCGAGGCAGACGCCAACCGGCGATCAGGGCGACGGCGACTCCGCCGGCGACCAATCCGAGGCCGGCACCAGACGGCAGGGCGGCGCCATCGACGCCCCATCGCAGCATTGCCGTGATCAACGCCCCGCCGACTAGGACTGCGGTGACGTCGACTGCCTGAGCCCGTGCGAGGGCGGCGTACCAACTACCGACGTATGCGGCCAACACGAGACCGGTCAGCAGTATCCACATGACGTGACGAGCAGACAGGCCGGCTATCTCGGAAAATGCCCCGCGGGCGATTCCATACCCAATGAGTAGGGCGGCACCGCCGGCCATACGCGCCACTCCAACGGTCAGCGGCGTCAGGTCTCTCAGCAGCCTCTTGGCGACAATGACTTCGACCGACCAGAACAGAGTCGCAGCCAACATCATCCACTCGCCGGTGCCAAAGCTCAGCTTGTCGAGACCTCCGACCAATGCGGCTTGGCCGAACACGAGCAGTGCAACTGCGGCGACGTGCATGAACCCGATCTTCTCGCGTAGCAAGATGACAGCGAGAATCACGACCCAAATCACCAGGGTCTTGTGGATGAATGCAGCCTGCGTCGAGGCCACCCGAGAGAACCCCTCGAAGAACAAGACGAACGGAACGGCGCCACCGATGACGGCGACGACCGCAAGCCCACCCCATTGCGCCAAGCCTCGCGGCTTAACCACGTGACTCGCAAGGTTACGCCGTGTCGCCACGACGGCGAGCGTGAGCAAGACCACGGCTGCCACCAGGTTTTTCAGCGTCGTGTATGTAGTGGCGTCGGCCACACCGGCCCAGGCACGCACTCCATATCCATTCACGAACACGGCGATACCACTGACGATTGCAGTGACGGCGGCGATGAGAACCCCGGTTCGCCGCCTGTCTCCTCCGCCTATCGCTTTCTCCAGCATGTGACCTCCAAGGGAATTTCCTGATGCCAGGTTTAGTGGTCTGCCGGCCTCCATAGAAGGGTCCAAAGACTCTCCCCGCGCCGCCAGGCGCCGGAGATACTGGCCTCGATGACCACACGGAAACGCTCATGACGGGTCAAGTCCTAGAACGAGAGACTTTCGGGCATCTCTTCGCTGAACTCAACAAGATGGGTTTCACGCTCATCGGCCCGACGGTACGCGACAAGACCATCGTCTATGACGAGCTGCACTCGGTCGATGAACTACCCATCGGCTGGACCGACGAACAGGACGGCGGGTCCTACCGGCTTCGGCGCCGCGACGATGAGGCACTATTTGGATACGTTGTCGGTTCGCAGTCGTGGAAGAAGTACCTCTTTCCGCCACGGTCGGTCTTGTTCGAAATCGGCAAGGTCGGCGACGCCCTCACCTTCAGCGAGCCGGAACGCTCATCCCAGCCGCGCGCATTCATAGGCGTCAGGGCTTGTGAACTGGCTGCAATCAAGATCCAGGACCAGGTGTTCCTCGGCTCGGGACACGTCGACCGCACCTATCAACACAATCGTGAAGAGATCTTCACTGTGGCGGTCAACTGCGCAGTGGCCGGAGGCACCTGTTTCTGTGTTTCGATGGAGACGGGTCCCGAGTGCAACGCCGGGTACGACCTGGTGGTCACCGAGGTCATCGATGAAGGAATTCACGAGTTCGTCATTGAAGCCGGAAGCGACGCCGGCCAAAAGGTCCTGGCAGCGCTACCGGGACGCCCGGCAGTTGACGAGGATCAGGCCCATGTTGCTGCCATCGTTGCCGACACGGCGGCGCACATGGGCCGCACGCTCAACACGAGTTCCGTGAGAGAGGTTCTGTACGCGGGTCGGGAGAGCACTCATTGGGACGATGTCGCCGAAGTATGTCTCGCCTGCACCAACTGCACGTTGGTGTGCCCAACCTGCTTCTGCTCAACCACTGAGGACGTCGCCAGCCTGGATGGGTCCACTGCAACCCGAAGCCGGCGATGGGACTCATGCTTCTCACTGGAGTTCTCGGCGTTACACGGCTCGCCGGTTCGATCCTCAACGAAGGCTCGCTACCGCCAGTGGATGACCCACAAGCTCGCCGGCTGGCAGGACCAGTTCGGATCTTCAGGCTGCGTTGGCTGCGGTCGCTGCATCACGTGGTGCCCGGTGGGGATCGATATCACAAAGACAACGGCAGCCATCAGGGCTGATTCGGAGGTGCTGGGATGAAGTTGGACACCTGGCGGGCCGGCCGCGACCTACTGGCCGATCTGAGCGCCAACGAGATCGAGTTTCTCGAGTCGGTCGCGTCGGAAGTGACATTCTCCAAGGGAGCGGTGATCTTCGAAGAGGATGACGTAGCCGACACGTTCTACATCCTCCAAGAAGGCACGGTCGGCCTGGAGCTGACGACCCCGGGGAAACCTCCGGTTGTGATCCAGACGCTCGGCAGCGGAGATCTGCTCGGAGTCAGCTGGGCTTTGCCGCCGTACAGCTGGACATGGCGCGCCCGATCCCTGACCGACACGACTCTCATCGCTTTCGATGCAGTCAAGGTCCGCGAGCGGTGCGAGGTTGATTTCCGCCTTGCCCACCAGATCCTGCGGCTCATCGCTCGCGAGGCGATTCGACGGCTCACCGGAGCGCGGGTACGGCTGCTCGATCTTTATCACCACGAGGCCCGATGACAACGGAAGCCACACCCATTTCGGTCCGGTCTGCCGAGGAGATGCTGCCTCAGCCATTCCGCGTCACTGAGATTCGGCGCGAGACCCCCGACACGATGACACTTGCCCTCGAACCAACCAGCGGCCCCGGTATTGAGTATGCCCCCGGCCAGTTCACGATGGTCTACGTATTCGGCGTCGGGGAGGTTCCGATTTCGATAGCCGGAGGCCAAGAGGGCAAACTGATGCACACCGTTCGAGCGGTGGGCGCGGTGACCCGGGCCATCTGCGCACTTGGGCCCGGCGACATCGTTGGCATCCGAGGACCCTATGGAACCTCGTGGCCCATCACAGAAGCTGATGGCAGAGACCTGGTCATTGCCGCCGGCGGCATCGGGTTGGCCCCACTGCGCTCCACGGTGCAATACGCCCTCAACCACCGCGACCGATTCGGGTACGTCTCGCTGATCTACGGAACACGCTCTCCTGGAGAACTCCTCTACGAAGACGAACTGCGGGAGTGGAGAAGCCGGTTCGAAATCGAAGTCGAGGTCACCGTCGACCGTGCCGCCGATGGCTGGTACGGCGATGTGGGGCTGGTGACAAACCTACTCCCCCGCATCTTCTACGACCCTGAGAAGACCACCGCCATGGTTTGCGGCCCGGAGATCATGATGAAAGTAGTCGCCCGTGAATTGGGGAGCCGGCGTGTTGGCTTCGATGATGTCTACGTCAGCCTGGAGCGCAACATGAAGTGCGCCATCGGGTTCTGCGGACATTGCCAATACGGACCCGACTTCGTTTGCAAAGACGGCCCCGTCGTCCCGTATTCCCAAGTTCGCAATCGGATGAGAGTGGCTGAGGTATGACCGACCGTCCCAAACTCGCTGTCTGGAAGTTCGCTTCCTGTGACGGCTGCCAACTGAGCCTGCTCGACTGTGAGGACGAGCTGCTCGATGTTGTCGGCGCTATCGACCTCGCATACTTCCCCGAAGCGACGCGTGACGAGATCGAGGGACCGTACGACCTCTCGCTCGTCGAGGGCTCAGTTACCACGCCGCACGATGCTGCCAGGATCCATGAGGTCCGCGGGGTCTCGAAGGCAGTGGTGACGATCGGAGCTTGCGCTACGGCGGGCGGAGTGCAGTCGCTCAAGAACTGGGCGAACGTCGATGACTTCATCTCGATTGTCTACGCCGAACCCGATTACATCGACAGCCTCGAAACCTCAACTCCGATATCGGACCACATCGACGTTGACTACGAGCTCCGCGGCTGTCCGATCAACAAGTACCAGCTCCTCGAGGTGGTCGCCGCGTTCCTACAGAAGCGAACGCCCAACATTTCTGCTCACAGCGTATGTGTCGACTGCAAGCTGCGGGGTACCGCTTGTGTGATGGTCGGGCAAGGCATGCCGTGTCTGGGTCCGGTAACTCATGCCGGGTGTGGAGCATTGTGTCCGGCGTACAACCGCGGCTGCTACGGCTGTTACGGGCCGGCAGAGACAGTGAACATGGCGTCTCTCGGATCCTGGTGGCAGGACCTCGGAGTGGCAGACGACGATCTGGTTCGTGCACTACGCACGTTCAACGGGTACGCCCCCGAGTTCAGGGAAGCCAGTGAGGTATATGAGCACTGATCGGGAAATCGCAGTCGACTATCTGGCCCGCGTTGAGGGCGAAGGCGCCATGTACCTCAAGCTACGGGGCGACGAGGTACTCGACCTCCAATTCAAGATCTTTGAACCACCGAGGTTCTTTGAAGCCTTCCTGCGTGGACGCAAGTTCTGGGAGGTGCCCGACATCACCGCCCGCATCTGCGGCATCTGCCCAATCGCATATCAAACGAGTTCGTGCAACGCCATGGAGCATGCAAGCGACGTAGAACTCGGTGATCAGCTCAAGGCACTGCGCCGGATGATCTACTGCGGCGAGTGGATCGAGAGCCATGGCCTCCACGTATTCTTCCTGCATGCCCCCGACTTCCTGGGATATCAGAGTGCTATCGACATGGCCGCCGACCATCCCGACGCAGTACAGATGGGATTGCGCCTGAAGAAGGTCGGCAACACCCTGATGACGCTGCTCGGCGGTCGCGAAATCCACCCGATCAATATCAAGGTTGGCGGCTTCTACCGCGTTCCGTCCAAGGCCGAGCTCCAGGCACTGGTGCCTGAGCTCGAATGGGCACTCGGCGCCGCCATTGAGACGACGCAGTTTGCTGCCGGGCTCGACTTCCCCGACTTCGAGAGGGACTACGAGTTC
Organism: bacterium; assembly: GCA_024226255.1. GTDB lineage: Bacteria > Actinomycetota > Acidimicrobiia > Spongiisociales > UBA5794 > JAHEJX01. Next base: position 21,141 of record JAAELU010000050.1, on the reverse strand, counting down.
GTCGCGATGCGCCACCCCGACGAGTACGCGGTCGCCGAGGGCCGCATCATCTCGAACCGGGGCTTGGACATCGCGGTCGAAGAGTGGCCCGACCACTTCGAGGAGTCGCATGTCGAGTGGTCGAACGCCCTCCATGCCCGAGTCAAAGAGAGGGGCTCGTACCACGTTGGACCGTTGGCGCGCTACAGCCTCAACTCAGACCAGCTGACGCCCCTCGCCAAAAAAGCGGCGGCCGATGCAGGCCTCGGGCCCACATGTGCCAATCCGTTCAAGAGCATCGTGGTGCGAGCGGTCGAGCTGGTGTTCGCCTGCGAAGAGGTACTCAGGCTCATCGACCAATATGAGCAGCCAGAGGAGCCGTTCCTCGAAGTGGCGCCGCATGGCAAGACCGGCCACGGGGCGTCGGAAGCCCCCCGCGGGCTCCTCTACCACCGCTACTCGGTAGATGACGACGGGTTGATCACGGACGCCCAGATTGTTCCACCCACGTCGCAGAACCAACTGAGCATCGAAGAGGACCTCCGCACTTACGTCGTTGGGAGGGCGCAACTGCCAGATGACGATCTGCAATGGCAGCTCGAACAGGCGATCCGCAACTACGACCCCTGTATCTCCTGCGCAACTCACTTCCTCGACCTCACCGTCGAGCGGGAATAGCCCTTCCATGACGCGGCTAGTAATCGGACTCGGTCATCCGTTTCGTTGTGACGACGCGGCCGGCCTCGAGGTGGCGAATCGGGTGCAGACAGCCACGACCCATCAGAACATGACTGGCAGCTACGAGCTCATGGACCTTTGGGAAGGAGCCGATGACGTCATCATCGTCGATGCGACGCATTCCAACTCCCCTGCAGGCACGATCCATCGATTCGATCCGCGAACTCGCCCGCTGCCGACAGGAACGTTCGCCTCGACCCATGCTATCGGGGTGGCGGAGACCCTCGAACTGGCCCGGCGCCTCGACCGGCTGCCACCGAAGTTGGCTGTGTATGGGATCGAAGCGGGCAGTTTCGCCACAGGCACCGACCTCACCCCCGAGGTAGTCGCCGCGATCGAAACGGTCGCGAAGGAGATCGACAATGCATGAGAGCCGCCTGGTGAGCGATCTGGTTAGCAAGGCCGAGTCGGAGGCTTCAGGCTCTCCCCGCAAAATCAAGCGGCTTACGTTCCGTATCGGTGCGCTGTGCGGCGTGCCGGCCGACTCGCTGCGTCATGGTGTCCAAGAGCAGGCGGTTGCTCGCTGGGGTCACCTGCCCGCAATCACCATCGACGAATCCACTGATCCGATCGACCCGAACGCGCTGGGCATCGTTCTTGTGTCGATTCAGATGGCGTCCTAGTCATGTGTGTGGCGGTTCCCGGTCGTGTCGTTTGGATCGGCGAAGCGGCAGGCGCTTCAATCCCAGCCCGCATCGAGACCGCGGAGACGACCCAGGATGTCGATCTGGTCATGATCCCGGAAGCATCGGTTGGCGACTACGTGATCACCCACTCCGGGTACGCCATCAAACTGGTTCCGGCCGATACCGCCCGGGGCACGCTACGAATGTTGGGAATCGATCCGTAGGAGCCCGACCCGGCACCGGCCTCGGGGACCTTTGGCACTATCGGCAGGTTCAGCGGCGGGCCACGATGGTGGTGTCACGACGGAGCGAGCCGATGCCCAGTGATCCCAGGCACGTGGAGCAGCAGCGTCGATCGCGCCGCCTGCGCAGGTGGGGGCTCACGATCGGCCTAGTGGGAGCAGGACTAGTGATTCTTCTGTACGCGTTCCTCTTCGCAGCCGGCGCCGCTCTGAGCGGGCGTTCTCCTTCTTTCACTCCGTCTGCGATCGTATTGATCGCGTTGTATGTGGTAGCCGTTCTTGGTGTCCTCTACGCCATCGACAACGTGAAGGTTGGGGGGACGATCACACTCGCTGCCGCCTGCGGGTTGGGGGTCATGGAAGGAGGCTGGATCGTGGCCGCACCCTTCCTGATAGCCGGAATCCTGTTGCTCCAGGCGGGAGTCGCCGAAAGTCCGCAGCCGCCGCCGCACACCTCGAACCCACCGCCTGCCTAGACGGGCCTCGAGGACCTTCGGCTCTACCGGTGCCCTTGACCGCGAACCACGATAGAACCGGGATTCGGAAGGCACTAATGAGGGTTCCAGCGCCACCACCAGCGCCGCCATCGCCACCAACCCGACCACGACACATGCGGCGAGTCCACTCGATTCCTCGCGAGCCGAGTCATAGCGGTCACCCGCCACATATGTCGTGCTCGTGGGTGGCACGCGGTTCGTGGCTGCGGTCCTGGGCGGACCGTTCGTCCTCGCCGGCAGCCTCCTGCTTCAAGCGGGAAGCGCTGAGAGCGCATCCAACGAGCGGTCCTGAGCGACCGCCCGATCGCCCGCCCGTGTCTCGCTATCATCAGCTGCCGTGAGTTACCCACATGCCACTTCAAGTGTTCGTCGCGCGCTCGTATTGATCGGCGCCACCGCGTTATTGGCGACCTCTCTGGCGGGAGCCGCGCTGGGCCATCCCGACCACGATGATCGAGCGAGGCGCAAGGGGGTCCCGGTTCCTGAGACGCAGGCAGAGATTCAGCTGGCCGCGGTGGCCGCGCTGGAGCGCCTCGAGCACCAGCGCTCGCTCGAGGCGATTGGCTACACGGCTTGCAGAGCGGGCTTGGCCGCCGGTTACCCATGTGATGGTGTCGACCTGGTCTCGTTCGTGCCGTTGTCCACTCTTGGAGGCGGTGAAGGCAACGATCTCTGGGGATGGACTGACCCGGACACGGGCCGCGACTTCGCCATCATGGGTCGGACAACCGGAATAACCTTCGTGGATATCACCAACCCGCTCGAGCCGGAGGTTGTCGGCACGCTGCCGTCACACAGCGTCTCGTCCCTGTGGCGTGACCTGAAGGTGTACGACTCCTACGCCTACATCGTTTCCGAGGCCGGCGGAAGCGGCCTCCAGGTCTTCGATCTGCGACAGCTCGCGCCCGAGAAGAACCGCCCCCATGTCTTCGAAGAGACTGCCTGGCTTGGCGCCTTCTCGACAACTCACAATCTGATGATCAACGAGGACACCGGCTTTGCATATGCGGCCGGCACCAACAACTGCGCCGGCGGACTCCACATGGTCAACCTGGCGAATCCGGTTGCTCCGGTCTCGGCCGGATGCTTCTCCGCCGATGGATACACCCACGACGTCCAATGCGTCGTCTACAGCGGACCTGATACCGATCACCAGGGATCCGAAATCTGTTTCGCTTCCAACGAGGACACTCTCACGATCGTGGACGTGAGCAACAAGGCCGATCCGCAGCAGCTCTCCCGCACCGGCTACGTTGGATCGGGCTACGCCCATCAAGGCTGGCTTACTGACGACCAGGTGTACTTCGTTGCAGACGACGAACTCGACGAGCTATCGGGCGCCGGCAACACCCGGACGTTTGTCTGGGACGTTTCGGACCTCGACCGACCCTCCGTCGACTTCACCCACAGCGGGGCTACTCCGGCCATCGATCACAACCAATACATCCACAACGGCCGCAGCTACCAGGCCAACTACAAAGCCGGACTGCGAATTCTCTCAGTCGATCGACTCCACCTTGGGGTCATGAAGGAAGTTGCCTACTTCGACACCCACCCCGAGAGCAACAGCGCATCATTTGACGGAGCCTGGAGCATCTACCCGTTCTACAACAGCAACATCGTGGCCATCTCAACGATCGACCGGGGTTTGTTCGTGGTCGGATACGAGGGCGAGGCCGGGTCGGTCCATGTGGGCGACCTCGACTCCGCCTCTCGGGCCAAGGGCACCGAGAAGTGGAAGGCCGTCGGCAAGGTCGAGGTGCACGATTCCTCCGGTGATCCCGTCGAGGGAGCCACAGTCACGGTTCGGTGGTCCAGCGGCAACGTGAAGAGCTGCGTAACCGGACCGTTGGGGCGCTGCAAGACGAAGATCGTGCGCTACAACCGCAAGGCCAAGGTCGCATTCCGCGTACTGGACATCGAATCCGGCGGCGCCAGCTACGCCTCCTGGCTAAATGAAGATCCCGATGGCGACAGCGACGGTTTCCGCAAGACTGTCAAGCGCCCCACGCTCTAGGAGACGGCAAGCAGCTCGCCGATATCGGCGATCAGGTGCTGAGCATCAGCCTCTAGCTCGCCGCGATCAGATGAGCCGCCCAACACCCCGACAAAAGGGATTCCGGCCGCGGCGGCGGTAGCCAAGTCATGCAGGCTATCGCCGACGAAGACCATACGGCCCGGCATGACGCCGAGGTCTGCCGCCAACACGAAGAGCACTTCAGGGTCTGGCTTGATCGGCCCCGGGTCGTCGCCACACCGAATCGCCTCGATGTATTGGAGAACACCCAACTCGGCGAGCTCTTCGAGGGTATTGGCCCGATCGTCAGATGTGGCGATGGCGAGTTTGATTCCGCGTTCTCGAAGCTTCCTCATGGCGCCGGCAACGTCGCCGAGAGGGATCAACTCACCGACAGGGCTCGAACGAAAGGCAGTCGCGACGTAGCCGGCAACTGCACGGCGGTCGTGACTACGACTTACCATCAGATCAACGGCGACCTGGTGAATCTGCGATCCAGTCATCACAGCGGCCGGACTGTCTGCAATCAACCGATCGCCGATGACGCCGAGGGCTTCCTCGAGATCTCCCACAGCAGAAAGATCGCCACACGCGGTTGCCAGCGACCGACAGACGCCACCTATCCAAGGAGCCCACCGGGCGTGGAGATTGATGAGAGTGCCGTCCTTGTCGAACACGATGGCCGCAACCGAGGCGAGACTCACCGCATTCGGCTGGATTGCCACATCGTTCACCGGGCAACGCTAACCGGCTAGACAGTCGCTGCGGCCACGCGTGTCAGGAGCTCCAGCAGGATGTCGGAACTGCCGATCCCGCGCGACAGGCTGTCAGGCATCGACTCGATGCGATGCACCAGCACTTCGTACGCCACGTCGTATGCGTCCTGCGCAGTGGCCGCCTGCCGCCCTCTAGCGAGCGCGATGGCCCGGGCCGCACTCACCAGGGCGACGCCGGCCCGTGGCGAAACTCCCAACATCAGTCCAGCGAGATTGTCCAGACCGAAGGCCTGCGCTGCCGGGTGGCGTTGACGAGACGACCGGCACAATCGACAACCGCGTCCTCGACGGCAATGTGGCTATTCGAAGGTCAGATCGCCCCGGGACCCGCAGAAGAAGGAGTTCCTGAACTCCTCGAAGGTCTCATGCTCAACGCCCTCCATCAAACGCGATGGTGTGCTCGCACCATGATGCAAGCATCGATCAGATAGTCGAACCCACTGGTGGTGATGTAATCGCGAACTTCAGGCGACGACGAGCCTGGCTGCATCCACACCAGGTCGTAACCGAGCTCTTTCGCCTCGGCCAATACCTTCAGCGACACTGGAGGCGGAACGACGAAGTTGACGATCGTGGCCTTCTCAGGCAGGTCGGCCAAAGTGTCATATGCCGGATCGCCATCGACCGTCCCCCGCTTTGGATTCACGGCAAACACCTTGAAACCCTTCAGCTTGAGATCACGGTAGATGACAGAGCCGTACTTCCCCGGATCGTCATTGGCGCCGACGACGGCAACCGTCGTGTCGGGGTCAAGTAGGGCTGCTGATACCGGGTCCATGTTCCTCCATTGGATGGTGATGCCGCCGGGACGCTAGCGCCCCGGACGACGCACGACGGCCAGTGCCGTTCTGGCTAAGACTCTCACGTCAAACCAAATCGATCGTACCGATACGTATCGTGCATCAAAACCCGAACGCTCCTCGAGACCAATTTCATCCCTTCCCGAAATCTGCGCTAGACCGGTAACGCCCGGCTTCACCGAAAAGCGAACATGCTCGAGGCCAATCAGGTCCGCCTCAGCAGGCACGAGGGGCCGGGGACCGACCAGGGACATCGAGCCGCGAATGACGTTCCACAGATTGGGCAATTCGTCGAGCGAGGAAGCTCGCAGATACTTCCCGACCATCGTGACTCGCGGATCGTTCGCGATCCCCACGACAGCACCAGAGGAGTCCCGCCGGCCGGACTCCAGCTCATGAAGATGCTCCACAAAGACATCCTCGCCCCCGTCGGCGCGCATGGTGCGGAGTTTCAACATCGCGAATCGATGACCACCCCGACCGACTCGTTCCTGTCGGAAGAAGGCAGGTCCGGACGATGTCATCTTCACCGCCGCCGCGGCGACGATCAGCAGCGGCAGAGTGAGGACCATGACCACGATCGAGATTCCAATGTCGAGCGAGCGTTTGGCGAGCTCGTATCCCGGACGTTCCCTCCCAACGACTGCGACCGTGGCAACCACCAGAGCTGTCAAGGCAACAACTTCGCCCGCAAAAAAACCGAGGGCCGTGCGCTCCAATGGGTCACCACCGGCGACCAGTACCGCGACAAAGGCTCCTCCAATCCCGGCCAACCACGCCGCCGCCAGCCGAAGCGGCTCACCACGAGCGACCAGCACCTGCCCGACGAACAGGCCGGCGGCCGCCAGCACAACGCCGGCGGCGACAACCGCGGCCACCCAGCCGCCCGGTCTAAAGGACGTGCCGAAGGCGAAACCGACAAGCGGCGGACCGACGAACCAACCAACCGCGGCACCTACGGCAGCCAACAGGACCGCAGCAATTCCCAGGCCGCGGCCCCAGGCTCTCAGCTCACTGCGTTCGCCACGGGCCGCCATCTCGGTGAAGGGAGGTAGAACTCTCGCCAACAGGTTGTAGCCGAATGTCAGTGGCGCCCGCGACAGTGTGAACGTTGCGAACGCGACGCTGACGAGAGCCTCGCCGCCGCCCAGAGCGGCTACTAGCAGCGGTCCGGCGAGCAGCAACACTTGAGAAGCCGCCGACGAGAGCACGAGACCTGACAGCAATCCGTGATCGTCCATCCGAGCAACTTCGTCGGGAGCCAGTTCCTTGTGGCGCACTACAACCTGTTGCCGCGGCTTCCAAAGGAACACCACCAATGGGCCGAGAATCAATCCCACAGCGAAGCCTGACGCCGTCGGGCGCACCGCGAGCACCGCACCCGCGATTGCGAGACGCACCAGAGAGGCAGCCGCACTCGACGAGCCATATGCGCGAAATCGGCGCCATCCAGCCAGATGACCGCGCGCCACCACAAAAACCGCATGGGTCACAATTGTTGCCCCCACGAACCCCACGAACCGCAAGTCGCTTCGCAGCAGCGAGTCAACACCAATCCATGCGTAGCTCACTGCCACCGCACCGCTTATGGCTACCAGAACCACTATCTGGCGAGGTACTCCAGACGCAGCCCGGTCGAGAGTAAGACGTCGGACTATCAGTTGCTCTACCGGAAGTAGCACCACCACAAAGACCAGGAAATGAATAGTGAGCAGAACTGATACGGGTGCGAACGCCTCCGCGCCGAGAGATCGACCTCCGAGGAACTGATACAAGTACGCCCCGATCCCGGCGACCAGGCTGCCGGCGACGATGAAGCCGGTTCCATCCTCGGTTAGGTGTGCATATCGAGTTCGCGCGGAACCGCGATCAGGGGAACGACCGGTTGCGCCCGAATCGTCTCGCCGTGATCGCTCAGAGGCATCTGGAACATCTCGAGGCGTGTCGATTGGCCGAGTGTACTTTCGGGACTATCGCGACCTGGTCTGGTTGTGGATTACTGATGTCCCGGGATGCGCGAGCTGTGGCGCTGATAGTACGTGTCCGGCGGACTCTCCATCAAGGTCTCGCGCAGATCGATAGTGATGTGAGTGAGGTCCACCTCGTCCTCATCCAGCGGATCGACCCATTGGCCGGGATGAACGTCGAAGGATGCTTCCATGTCACGTTCGCCATCATCGTGAGACTGCGGCCCAACGGAAGCTCGACCTTCGTACCTATCGAGCGTCGCATACCGTGTCGTTGGTTCCGGGGCCGCAAGCAACGCCGGTTCCTCGGTTTCTGGTGGTGGGGAAGGAAGCGCGGTCGAAAAATACCGGCTCTTGCCCCTGCCTCCAGCCGTTCCCGACCGATGAGCGCCCGAATTGATCGGCTTGTTTGGTCGCATCGCCACCCTCACGTGCGTCGCACTTCCATCGTAGTGACAACGAACGCCCCTGAGGACCCTTCCCGTGAGTCATTCACGCCCCTGCGAAATGACTAGCTACATCGAACCTTAGCTAAATGGTGCGCAGCAAACGGCCCTGTGCGACCGATGGACACATATGAGAAAGAAGCGCGAAGCCAATTCAGACAGCTTGCGTCGCGGTCTCGTTGCGGTCACCGTGGCCGGCGGGATCGGGATGATGCTCGTTGCGTTCGCTCTGGCATTCTCCAACGCCGCTTCTGCGAGACAGATCGCCGAAAGCTCCCAGGAGCTCCAATGGGCCAACGCCACGGCGGGCTCAGCGGCTGTGACTCGCCTGGCCATGAGCCAGGCGTTGGTGTTCACCATCGATCACGAACTCCATCGCGCTTCCGCGGCGGCAGCAGAGACCACTCGCGACGAAGCCGCCGCCAGTCTCGATGTCTTGGCCGCTTTCGCAGCGAGTGCGCCGGCCGCCGGCCGTGGAGCCGCCCAAGATGTCGAAACGTTGGTGAAGTTGGGCCGGACCGCTCTGCTCCAGATGGAGCGCGGTGATATTCGCGACGCCGATGCCACTCTGGCACTCGAATTCGAGCCGACCTACGTGACGGCCAATCAGGTCCTTCACGAGGAACAGCAAACCCAGGCAGCGCGCATCGACAACGCCGCATCGAGCGCCGGCAGGACAGAGAACATCACACGGCTCATCGTCACGCTGCTCATTCCAGGCGCCGCCATCATCATTCACCAGCTCATCATGCGCCGTCAGTACCGGGAGCGTGAGGTTCACATGGAAGCGCAGGTCGAAGCCGAGCGCGAGCTGAACCGCTCGAAAGACGGTTTCATTGCTGGGATCTCGCACGAACTGCGTACCCCACTCACCAGCATCTATGGCTTCAGCGAGTATCTGCTCGAGAACGGTTTGATCGATCCGACCGAGTCGCTCGAGCTCATCACAATGATCAATGATGACTCAGCCGAACTGTCGCGGATGGTCGACGACCTACTGGCTGCCGCCCGAATCGATGCCAACGCGATCTCATACGAAATCATGCCTCTCGAAATAAAGGGCGAGGTCGAACATCTGGTTGACCAGATCCGGCGTACCGGCGCCAAGGTGAACGTCGTCGGAGCGAGGACCATCGGCCTGGCCGATCGATCCCGTCTCCGCCAGATCCTGCGCAACCTCATCTCAAATGCCGAACATCACGGCGGGGACGAGATCGAAGTCGACGTCTCGGTGTTCAATGGCTTCGCGGCCATCCGAGTCATCGACAACGGAGACGGAGTCGGCCCCGATATGGAGGGCCGCCTATTCACGAGGTTCGTTCACGACGGAACCACCACCCTCACATCGGGCAGCGTCGGACTCGGCCTCGCGATTGCCCACCAGATGGCCCACGACATGGGCGGCGACATCACCTACGAGCGCACTCTCGGGCTAACTCTGTTCACAGTGTTGCTCCCTCTCGCACCGGTTGACGCCCTTCCGGTCCCGCCGACCGCGGTCCCGGAGGCAGAGATCTACACGCAGGACACCGCAACTTCATCCGAAAGCGAGGCGAAGGAGGAACCGTCAATTCCCGATCCCTTCGGTTCGAAGACAGCGGAGGCCCCCGAAGCGGTTTTCTCGCACGAACATATGGTGGTGTTCGAATGACCCGACGGATAGGCGTTGCCCTTTTTGCAATGACAGCTTGGGTCTTGGTCTTGGGGATGGCTCTGCAGTCGGCGCCGGCCGCAGCGGCCCAATCAGGATTCCGGTTTCTGGACCGTTTCTCCAGCGGTGACTACGGCGGCAACCACGGCAGTACCCCCTTCAACAGCGCTTGGTGGGAGTACGTCGACGGTGGCGGGCCGGACCGAGGTGACGTGACTGTCGAGAGTGGTGGCGGCTGCCCCCACGAGCGATGCGCCCGCATTTCCGGAGACGATGAAAGACTCGCCGGCACAGGCCTCGCCCGTCGCGCCAAGCTAACGGGAGCGGCAACCGCCACGCTCCGATTCAAGTATCGGTTCGACCTCAACGCGGCCACCGCCGGTCACTTCAACGTGGCCGTGCATAACGGGAATCGTTGGATCGTTCTCGACTCATTCAACCTCGACGACAAGTCAGACAACGGCGTCCATACCCGCACCTACGAAGTCACCGAATACGCCAACCACCACTTCTACGTTGGGTTCTTCGCCCACGGGCAATGGGATGGCGATCTCTACATCGACAACGTCGAGATCTTCGGTCAGTGGGATGACTCGACCACCACAACGTCAACCACCACAACGACGATCGCGCCCACAACAACCACGACAACCGTCGCGCCGACAACAACCACAACTTCCACCACCGTTGCGCCCACGACTTCCACCACAACCACCGTGCCGCCAACCACCTCAACGACTTCGCCGCCGACGGTGACCACGGTGCCACCGACGACCAGCGTTGCGCCGACGACCGAGCCGCCGTCAACAAGTGTGGCGACGGCGCCGCCAACGACCGTCGCTCCCACGACCACAACGACGCGCCCTCCCGAGCCGACGGTCCCCCTGGCGCGAGACGAGCGTTACACCCTCAAGGGCGAACTCGCGATGTTGATCAAGGATGATCTGATGGCACTGCCCTCCGACGTCGCAACCATCCCATCGCCGAACCCGGTCACACAGATCGCGGCGACTGTGACGACGACGGCGGTCACACTGCGGTCACACCTGCTTCCGGCATCGGCGCTAGGACTACTCATTGCTATCGCCGCGGTGGGCGGAATGGGCCGCCTGGAGCAGCCCGTCCGGATCGCCAAGAACTCCTAGGACAGGTCGAAGACAATCTTGCCCTTGACCCGGCGAGCGCTAATAGCCTCGTAGGCGCTGACAAACTCGTCGAGAGTGAACACTTCTGTCACCCTTGGGGCGATCTGACCTCGCCCCACCATCGCCAGCAGCTCTTGATAGTTGTCCATATTGCCCTTGGGATCACGACCTACCCAACTCCCCCAATACACCCCCACGATGCTGACGCTCCTCAGCAAAGTCAGATTCAGTGGTATTGACGGGATGTCTCCTGCGGCGAAGCCCACGACCAAGTAGCGACCGCCCCAGGCCATTGCCCGCAAGGCAGGCTCCGAGAAGTCCCCGCCGACCGGGTCATAGACCACGTCGGCACCCGAGCCATTGGTGAGTGTGCGGATGGCGGCCTTGACGTCGGTAGTCGAGTAGTTGATGACTGCGTCGGCCCCCAGCGATGTGGCAAACTCCAGCTTCTCATCTGAACTCGCGGCCGCAATCACCCGGGCACCCATAACCTTGCCTAACTCAACCGCAGCAGCGCCGACGCCACCAGCAGCCCCCAGGACGACAAGTGTCTCACCGGGCTGCAACGCCGCCCGCTGCTTGAGGGCGTAGTAGGAAGTCGCATACGTCAGGCTGAATCCGGCGGCCTCGACGAAGCTCTGTTCGGCAGCCTTGGGCAGAACCATCTCAGCAGCCAGCTTCACTTTCTCCGCAAACGCTCCAGTGACAGCGATAAAGGACACCTCATCGCCAACCGCTATGCCCGCGACGTCGGATCCGATGGCTGAGACAACGCCGGAACCCTCGGCGCCCGGGACAAACGGAAGATCGGGACGGAGCTGGTAGAGCCCCTTCATGACCAGCAGGTCCGCGAAGTTGAGAGCGGCCGCTCTCACATCAACAATGACATCGCCCGAATCGGCAACAGGATCCGGCAACTCCGCTATCCGGTGGGCTTCCGGAGCTCCCAGGGTTTCGACGAGGAGAGCGCGCATCAACGATCCGCCATCAGGCCACTTCGAACAGTCCGGCAGCACCCATGCCACCGCCGACACACATTGTGACCACGACGTAGCGAACCCCGCGGCGCTTCCCTTCAATGAGAGCGTGTCCCACCATGCGTGCTCCCGACATTCCGTACGGATGCCCAATCGAGATCGAACCACCGTCGACGTTGTAGATCTCATTGTCGATACCGAGCTTGTCGCGGCAGTACAAGGCTTGCACCGCAAATGCCTCGTTGAGCTCCCACAAACCGATGTCGTCCATATTCAGACCAGTCCGCTCGAGGAGTTTGGGAATGGCGTAGACAGGACCAATCCCCATCTCATCGGGAGACACGCCGGCAACTGCCATCCCTCGGTAGTAGCCGAGGGCATCGAGACCGCGCCGCTCGGCATCGGCGGCCTCCATCACAACAGTCGCCGCCGCGCCGTCCGACAGTTGGCTGGCGTTGCCGGCCGTGATGGTCCCCCCATCGAAGACCGTCTTCAAGCCGGCGAGGCCCTCGAGAGTCGTGCCCGGACGATTCCCTTCATCGTGGGCAATAGTGACCTCTTCAAACGAAACCTCGCCGGTCTCCTTGTCCATGACGCCCTTGGTTGCAGTGACTGGCACAATCTCAGCGTCGAATCGTCCCTCTTGCTGACCGGCCGCGGTCCGCAACTGGCTCTGCAGTGAATACTCGTCCTGTTGCTCTCGCGAGATGCTGTAACGCTCAGCCACCACCTCAGCCGTCTTGAGCATCGGCATGTAGGCATCGGGTTGAGTCGCCAACAGCTGGGGATCGGAAGACCGATGCAGGTTGTAATGCTCGTTCTGGACAAGGCTGATGGACTCGACACCGCCGGCGACAACTATGGGGGCATTGTCGACAATCACCTGCTTGGCCGCCGTCGCGATAGCCATGAGGCCGGAGGAGCACTGCCGGTCCATCGTCATGCCGCTCACCTCAACGGGAAGGCCGGCGGCGAGTGCTGCCAGGCGACCGATGTTGTGCCCGGTAGTGCCCTGCGGCATCGCACATCCCATGATGACATCATCGACTTCAGCCGGTTCAATGCCGGCCCGCTCTACCGCAGCCTCGATGGCGTGCGCTCCCATCGTGGGGCCTTCGAGGTTGTTGAAGGCGCCTCGGTAGGCCCGCCCAATGGGTGTCCGAGCTGCCGAGACGATGACCGCTTCTCTCATTGTTCTCCTTGGCGAGTGATTAGCAGGCTCAGCCACTGGGCGATGAGCGCCGGCTTCTCGTGGCCTTGAATCTCCACGGTGACGTCGTGGGTGATCTGGAACTGTCCCGGATGTCTTTCGACGACATCGGCGACCGTCATGTGAACCCGGACATCAGATCCCACAGGAACCGGGGCAAGGAACCGGATCTTGTTGAATCCATAGTTGACGGCCATCGCCAGGTTGTCTGGCTTCGCAGCCAACTGTTCCGCAAGATGAACCAACAGCGAGAGTGTCAAAAAACCATGAACGATCGGGCCACCGAACGGGGTAGTCGCCGCTGCTTCCGGGTCCACATGAATGAACTGGTGATCCAGCGTCACGTCGGCGAACTGATTGACCCGCTCCTGGTCGATGTGGAACCACTCGCTGTAGCCGAGGTCTGATCCGACCAACTTGAGAATCTCAGTATTGTTCATTGTTTGGGTCCAAACTCCTTACGCCGGGGATCCGGCTTCGATGCGGCGCACGCCACCGGCACCTGCGATGTATGCGACGTCGGCGATGCCTACAAAGAGACCGGTCGCCAAGACACCGGGAACGTTATGTAGCGCGGCGTTGGTCGCCGCCGGATCAGTGATTGGCAGAACCGCCAGGTCGATGATGTAGTTGCCGTTGTCGGTCACGTAGGGGGCCTCTGAGTCATCGAGACGCAGGTGTGGCTCGCCGAATTTGGCGAGGGCGTCGATCGTGATCGTTAGACCGAACTGGACCACTTCGAGCGGCAAATCGAACGAAGAGCCCAGAGCCGCCACCATCTTGGAATCGTCCGATATGACGGCAAAACGTCGGGCCGACGCCGCGATGACCTTCTCCCGAAGCAACGCGCCGCCCCCGCCCTTGATCAGTGCGAGCTCGGGACCAATCTCATCGGCGCCGTCTATCGCCAGGTCGATCGTGGCCTCACCTGGGATAATCAGGGGCACGCCGACCTCATCGGCGAGGTCGGCGGTGGCCTGGGATGTGGGAACGCCCACAATGTCCGTGAGCCTTCCAGCTCCGAGCAGCTTTGCGATTTCTCGGACCGCGTGGCCCGCCGTCGAACCGGTACCGAGCCCAACCACCATTCCCGAATCGACCTCACCCACCGCAGCGATGGCCGCGGCGGCCTTGAGGGCATCTCGATCCACAGATCTCCTTCGACGGGATACGCATGTTGCCAGCCCCGGCCAGCGGTTACCAGTTGTCGGCGACCAGAAAAGTTGCCACTTCTCCGTTGGCCAAAGAGTTACCAGTTATGAGTTACCAGTTATCAGCAGGAATCGGCACTGGTAACTGGCAACTGGTAAATGTCACGCGCTCAGCGTCGGCTTGGCCGCGTCGAAAACGGCCCCGAAAAAGTCGAGGATCCGCTGCTCGGCCCTTTCATCGCCGGCGATCTGGTCGTAGAACAACTCAGACCCCTCCCAACCGTCGGTATGCCATTCGGCGCCGCCGGGCAGCTCGACGGCCAGCAATGTGTCCCCCTCGAACGGCCACGGGTTGGCATATAGATATGCCCTCCCCGCTGGATAGAACCCGAAGTTGCACTGCGCCGGCAACTTCGTCATCTCACCGTGCTCTTCGTAGTCCTCGATCCGCGTGCCGAACCACTCGAACGCAAGATCGAAGCCGTGCGGCCATAGCTGCAGTGGCCCGGCCGAATCGCCGATTCGATCGCGGTGGACCGAGTAGGCGCTGTGGATCGATGTCAGAACCTCAAAGAACCCTGCGGCGGCATCCGCGGAATACTCACGTGGCTCATCTGACTCGAACTTGTCGCGGGCGTACTCACCATCGAGGCCCAATGTCGAGACTGCGGCGATTACGGCCTCACCCATCTGCGTTCCGGTCAACCCTTCGTCCATACCAAAGCCGGCTACCTCATGACCATCTGCTTCGACGACGACCCGATGTTCCTTGAAGTCCAGACGCAGGCTGAGAGTACCTCCCGAGGGCAAGACCATTTCGTTCGTTTCGAGACCTCGCTCGGTGACGTTCAGCGACACGTGCCACCACTTCTCGTGAGGATCTGCATGGACCCTCGGAATCACGCCAATCGCATTCGAGTACTGGTGCAAAGTGGCCCTGGTTGGTTCGAAGTTCTCGGGCATCGGCGGAAACAGGCGAACGGACATGAAATCCTCCGTGATGGGGTATGCATTCCTACAGCGCCGCGTCGGCGGTGATCATTCCGAAAAGCTGTGAAAAGACGCCACCCGAGCCGTCCGAAGATCTACAGTCCGATTGTCACTTTTAAGCCGAATGTGGCGAATCTCAGGAGCGGGAATGGATTTCAGCAAACTCAGCGCCAACCAACAATTGACGGTCGGAGCGGCCGCAGTGATGTTCATCGCGAGCTTCTTCACCTGGTACGGAGTCGGGGGTCACCTCAGCGCAAACGGCTGGGACTCGGGCTGGACCGCTGTATTGTCGATCGTCCTGGTCGTGGCCGCCGGCGTCGTGTTGATCCTTGAGGCGATGGACAAAGCCACGGTCGACTCCCCGGCTGACCTCACGTTCTACCTTGCCGCGGCTGGTCTGGCGTTCGTGATTCTCCGCATGCTGTGGAGGTTGGCGTCGTTGGATCGCAAGTTTGGGCTTTTCCTTGCCTTGATCGCAGCCGGGGTCGCCACGTTCGCGGCCTACCAGAACCGGCTCGACAACAGCTAGACGACTGTTGGACAATCCGGTGTGCGCCTCTACGGGTGTCATCTGCAGATCCGTCCGCAGCGATCATTCAACAGTCGCCACCACGCAACGTCGCGGCGCGTAGTGACTTGATGTCGATGGGTTCACCGCTCATGCGGGATTGTTCTGCTGCGAAGGCAAGCAGATGGCTCTCCAATGACTCGGCGGCCCCGGTCAACGGTTGGCGCCGATTGCGCACCGCATCGAGGAAGGCTCCGACAACTCCGTTATCGCCGCCGCCATGACCGCCGCGCGGCTCCTCGATGGGAATGCTCTCAGTCGCCCCACCCATATGGTCGGTGACCTCAATCGCCGAATGACGCCCAAAACGAGCCCGAAGCGTGGCCCGGGTCCCGTCGTAACGCATCGTTCGCGACTCCTCGGCCGAATGACCATGCATCACGAGAACGACCGAGGCTCCGGTGGCCAATTCCATCATGACAACCTGATGATCGACCACATCTGAGCCGGCCGTGTACACGCAGCGGCCCCACGGGCCGTAACGCAATGCCGCTTCACGTCCCGCCTGACTGATGTCATCGGTGATCACGTGCACCGGCCACGCCGTCCACGCCGGGTTGAGGTATTGGCGAGCGTCATAAGGGCATGCCTCGACGGGACAGGGATCCGTGCATCGTGGCGTGGCCCCGTCCGGTGCCTTGTCCGGCTGGAAGTGCATCAGAGAGCCGATTGACGAGAGACTGACCACCGGCGATGGAAGATTCCACGCCAGGATGTCAAAGTCATGGCTGCACTTCTGCACGATCATCGGAGTCGATTCGTCGGCGCGGGACCAGTTGCCCCGCACAAAGCTGTGGGCCATGTGGAATGCAGCCACATTTTCGCGATGTTCGACCGTGACGATCTCACCCAAGCGGCCCGAGGTCACCACGCCATGCAGCGTGGTGAAGAAGGGCGTATACCGCAGCACGTGGGCAACGGCGAGCGTTCGCCCTGTCGCCTCAGAGATCCGGACCAGTGCCACGGACTCTTCGAGGCTCGAAGCCATCGGCTTCTCCAGCAAGACGTCGTATCCGGCGTGCATAGCTCCGGCAGCAGCTTCGGAGTGGAAACGATCGGGACTGGCAACGATCGCAACGTCGGCGATTTGGCCCTCCGCCAGCCAATCGGCGGCAGTCGCAAACGTTCGGGCACCTGAGTGGGCCGCGACGAATCGGTCTCGCCGGGCTGGGTTCGGGTCGACTACAGCCACGAACTGGATCTCACCTGGGTGCTCCGTTGCGTAGGCACCAAAAGTGAAGTGTCCGCGCTGGCCGGCACCAATCATTGCTGCTGTCGTGACCACGGCCGGATCGTACCGTGAGCAAGGGCGGAGTCGCGGTGCGGGGGGTGATAGCGTCTCCCCGATGAACGACGCCGCATCGCTCCACAATGACCATTTTGGCGACGCCGCGACGGCTGTCGTCAACTCGCCTGGGCGGATCAACCTCATCGGCGAGCACACGGACTACTGCGGGCTGCCCGTCCTCCCGATGGCTATTGCGGAATCGATCCAATTCGCCGCCAGCGAACGAGCCCAACCGGGACTGATCGCGGTATCAACTCTCGATGGCGCGGTCATTGACAGCGATTCGGCGCGAGCCGCGCCGGGATGGGCCAAGTATGTGTTGGCAGTGCTCGATCAGATTCAGCCGCTGGCGCCAGGACGCGGAGCTCAGCTGGCACTTGACGGTGATCTCCCATCCACGGGTGGCCTGAGCTCCTCGTCGGCACTCTCGGTCGGCTGCGTGATCGCCCTGAACGAAGTCTGGGATGTGGGCCTCGACGCGGAAGAGCTGGTGGCGGCCGCTGTTAGGGCCGAACAATCCGCGGCCATCGCAGGCGGGGCGATGGATCAAACGGTGATTGCCTTTGCCCGCCCTGGCCACGCCCTTCGAATCGACTTCGACCCATCAGCTCACACACACATTCCAATGCCGGAAAGCTTTGTGTGGATCGCCGGTTACTCAGGAACGAAGGCGCCAAAGGGCGAGTCGGCGGCGAACTCCTACAACTCCTTCGTCCTGGCGTCACGAGCAGCCGCCGCGTTGCTCGGCGACGCCCCCGATCCATCAGGGGAGACGGCGCCTCAGCTGTCGAGGGTGCGAACGGCCGATCAGGAATCCATCTCCGCGTTGCCTACGATTTCTGTTGCCCAAGCCGCCGCCATCAGCCAGACCGACAACTTGGGCCTGCCCTTGGACCGTCAACTCGACCTCCGCATCTCTGCAGAACATGTGCTCTCGGAAGCCGACCGAGTCGATGCTGCCGAACAGGCCATCCGCGGCGCTGACTTGGAGGAAATGGGACGCCTGATGGATGCGTCCCATCTCAGCTTGACCCGCTACGGGGCCAGCACCCCTTCACTTGATCGTCTGGTCGCTGCTGCTCGGAACGCCGGCGCCGCCGGTGCCCGCCTGACCGGAGCCGGATTCGGCGGATGGGCCATTGCCCTGACGACCGAGGAACGCGCGATGGCGGTCCAAGCGGCGATGGAATCAGCCTGCGGTGGGCCGATCCTTGTGGCTACCGCGGAGGGTGGGGCGTTGTGGTCATTGGACGCGCGATAGTCCTCGCCGCCGGCCGCGGCACTCGACTGGGGAACGCAACCAGGCACATTCCAAAGCCAATGCTCGAGATTGGAGGCCGCCCCCTCATTAAGAACATCGTCGCCGCCATCGCAACGGCCGGCATCACCTCGGTAACGGTGGTCACCGGATATCACGCCTCCACGATCGAAGAGTATCTGGCAGCACGTTCTCAAATCCCGGTGGCTTTCGTTCGCCAGCCTGCTCCGGAAGGCACCGCCGCCGCGGTACGCCTTGCCCGCCATGCGACAGGCGATATGCCGTTCCTTCTCTGCTGGGGAGACATTGCTACCGCCTCCGAGCATTACCTGCAGGTGATCAACGCCTGGCGGCCTGGATTCGCCGCGACCATTGGCGTGAATCTCGTCGACGACGTGGGACGCCACGCCTCAGTGGTGTTCGGGAGTGACAAGCGGATCAAGGAGATTGTGGAGAAACCGGTGGGGTCTCCGCCGAGCCTGTGGAACAACTCCGGGCTGATGGTGCTCGGCCCCCAGGTGTGGGAGCAGCTCGAGCGAATCGAACCGTCACAACGTGGAGAACTCGAGCTCCCCGATGCCATCAACCGGCTCGCTGCGCTGGGGGAAATCGTCGAGGCCGTGCAATTGAAGGGGCTGTGGTTCGACATTGGCACGCCGGCAGAGCTGGAGGCGGCACGCAGTGCTTTCTCGACGGGAGCCGCCACGAACGGGCCGTGAGCCCGACACGATCCGGCTGACTACGGTTAGCCGCCAGACGCTCGAACGAGGAATCCGATGACAGATCCGTTTCACGCCGCACAGGTCCATTCCTATACATCACGCGGCAGCTACTCGGGAGTGCCGGCCAGACCGCTCGACGATCTCGGCGACGCCGGCGTTGTCATCCTGGGTGCTCCATTGGATTGGGCGACGACCTATCGGGCTGGCGCCAGGATGGGTCCCAAGGCAATTCGGGAGGCCGACTACCTGGGATTCGACGGATATCGGCCACATCTGCCCACAGGGATCGATCCACTCGGCGTGCTGAACGTGGTCGACGCCGGCGATCTGGTCCTGCCTCCTGGCTACTTGGAGGACTCCATCGACCTAATCGGCGCCGCCGTGGAAAAGATCGCTCGTCACGGAGCGGTCCCCATCGTGCTCGGCGGCGACCACTCAATTACCTGGCCCAATGCCCGCGCGGTTGCTGCCGTCCATGGCGACATCGCCCTCATCCACTTCGACGCTCATGCCGACACGGGTATGACATCGGCCAGCGGGACACTGCTCGGACACGGCACCCCAATGCGCCGACTCATTGAGTCGGGGGCCGTAGCCGGTCACCGCTTCGTCCAAATCGGGCTTCGCGGCTACTGGCCGGAACCTGAGACCGTTGCATGGATGGAGGAACAGCAGATGCGCACCTATCTCATGACAGAGATAGGTGAACGCGGGCTGCGCGCCGTCGTCGAAGATGCGGTAGCTCACGCGGCCGAAGGGGCCGACGCCGTGTTCTTGTCGGTTGACATCGATGTGGTCGACCCCGGTATGGCTCCGGGGACCGGAACCCCGGAACCGGGAGGGCTCACCTCCAGGGAACTTCTCGACACTCTGCGCAGATTGGGCCGCGAGCTCAATGTTGTCGGAGCCGACGTGGTCGAGGTCTCGCCGCCATACGATGGGCCGGGCCAGATCACGGCATTCTTGGCGAATCGCTGTGTGCTCGAGATTCTGAATGGCATGGCGGAACGCAAGTTGGTCTAGCAACACCAAAGCTCAATCTCGCGAAACAATTGCGCAACTCGGCTGAGACCGGGCCGACAGGACTTCTGATGCAACGCATCAACGAAATCGTATCGCGCATCCAAACGATTCAGGCGCAGGTTGAGCGGCCGCCGGTCACGGGGGCCTTTCAGTCGTTGCTGGACAGCCGCATGTCAACCGCCAATGACAACAGCGCGCTTGCCGGTATTGAAGACGCCAATGGCGACGACGGCTCTCCTCAGATCATGGCTAGTCCGATGGGGCTGGCCGCGCTCAACAGCCGCGGCGGTGTGACCCTCGGAACGATGATGTCCGGACCACAAACGGTGTCGAGCATCAACCCGGCCGGTGGAGCAACTTCGACCGGCACAACTTACTTCCCGACTCATCACGTGGCCGACGGGGTCATCATGTCCTCCCAAGAGTTGAAGAGCTATATGGCCGCCAATGGCATCGAAGCTCGCAATGGGCGACTTCGCCCTGACGAACTGACTCCAGTCTCCGGAAGCTGGCATGGCAACGGAAAACTGCTCGCCCCGGCCGCCGAGGCGTGGGACCTGATGCGGGCCGCCGCTGAGCGCGACGGCATCAAACTCGAGGCGATCGACACGTACCGCACTTGGGAATCACAGGACCGGGCACACAAGGCGCACCTTGCCGGTGAGAAGAAGGCGAACGTTCTGCCGCCCGGCACAAGCCGCCACGGCGCCGGCCTGGCGGTCGATGTCACCAATGGCCACATCATCGATCGCAGCGATCGAGAGTGGCAATGGTTACAAGCCAACGGCCGTGCCTTTGGTTGGCATCCCATCAGCAACGAAACCTGGCATTGGGAATTCCGGGGAGTCTGAGGGCTCGCTAGCGCTCGCCGATGTGAGATGTGAGATGTGAGAGTTCGCGTCTCCGGCCCGGCCGACACTTGGGAGCTCCCAGTTACCAGTTGCGAGATACCAGTTACCGGGGAGCCCTCACCACATCGGTAACACATTTCCCTCACCACATCGGTAACACATTGGAGAATCCTCCCAGCGATTTGGGAGGTTGGTGTTGGAGTTCGGGTCTGAGGT
>JAAELU010000049.1 GCA_024226255.1 bacterium | reverse complement strand
GGCCTCATACGTTGGCGGCCGAGTCACCGAGAGCCGCTGGTACCGCCCGCCCGTGCTGATCGGGCTGGCCGTGGCCTCGGCGGCGTTCTTCCTGATGGGATATGGATGGGATGCCGACACGGGCTTCTGGGTCATGGCCGCCGAGCTTGCCTTTCTGGGAGTCGGATTCGGGCTGGTAATGGCACCAACCACCGCCGCCGTCGTAGATTCGGCGCCCGCAGATCGCCGGGGAACAGCGGCAAGCCTCGTGATGGTGTTGCGCCTGATCGGCCTATCTGTCGGCCTTTCCGGCCTCACTGCCTGGGGGCTACATCGTTTCAATCAGCTGCGCACCGAGATGGACCTGCCCTCACTAGGCGATCCCGACTACGCGGATCTTGTTGTGGAGGCATCGGCTGATCTAACGGCAGCAGCTATGGCCGAGACATTTGTTGCCGCCGGCTTTGTCCTGGTGGTCGCATGGCTGGTGGCGTGGTTGATGCGCCGCTCACCGCACCAGGAGGATTCAGAATTGTCAGCTACAGAACCGGCAGCCAAGGGGGTGCCCATGACCATGAACCGCAATCTTATGATCGGAGCCGGCATCGTGATCGTTGCCCTGGCTGCGGCGACCGTATTCCTCTTCACCAAGGTGAACTCGTTGACCGATGATCTTGCTGAATCGCAGGACCGGCAGGATCAACTCGAGGAGACGATGCTCCGGGTGGAAGGTGGTGCCGCTCTCTACGCCGCCCAGATCAACGATTTCCAGGGACAACTCGGCGACCTGGGCCCCACCATCGATTCGGCCCTCGGTGAGGCTGTAGCCGGAATCGACCAGTTCAGCTCATCGACGATCACTTTTGATGTCAGCATCAACGAGAGCGTCCCCATCAGAACCGAGGTCGTGCTCAACCGCACGATTGATGTCCCAATCAATACGACGATCCCCATCGACGAGGAGTTCGACACAACCATCACGGTTCAGGGCCCGTTCGGCATCGACATACCTCTGAGCATCACGGTGCCCATCAAGCTGGACCTGCCGATCGATCTGGATGTTGCGATCCCGGTCAACGAGACGATCCCGGTCAATGCCAACGTACCGGTGAACCTTGATGTACCCATCGAGATCGACATATCCGAGACGGAATTGGCGGCCCTTGCCGAAGCACTCGCCGAAGGCCTGGAATCCTTCCGGCAGATGGCCTCCCAACTAGGGGGCTAGACCAACTCCAGCAGATAGGCGATGACAGCGTCATATCCGATCCACCCAAGTCAGCGCCAAGTAGCTTGGCGTGCTCCACCCCGTCGATTGCAGAGCCGCCCACGAACACTGGAACGTCGGCGCTGGACCGCAACGCTGC
>JAAELU010000048.1 GCA_024226255.1 bacterium | reverse complement strand
GCAGCGTTGCTGTTGGCGTCGGTGACGTTGTAGGTGACCGGGTACGAGCCGAGGACCGATGTGTTGACGGCGGTGGCGTCGATGACGATCGATCCGGTGATGTCCCCGTCGTAGTTATCGGAGGCAGTTGCGCCTAGCTCCACATACGGCGAACCAACCTCAATGGTCTGCGGGTCGGCACCCACCAGAGTGATCACCGGAGCAGTCGTGTCCACGACATCAACGGTGCGGGTCACCTGCACCGCCGGGTTCCCAGCGGCATCGGTGACGTCATAGGTCACTACATAGGACCCCAGGACCCCGGTGTTGACCGCGGTAGCGTCGATCAAGATCGACCCTGTCAGGTCACCGTCAACGTCGTCAAGCGCAGTTGCTCCCAGCTCCACATACGGCGAACCAACCTCAATCGTCTGTGGATCAACCCCCACCAGCGTGATGGCCGGTGGCGTCACATCAGCGCCAGTCACCGTGTACGCCGCCGAAAACTCAGATGTAGAGCCAATGGGCGGCGTGGCGTTCTCGGTGGTGGTCGCAGTGAGGATGTCGCCGACACTTCCGGGGAAGGCCGAGCCATACCCAACAGAGCCGCCTGGATGTGAGTTCACATAGGCAGTGGCCACCCACGTCTCTCCCTCGCCGTGCCCGCTGGCGTCGGCGGCCGTGTTGACGTAGAAGTCGATTCGATAGTCGCCCGCCGGCACGTCGAGATCGAAGCTCGCGGTCACCATTCCGCCCGATTCGGTTGCAGAAGTGGTGACCGGGAAGTTGAGAACGTCGTTGTCGCCCGCATCCCCGTCACCCGGGTCGTTGGGGGTGACACCGTCGTTGTCGATGTCGATCCCCAAGCCGGTGTTGTTGGCGATCTCATTCCGGTAGGCCGCGTTGCCGGTGCCGTTCCCACCGTTGAAAGCAACGCCATCCCAACCGGAGTTGCCGATTCGATTGGCCGCTGCCGCCGAGTTGCCCCCCACCAAGTTGTTGGCTGCACCGAACTCAACAGCGACTCCGTGGTACGAGTTGCCGATCGCACTGCCGTCACTGCCGTACCCGATCCAGTTGCCCTGTACGACGTTGAGCTCTGTTCCGCTGCCGGTAATCCAGACGCCATCGTTGGCGTTGCCGGAGATGTAGTTGCGATCCGCACCAAGGAGGCCACCGACGGTGTTGCTCTGCGCCCCGCCTCGGATCGCCACGCCGTCGCTGCCGTTGCCGAGGTTGGCGGTTCCACCAACATCCGTACCGACATGGTTCCCGACCACATCGTTGGAATCCGTGCCGGCTCCTGTGATGTCGACGCCATAGCCATCGTTGCCCGAGACGACGTTCTTCGGGCCGATCGTGTTGGACGACGCGCCATCGGAGATTCGTACGCCCGCATCGACGTTGCCCAGCTCGGTAGCGCCGGTTGGGTCAGTGCCGATGTAGTTGCCTGCGACGGTGTTGCCGGTGGCTGAGCTTCCGCCGATAGAGACGCCGTATGCCCCGTTGTCGGAGATGACGTTGCCCTCACCGGCACCCGTCCCGCCGATCGTCATCGCAGTCGCATTCCAGACGGCGACACCAGCGTGATAGTTCCCGAGGGCGTCTCCCGCGTTATTCGTTCCGATCAAGTTCGATTGGATTGTGTGGCTGCCACCGCTGGTGGCGTAGATCCCGTCGGCTGTGGCGGGCGCCAGATTGTTGCCGGAGATCACATTGCCCGCGCCGGGGGAGCCAACAGTGGCGCCCGTGGTTCCGGACAGGCGCACGCCGTTGGCGCCATTGGGGAGCGGAAGCGTGGTCGCCGCGTTGAGGCCGATGACGCCACCGCGAATGGCTGCGTCGATACCGCCGATGTCAATACCTTGCCCGTCGTTCCCAGACACGAGGAAACGGTCGGCAGCCTTGGTCCCACCGATGGTGGCGCGTGCCCCGGTGACGTAGATGCCGGCCCCGGTGTTCGGCTGCGGCGCGGTTCCCGCGGCGTCGGTACCGACGTGGACCGCGGTGAGGGTGACATCGGCCCCGCTGACTCCGAAGCCATGCCCATTGAAGCTGTTGAAGGTCAGACCGGAGAGTGTGACGTTGCTTGCTGTGATCCTCAAGCCGTCTGCGGCGCCGGCACTGGAGCCACTGATGACAACGGCCTGGGTGCCGTTCAGGGCGCCTGGTGATGCAGCTGAGTTGGCAACGTAACCGGGCTGGGTTGTCCCGTTGATGGTCATCGTGGTGGAGACATTCGGCAGGGACGAGACTGGGCTGATGGTCCAAACGCCCCCGCTGTGTCCTGTTTCAGTGGCTGGGATGTTGAATTCGATGCTCTGCGCGCCGGCCGAAGCGTTCGCCTCTTCGATCGCAGCTCGCAGCGTGCAGGCGGGGACACCAGCGGTGTTGTCCGATCCGATGTTGCAGATGCCGTTGCCTGGGTTGAGGTCTGGATCGTCTTCCGTCGAGTTCACCACGAACGTCGCCGGGTCCACGGCAACTGTGACCGAGAACTCCGATGTGGCGCCGAAGGGCAGGCTGATAGCTTCCGTTGTGGTGGTGGTGATGAGGTCGCCGGTAGAGCCGGGGAACGCCGTCGAATACGAGGCTGCGCCGCCCGGGTGGCCGATGACGTCATACGAGTCGACGAAGGTCTCACCCTCGCCGCGGTCGGTCCGATCGACCTGAGGGGTTGTGAAGAACTCGATCCGGTAGCTGCCGGCCGGAACGTCCAGGTCGAAGTCGACGGTCACGGTCCCGCCCGATTCCGTAGCCGAAGTGATAGCCGGGTGATTCAGCAGTCCGTTGGCTCCGGTGTCCCCGTCGCCCGGATCAATGACGTTCTGGCCGTCGCCGCCGATCTCGATGCCCATCCAGCCGTTCTCATAGATCGAGTTCCCCACGATGGCAATGTCGTCAGTCGCACCGCCCTCGACCCGCACCCCGTTCCAGGTGCTGCCACGGATGAGGTTGCCTTCGCCGGGCCCTATGCCGCCGATGAGAACAGCGGTTGGGTCGTTGTCGAGAAGGATTCCGTGGCCGTTGGGCATGGTTCCCGTGCCGGCTAGGTCGGTGCCTATCCAGTTGCCCTGCACAGTCGTGTTCGCGGTTCCGACTCCGGCGATGCGGATGCCGCTGCTCGAGTTGCCGGAGACGATGTTGCGTTCGGCGGCCGTGGGTCCACCTACAGTCACGTCCGTGGCGCCGAGGTCCACGGTGATGCCGGCAGCGTTGGACCGGGCCGTACCGGCCACGTCGAGTCCGACGATGTTGCCTACTACGTCGACGTTTGCCGACCGGACGGTGATGCCTCGCAGGGTATTGGCAGCCACCACGTTTCCGTCATAGGTGCCTGTGCCACCAACCACAACACCGTCGGCGGACACGTTGATGCCCCAGTTGTTGGCTCGCGCCATCAGCCCCAGCCCATCGAGGCCGATATGGTTCCCGCCTATGACGTGACCCGAACCGCCCGAGACGTCGATGCCGAAGCCCGGGAAGTTGCCGATTGCGAGGCCTCGGACCTCGGATGTACCGCCAGAGAGCTCGATGCCGTTCTCGCTTGCAGACAGCAGGTTGCCGTCGAGCTCGACCACCGGCCGGTTCACGCCGCTCCACTGGCTCTGGGTGGTGGCGTTGATGGCCGTCGAACCAGAGACTGGTGGAAGTGATGTGCCCGGGGTGATGGTGAAGGTTGTAGCACCGGCGTTCCAACCGGGATCGCTGGTCGGGATGTTGAACTCGATGGTGTCGTCGCCGGCGAAGGCGTTGGCCTCTGCGATTGCCGCCCGCAGCGTGCACTCGGGATCGGCACCGACCGTGCCGCCCGTGTCACACGCGCCGTCCCCCGGTGACAAGTCGCCGAGGTCCCCGCTGGAGTTGACGATGAAGCCGTCATCAGTCACCAGCACTTGCTGTTCGGGGATGAACATGAGGTATGCGGGGCCATCGAGTCCACCGGCTCCGCCGGCGACTGCGTCATCGAGGTAGACGCCTGTTGAGGCGTTGAAGCGGTGGACGTCGTCGTCGTAGTAGCTCGCAACGTAGAGGTAGCCGTCGGGTGCGAAGGCGAGGCCGATTGCTCCGTTCGGGTTGAGTCCGGAGTTGAACACGCCTATCGAGGCTCCGGTGGTGCCGTTGTAGCGCTGGACGTTGTTGTTGCTGGGATCGGTGACGTAGAGGTGCCCGTCGGGGCCGAATGTCAGGTCCTCGGGTGTTGATAGCCCGTTGCTCCCGGCGGGGACGAACAGTGGACCAATCGGGATGCCTGTCGCTCCGTTGTATTTGTTGATCGCTCCATCGCCGAAGGCGCTGACGTAGAGGTGCCCGTCGGGCCCGAAGGTGATGCCAGCAGGGTTGGTCAGGCCACCGGAACCGGCGGTTACGAATGCGCCGAGGGGGGCGAAGGTGGTTCCGTTGTATTTGATGACCTCGTTCGTGCCGTATGAGGCGACATAGAGATGCCCGTCAGGTCCAAACGTCAGGCCGAACGCATCGACGCCGCCTATGACCTGGGCGACCCAGGCGCCGGTTGTGCCGTCGTAGCGGTGAACCTCGTTGGAGCCGAAACCGGTGACGTAGAAGTCACCGGTTGGCCCAATGGCGACGTCGTAGGGCTGGTCGAGTCCGTGCCCGGCCTCGAGCGTCGTGGATGTCCCGTCGGGCTGGTATCGGATGGTGAGGTCGTTGAGGTAGCTCGGGACGAGCAGGTCGTTTTGGCGGTATGTGCCGTCCTCGTCGGTGGCTGCCGCCAGGATGTTGAAGGTGGCGCCGTCCCCGACATATGTGTGGGTCGTTGAGGCGGGGTTGCCGGCGATTGTGTCGACCGTGCCGTCTCCCCAGTCGATGACCCATTGCGTGATGGTGTCATCACCAGGGTCGGATGCGCCGAGGGTCAGGGTGTAGAGACTCCCGCTCGACGATGTTGACGAACCAGTGGTCGTCAGCGTTGGTGCGGTGTTGGTGATCGTGAGGTTGACGTTGTCGGTGTCGGTCGCAATGCCATCATCCACCTCGAGTCCGACTGAGTATGTGCCGTCGTCATCGAGACCGAGCCCGGCGAGGGTGGCCCACGGGATGGTGGGTGAGTCGCCGACAGCGTCGTCGTATTGAGAGTCGTTGTCGAGATCCCAGGCGTAGGTGAGCGGATCACTGTCGGGGTCGGAGGATCCAGTGCCGTCGAGGATCAGGGAATCGCCTTCGGCAATGTTGTACGGGCCGCCCGCATCCGCCACCGGTGGATTGTTGGGATCGGACACGACGACGTTGAGCGCGAACTCGGACGTGTCCTTGGATCCGTCAATGGCGATCGCCGAGACGTCGTCTAGCACTGCCAGGCCGACGATGCCGGTCAAACTCCAGTTTCCACCGCCGTCGGCGGTCGTGGCGCCGAGAAACTCGGTAGCCTCGCCGTAGCCGCCGTCTCCTGCTCCGGAAACGGCCTTGTAAACCTCGACGTCACAGTTGACACAGCCTGTTCCCGACACAGTCGTTGGGTTGGCGACGGTGATGACAGGTGCGTCGAGCCCGTTGTTGCCGGTGGTGGCGCTGGTCCCGGCGGTGAGAGTGATCCCGTCTCCTGCCCAGTGGATGTTGGCATTATCGCTCAACTCCACCAGGTCGATCGCCGTTCCCCCGTTGCCGCCGAACAGGTTCTGGCTGATCAGGTTATTGGCAGAAGCCGACCAGGTGGGGGACGTGGTCGGCCGCTGGCCGACGACCACTACACCGGCAGCGCTGTTGTCGGCGACGATGTTATCCGTGACGCTGTTGCCGGTTCCCCAAATGTTGACGCCGGGCCCCGAGAAGGAGGCACCGTTGTTCGTGATTGTGTTGTTCTCGACTACGTTCGAACCGTAGGAGCCGTACATCGTCAAGCCGGCGTCCCCGTTGCCGTCGATCAGGTTGTTTCGTACCGTGATGTCGCCGGAGACCTCACTACCCGAGTAGGTGATCGCCAGGCCAGCGGTGACGGCACCTCGGATTTCGTTGCCCTCAATCAAGAGGTCCTTGGCCGACCAGGTCATTGGGAAGGCCGTCGTCTCGGCAAAGCCGATCAGGTTGTTCCGGATGGTTCCGCTCACCTCGGTGTGGTACGCATACATGCTGCGGGATTGGCGGTTCCCGGCACCGGGGTCGACGAAGGTGGACGGTCCGGAGCCCAGAACGTTTTCCTCGACCAGCACGCCGGTCAGCTTGTTGGCGAGCCCGCCCGTTGTAGCCAACCCGTTGAACTGGAACTGACTGATCGCCAACCGGCGGACGGTTGAGTTGTCGCCGTCATCGCTGACACCTAGGCCGGTGTTCACGGTGAGGTCGCCCAGCAGTTCGAGCTCCGGGCCGGCCACTTGTGGCAAGGCCAGGCCGTCGACGCCGACGGTGCCACCCGTCCCCAGCATGGTCGGGTTGGGGTCGAGCACGGCGGTGCCGTCCACGACGCTGTAGGCGGTCCCGTCCACGGTCGTGAATGGATTGTCGATCGACGGCAGGCTGTTGGTTACCGAGATTCGCCACCAGTTATTCGTCCCATCGGTGGCGTCAGTCGGTTCAGCCGGCACGAACCGCATCGCATTGGCGCCGCTTATCGCATTGGCGTTCTGGATGAACTGGCGCAGCGAGCCCTGAACGGTCCGGTTGTTCCCGCCATCGTCGTCTGCGGCATCGCCGCCGCGGGTGTTGACGACGACGTTGAACGAGAACCCGAAGTCGACGTTGGTGACGTTGGCTCCTGAGACGACCATCCTGGCTTTGTGAAGTGGGAGACCCGTGGTGTCCGAGAAGAGGCCGGTGATACCGCCGTAGCAGGGGCCGGCTGTGCCTCGTTCCGGTGCACTTCCCGATCCGTTGGCACAGGCTGCTCCGCTCGGACCGTAGGTCTGAACCGCCCAGATGTCGCCGATTGGTGTGGCTGGGTTCTGGGCACTCGGTACGGTTCGCGAGTCGACGACGACGAAATATGTCTCGTCGGGAAGCCCGGTGAACGAGTAGGCGCCCGACCCGTCGGTCGCCACCGGGCCGGCAATCAGTGTGTCGTTGACACCAACTGTGAGCGTGTTGTTGCCATCCGTGTCCTCATAGAGGTAGACGTCGACGCCTACCGCCCCCGGGTTGTTGGCGTCGCCGACCGTGCCGTCGTTGAGCACGTCCCCGACGATGTCCTCGAACACGGTGCCGGAGACGGTTGATCCGGTGGACACCACGGTAATGGTGGCGGTGGCGGTGTTGGAGTTGGCGCTGCCGTCGTTGGCCCTGTAGGTGAAGGTGTCGATACCGCTGAAACCTGGGTTCGGTGTATAGGTGAACGAGCCGTCGTCGTTGAGCGTGAACGACGCGGCGTCAGAGGGGCCACCGACGGGCACTGCGGTAAGGGAATCGCCATCGCCGTCGGTGTCGTTGGCGACGACGTTGGCGTGGGTCGGCGCCGGTTCCTCGCCGCCGGGCGTCACGAATGCGTCGGTCATTGTCAGGTGTTGGGCTTTGATCCAATCGGCGCTTCTCGGTGTGTCTGAGATTCGGACTTCGTCGATCGTCCCATCGAAGAACTCCATAAACTGGCCGTCGACGTCCCACTTGAACCCTCCGACGATGACTTGGCCGGTGGTCGCGCTCAGGTTCGGGTTCGCCGTGTAACCAGTGGGGTCGCCGTCGAGATATCCCCGCAAGCGGTTCGAGCCCGCCGCATCGTCGTAAGTCACTGTGAAGTGCCTCCACGCTCCTGCGGTGCCCGACTGATCGGGCCCCATGGTGTGCTCGTTGCCGTCGTCGTTCTCATCGAAGATCGGGAATCTGTTCTTGATATCGAAGGTTCGGTAGTTCGATCCACCACCATCATCGATGTGCATGATGGTCCGCCAGCCGTTCAAGGCATCGGGGCGGATCCAAGCCTCGAGCGTGAACGAGGTGATGGTGACGGTATTGCCGTCCGTGTGAAGGTAGTTGGGATCACTATCGAACTCGGCGCCCTTGCCGACCGTGGCGTCGACCAAATCGCCGTCACCCATACCGATGGTGAAGGTCAGGTCGAGGCCGTTGCCGGATGAGTCGGTGACGGTTCCGGCGGGGTCTTGGCTCATGTGCCAAACGGCTTGATAACCATCGTTCCAAACAGCGTCAGCGTTCTCGCCTGGTCCGGCGGAGGCGTTGTCGTAGTACATCCAGATGAAATCGCTGTTGGACGAACCGTTGATCTGCGGTACTTCAACCCACACGGAGGAATCGCCGGATTCGTCCCACAACTCGATTTCATAGGCCAGCGACTTGCCGTCACCGTCGACGAAGCGAAGGTCCGCACCATTCGCCTTGACCTTGGCAAAGTCGATGTTGCCCGTATTGAGAATGATCAGAGCCGGAAAACCGAGAAGGTCCTCCGACTGGCACAGGTTGTTGAAAGTCAGCTTCTGACGGCTACCCCAAGCCAGGTTCCACCAATCCACATTGAGCGTCGTGTCCTGATCGACGCTGTAGGCGTCGCTGTTGGCCACAGGAGCCTGGTTACCGGCCGGGGCGGCCACTGCGGTGTATTTGACGACGATGGCGTCGTGCTGGCCGCCGGGGCCGTGGGGGCCGACGGTGGTTGGGAAGTTGGTGGAGTCGGAGTTACCGCCGATGTAGATGTTGTTGGATCCGTCTACCACTACGCCGGCGCCGAGGTCGGTGCTGCCGCCGGTGCTGCCGCCGAGGTAGGTGGAGTAGGCGAGGTCGTTTGCTCCGTTGCCTTGGGGGTAGATGGCGGTGACGAATGCGTCCCAGAGG
>JAAELU010000047.1 GCA_024226255.1 bacterium | reverse complement strand
GGTTGCCAGTTGCCAGTTGCCAGTTGCCAGTTGCCAGTTGCCAGTTGCCAGTTGCCAGTTACCAGTTACCAGTTACCAGTTACCAGTTGCCAGTTACCAATGGGGACCAGGCGCTGATAACTCACGGCCAGCGACTTCTGACTCCTGACTTCTGACTTCTGACTTCTGGCTTCTGACTTCTGGCTTCTGACATCTGGCATCTTCTTCACGCCAAGGCTTCTTGCAGCTGCCTGAGGGAGGGATTGACGAATGCCTTCTCGCCGACGGTGACCGTGGGTACGGTTTCGTTGCCTCTGGCAACGGAGCGGACAAATCTGGCGGCGCTGGGATCGTCCCAGATGTTGATCTTGCGATGGGTCATTCCGGCGCTGTCGATGTCGCGCAGCAGTCGTGCGCAGAATCCACATCCCGGGCGCCAATACACGGTCACTTGTTTGTCCACGATCCCTGCCCTGGCCTAGTCGGTCTCCCGACAGCTCAACTCAAAGCGGCCGACATTCATTCCCGATCTCGCCGCGGGAACGGGTAGCGGTCGCTCAGTCTCTGCGAGAATGGTGCGATGCTCTACCTCGATCATGCCGCGACCACTGTCGTGCGCCCCGAAGTTCGAGAAGCCATGGCGCCGTTTGTCGACGAGGCGTTTGGCAATCCCTCGGGGATTCACGGCATATCGCGCCGCGCCAAGAACGCCATGGAGGCAGCGCGCGAACAGGCCGCCGACTTGCTTGGAGCCGCCCGCCCATTGGAGATCGTCTTCACCGGCGGGGGGACCGAAGCCGACAATTTGGCAATCATCGGTACCGCTCTGGCTGACGGCCGCCGCCGGCGCATCGTCACGCCGGGAACCGAGCATGAGGCGGTCCTCGAGTCCGCCTTCTTTGCTGAGCGCATGGGTTGTGAGGTTGTCGTTGTGGACGTCGACGGCGGCGGGCGAGTCACTCCTGGTGAAATCGCAGCCGCCTGCATCGATGGAACCATCGTTTCGGTGATGGTCGCCAACAACGAGACCGGCTCCATCCAACCCGTTGCTGCGATTGCGACGGCTGCGCACGATGCCGCCGACGACGTGTTGGTTCACACCGACGCGGTGCAGGCTTTCATTTCAGAGGAAGTCACGGTGGCGACAACCGGCGCCGACATGATCTCGCTGGCTTCTCACAAACTCGGCGGACCCAAAGGCGTCGGCCTGCTGTACGTTCGTGACGGCATCAGCCTCGAGCCCGTGATCCACGGCGGAGGACAGGAGCTCGGCCGCCGCTCGGGGACCCACAACGTCGCGGGCATTGTTGGGATGGTCAAGGCTATGGAATCGAGCGTGGCCGATCGCGATGACTTCCGACACCGCGTGGGAGGCGCCCGAGACCGTTTTGAGGCTGTCTTGACGGCCGAACTCGACGACGTTGTCCTCACGATTGGAGAACCTCGACTTCGCCAACACAGCCACTTGCGCATCCCCGGCGTTGCATCGGAAACCCTGCTCATCCGG
>JAAELU010000046.1 GCA_024226255.1 bacterium | reverse complement strand
TTGCCGACGTCGAAGATCACCATCGCAGGCATGATCACCGAGCCGCCCAACTCGGTGGCCTTGGCTACCGCGGCGTCGCAGTCGTCCACCTTGATGTACGACGTCCACACCGACGGTATGCCCTGGGCGACCTGTTCCTCCGAGAGCCGGCCCATGCCGGCCGCCACCTTGTCCCCGTGCGAGAGGTTCCAATAGGGCCTCTCGGGATCGGGCGAGACCTGCTCGGCCGACCAGCCGAGGACGGCTCCATAGAAGGCCGCGGCAGCCCCTGGATCGGGGGTGGCGACATCCACCCAGATAAACAACCCTGCGGGATTGGCCATGGCATCCTCCTGGTCGCGGGTCCCCGCCGGGACCACTGGTCCTGCGACGATAGCCGCCGTCTTTGAGCATAGATGAAGGTGCCGGTCGTAGCCGTCGCCCGAACCATGGCGACCGAGTTCCCTGATGAGTATGTCGACACCCTCATCAACCGCGGCGGCGCCCCAGATGCAATCACCACACTGCGGGAACTACACACAGCGTTCAAGCAATTCGACCTTGGACACTGGTTCACGGAGCCAGTCACCTACAAGGCTCGTTGGAGCAGGGGCCTGGCAGCTACTGGCACCAGTGGTGCACCACCGAGTCCATTCCACCGGAGTTCGTCCTCGACATCCTCACCACCCGCTCCGACAGGTGGCCCCCAGCCTTCGACGAGGAGCGCGCCTCAACCACCTCGGCCGTCATGACTCCTGGTCATCAAGTCAGCGTTGCCCGGATCGCAGCCTCGATCTTGGCTACCGAGGGGAGCACGGCCTCCTCGAGGGGAGGGCTGTACGGAATCGGTAGGTTGGGATTGGCCACCCGGCCCACCGGCGCCCGTAGCGCCGGGAAGGCCCGTTCCATTACCTGAGCTCCGATCTCGGCGGCCACTCCGCATCGTTCAGTGTCCTCATCAACGACGACCAGGCGGCCCGTCTTGTGCACGGAGTCGACAATCGTTTCGATATCGAGCGGTTCGAGCGTGCGGGGATCAATGACCTCGACATCCACTCCCTGGCCCTCCAGGTTCTGTGCCGCCTGCAGAGTTAGGGTCACCATGTACGAGGTTGCGACCACCGTGGCGTCGGCTCCTGCCCGCCGGATCTCGGCGACGCCGAACGGGATCAGGTACTCATCTTCCGGCACGGGCCCCGAGTCGCCCAGCTTGTGGGTGAAAAAGACCACGGGATTGTCGTCGCGCACGGCCGTCTTGAGGAGGCCTTTGGCGTCGTATGGCGTGGTCGGTACGGCGATCTTCAGGCCGGGGGAGTGCCAATAAAGCGCCAGCGGCGATTGGGAGTGCTCGGCACCGGCCGCCACGTAGCCGCCGATTCCCTGCAGGAAGACGATTGGCAGCTTCATGGCACCGTTGGCACCGTGCATGTAGCGCCACTTGCCCGCCTTGGATAGGATCTCGTCGAGCGCGTTGAAGGCGAAGTCGGCCAGGTGGAGTTCCGCCACGGGTCGCAGGCCGGCCAGGGCGGCTCCAACGGCGGAGCCGGCGATAACCGTCTCGCTCATTGGGGCGGACCGTATCCGTGACTCACCAAACTCTTCGACCAACCCGTTCGTCGCGGAGTCTCCGGTGCTCGGATAGAGGCCGAGGCCGACCACATAGACGGACGGGTCGCGTCGCATCTCCTCCCGTAGTGCCTCGTTCATTGCCTGCGAGGTCGTGAGGGTGCGCATCAGGCGTACAGATCCTCGAACGCGTCACTGGGTGCGGGAAACGAGCTGTCCCGGGCGTAGGACCGGGCGGTCTCCATCTCGGCTGTTGCAGCTTCACTGATGGCCACGGTCGCGCCATCGGTGAGCACGCCGGACTCGATTAGGGCGCTTCGGAAACGCCGGATCGGATCCTTCGCTCGCCACGCCGTCGCCTCCGCAGGATCGCGCAGGTCCGTGCTCGTCTCGCCGAATGGGCGCATCCGGTAGGTCTTGAGCTCCAGGAGCGACGGTCCCTGCCCGGCCCGCGCTCGGGCGATGGCCTCTTCGGCGGCCTCATGGACGGCCAACACGTCGTTGCCGTCGACAACCTCGCCGGGCATGTCGTAACCGACGGCCATGTCGGCGATGTCCATCACCGCCGTGTACATCGGGGCGGGCACATTGCCCATGTAGCCGTTGTTTTCACAAACCCACACGACCGGAAGCCCCCACACCGCGGCTGCGTTCATGCTCGAATGGGTCGTGCCCCGATTGCTCGTGCCTTCTCCGAAAATGGACATGACAACCTGATCGCCCCCGCGGATCTGGATCGCCGTGGCCACGCCGACCGCAAGTGGGGCGTGGCCACCGATGGTGCCGCTCTTGCCGAGGATCCCGTGCTCCAGATCGGCAATGTGACGGCCACCCTTACCCCTGGAGTAACCCGTCCGCTTGCCGAGCAGCTCGGCGAGGAGCAGCTTGGGGTCGCTTCCCCGTCCGATGAAGCCGTAGGCACCACGGTGGGTGTAGGTGAGGTAATCGTCGGGCCGCAACTGATGGATCGCCCCCAGCGTTCCCTCCTGACCAATGCCGCTGAGCCACGACCCAGGTATTTCGCCGCTGACGACAAGAGCGCCGGCGGTCTCCTCAAAAACCCGCGACCGCACCATCAGCGTGTACAGCTCGAGTTGCTCCGCCGGCGTCGGTTTCACTGCGACCTCCGCTTTCGTCTTTCCCCTCGAACCTACTGGATCGCCGCCGCAGCCCGAATGACTGCATGGACGAACACGACAACCCGAGAAACTCCGACCAGATGACCTCGCGGCAGTTGTCGCCGCAGCTGCGCAGCCGGATCCAACCGCATTGACCACCTGGCCAACGAGGGATCGTGCCCTATTCGCCCTATTCACGACTGCAGGACTCAAGGTGGGCGAGGCCATCCAGCTTCAGGGGGACACCGCCCTCCGTTCCGACCCTGGGGAGCTGACACCAGAGGCGTCACGGGCTGTCACTAGATATTGCGACGGCGAAGAGTGACCCTCAAGATATCGGTAGGGGAGCGCGGGATTGCTGCACATGCCGGTTGTGAGCGCGTGCGGCTGGGCCGCCCTCGCACAGGTCCTCGCCGGAGTCGTGTACCCGGCGGTCGTCGCACTCCTGGTGGTGCTCGTGCTGTTCTTCGACCCGAAAGGACCTCTATTCGAGACGATCATCGAGTCGGCGCCGGTCTATGCCTGCTTCATCGCAGGGATGCCGGCCACGTCATCGCCGCCCAACCGGCCCGGGCGTTTGACGCCTACTCTGCGTGTGTCTTCGTCTATGTCCAAGGACTCATGGGTAGGTCGCTTCATATACAGAACGTAATCCGGCTTGGGGAGAGCTCGGGACGCGTCAGCGACTCCGCCGACCCGGCCGTGAGTCTTTGATGAGCCGATCTATGCCTGCGGCCTCGGCCACACCGATTGAGGGGAAATCGCGCAACACCAATCTTGATCTGATCCGTGGGGTGGCGGTGATGGGCATCCTGGTGATGAACGCGGTCTCGTTCGGCCTGACCGACGCGGCCTACGACAACATCAGCGCCGACGGTATGACGACCTGGTTGGACTGGGTGATCGGCGTCCTTGGGGAGGTGTTCGTCGACCAGAAGTTCATGGGTCTCTTCTCTGCGCTGTTCGGGGCCGGGATAGTGCTTTTTGCAGATCGAGCGAAGGCAAAGGGGCAGCGGGCCGTGCTCCGCAGCCTATGGCGCAACCTGCTCCTCCTGTTCATTGGTTTCCTCCACTCTCTGATCTGGGCCGGAGACATCCTTATGGTCTATGCGCTTGCAGCACCGATCTTGATACTGGCGAGACGGCTCAAGCCACGAACACTGTACGTCTTGGGCGTTCTGATCATCATGCTCTCACCAGCATTGGCTGCACAAGCTCAGACAACGATCATGCCGAACGGTGCCGATCTCGGTTCCTACTGGGGAGTGAGCGAGTTGAGCAACGAGGCTTTGGACCTGTTCTTGCTGGTCGACTCTTTCGCTCGAGCGATCGGCATGATGCTGATCGGGGTCGGCCTCTACCGAACCGGGATCATCACCGGTGACCGATCACCGGCCTTCTACCGCCGTCTCAGCGCCTGGGGTCTCGGAGTCGGTCTGCCCCTCGCGGCACTTGGCGTCGTCTATCTCGCTGCCAACGACTTCAGTCCCAACGTCGCTCTCCTCAGCCTGATCCCAAATACGCTGGGCACCGTTCCGATCGTCCTCGGCTACATCGGGCTCATCGTCCTGTGGAATCAGCGGCCGGAGACGTCGCTTGTGGTCCGGCTCCGGGCCGCGGGGAGGATGGCTCTCACCAACTACCTCTCACAGTCGGTGATCGGCGTCGCCGTGCTCACCATGCTGCTGGGAGAGGTCGACCTCACCAGATCGATGATCACCGTCTTCGTCGTCGGCGTATGGGCACTTCAGCTCTGGTGGTCAAAGGCGTGGCTCGACCGATACCGTTTTGGACCCGCTGAATGGCTCTGGCGAAGCGCCACCTATCTCCGCTGGCAACCGCTACGACGCCATGGGCGAAACCTTCCGGAGGCGCCACGGGAGTCGTGATCGGATGGCACCTCGGCTTCGGACTCGTCACACTCATGAGTAGACCTTGAGGAAGAGACAACCCGCCACGTCATTTGCACTACAAATGCGACAGTCCCGATGCCAACATGACCACCACCGAAGACGACGAACTCACCCCACGCCACCGCGCAGAACCAACTACTCTGTGGTGAGCCGGGGCAATATGGCACCGTTACAGCGATCCATGTGATCGAGAACTGTGAGCCGGCAACGGTCGTATCTGAAAGCAGGCAACCGAGTGGGGATTAGCGAGAAGCCCGCCGGCCCCATCACCCGCAGTACCATCGACCGTTACTAGATGAGCATCGTCAACCCCGCCACGATTCGGCGCATCGCCGTGCTGGCGGTTGCCCTTCTGGCCGCATGTAGCTCGACGTCGGTACAGCCGACGCCGACCGATCGCACCACATCGACTGCCGCACCGCTGACTCTCGCTCCGGTGTCGCAGGCAACCACTTCAGTGCCTCCGGCGCCCACGACCGTGACCGAGCCACCGTCGACAGTCATCGTGGAGCCGTCTGCCGTGGATGTCGTCTTCGAGCACACCTTCGGGGGGGAGGGTCGCGACAGGGGGGTGTCGGTGCACCAGACCGACGACGGCGGGTATGTCGTTGTCGGCGGGACCTCGAGTTTTGGGGCGGGAAGCACGGACGCCTATTTGCTGCGC
>JAAELU010000045.1 GCA_024226255.1 bacterium | reverse complement strand
GCTCGCCGGTGACGGTGCCGGGATGCTTCTCCAGATACCCGATGCCTTCTTCCGGGACGAGATGGCGGCACAAGGGGTCGGTCTCCCACCTCCCGGCGACTATGGCGTCGGCATGATCTTCCTGCCCCAGGATCCGATTGACCGGATAGTGGCCGAAAACCTGATCTCTGAACTGATCATCCGGGAGGGTCAGATTCTGCTGGGCTGGCGGGACGTACCGGTCGATCCAACATGCCTGGGCGAGAGCGTGAAGCCGATAGAACCTGTCATCCGGCAGCTGTTCATCGGCCGCGGCGACGACACGCTCGACACCGATCAATTCGAACGCAAGCTGTACGTCATTCGCAAGCAGGCGCATATCCAGCTGGGTCAGAGGGCCCCCTATCTCATCGAGCAGGGCGACTTCTACATCACAACCCTTTCGGCTCGGACCATC
This sequence comes from bacterium, assembly GCA_024226255.1. GTDB lineage: Bacteria > Actinomycetota > Acidimicrobiia > Spongiisociales > UBA5794 > JAHEJX01. The sequence goes on along the minus strand of JAAELU010000045.1, from coordinate 597 downwards.
ACGTACAAGGGAATGATGCTCGCCGCTGATCTTGCGGTGTACTACACGGATTTGGCAGACGACCGAATTGAATCAGCGCTGGCTCTGGTTCACCAGCGGTTTTCAACGAACACATCCCCATCGTGGCGGCTAGCTCAGCCGTTCCGCTACCTATGCCACAACGGTGAGATCAATACCGTGCAGGGGAACGTCAACTGGATGTTGGCCCGCAGGCACAACATGTCATCGGAGATCATCGGCGACGATCTCGAGAAGCTGTGGCCGCTCGTCGGAGACGGCTCTTCCGACTCCGCCACCTTCGACAACGCTCTCGAATTGCTGCTGGCCGGCGGCTACTCGCTAGGCCACGCCATGATGTTGATGATTCCCGAAGCCTGGGCAGACAACCCGCTGATGGACCCGGGACGCAAAGCCTTCTACGAGTACCACGCCGCCGTGATGGAGCCGTGGGATGGTCCGGCCGCCGTCGCTTTCACCGATGGCAAGCAGATAGGGGCGACTCTCGACCGCAACGGCTTGAGGCCGTCGCGGTACTTCGTTACCGATGATCACCTGGTCGTGCTCGCTTCTGAGATGGGCGTCCTCGATATCCCTGAG
>JAAELU010000044.1 GCA_024226255.1 bacterium | reverse complement strand
GTCGGCGGATGCCTGACCGCCGCGGCCAGGGCGGAAACCGGGAGTTCACGCGGACGCAACGTTTGCCTTGTCGACTACCTCCGCTTCCCCCCACCCCCTCGCAAGCTCGGGTACTCCCCCCAACTGTGACCCGTCCAGAGCGACGTGTCACGGGGGGAGAGACACACGATGCGTTTGCTCCGCCGGTGCACGCCGCTTTGGGTGGCGCCACCTGAAGGGACTCCCAAAGCCACGTGTCACGGGGAGACACACAACATCTCCTCCCCCGTTGCACGCCGCTTTGGGTGGGCAACATTTGGGGGAGGTGGCCCGGCCGCTTTGGGCCGGGTCGGTGGGGGAAGCGCAGGGCGCGATAACGCCGCAACTCGGGTCGGCGGATGCCTGACCGCCGCGGCTAACGCGGAAACCGGGAGTTCACGCGGACGCAACGTTTGCCTTGTCTACTACCTTTGCTTCCCCCCACCCCCTCGTTCCTCGGGTACTCCCCCAACGTGTCACGGGGGGAGAGACACGACCGGCTGGCGAACATGGGCGGGGACGCACCTGCAATCGGACAGTCACCGCTCCGACCTAGGGCAGCGGACAGTCACTGACTCTGACTTCTCTCAGGCCTTCACGGCCTTGATGATTGCTGAGTGCATGCCGTCGCCGACGGTGTGTGTCGACTCGATCGAGATGTTCACGAAACCGGCCGACCTCAGTCCGTTCTCGTATTCGCTGAAACCGAGAGCTCCCGCAATACAGCCGACCCAGCTGCCGCGCTCCAAGCGCTCGGGGCCGGTTAGTGCATCGTCGGAGACGATATCGGCGATGCCCAGGCGGCCGCCGGTCTTCAATACCCGGTGCATTTCGGAAAAGACGGCCGGCTTGTCCGTGGACAGGTTGATCACGCAGTTCGATATCACTACGTCTACGGTTTCGTCCTCGAGCGGAATGTCCTCAATCTCACCCTTGCGGAACTCGACATTGTCGGCTCCGGCCTCCTTCTGATGTTTGCGAGCCAGCTCGAGCATCTCGTCCGTCATGTCGATTCCGTAGGCGAACCCATCGGGCCCCACCCTGCGTGCCGAGAGGAGAACGTCGATTCCGGCTCCTGAGCCGAGGTCGAGAACCGTCTCTCCTGGCATTAGATCTGCAACGGCCGTTGGATTGCCGCAGCCGAGCGACGCCAGGGCAGCGCCGTCCGGAATCGCGGATAGTTCGTTGGCCTGATAGAGCCACGTGCCAAAGTCCCCGGACTCAGCGGTGGCGAAGGCCTCTGACTTCTTGGCATCGCTTGTCCCGCAGCAGTTCGAGTCGCAGCAGGACGCTTCGGCGCTCAGCGCGGCATCGGCGTAGCGCTTGCGAACCTCTTCACGGATGTCGGTGGGGGTTTCTGTCATGACAACTCCTCATATCGATAGTCTTCGATGTATTAGAAACAGTATCAGGTATATAGACAGACGTCAATATATAGCTATAGTTGTGTCATGATCCAATCATGTTGCGGCCCGGTGATGGTCGAGCCAATCAAATCGGACGAGGCGCAGGAGCTCGCGGCCGGGTTCAAGCTGCTCGCCGATCCGGTGCGGCTACGTATTCTCAGCCTGATTGCCAACTCCCCTGCAGGAGAGCTGTGTGGTTGCGATCTGCCGGCCACGATCGGCCGGAGCCAACCGACGGTCAGCCACCATCTATCGCTGCTCGCTCAGGCAGGACTGGTCACTCGTGAGCAGCGCGGCAAGTGGGCGTGGTTCCGAGTCGAACCCGATCGGGTCGCCGTGCTGCGCGATGCTCTCTCTCAGAAGTCAGAACCCAGAAGCCAAAAATCAGATGCGCACTGCTGAATCTGACATCGCTACCCGCGCCATCACTCACAGCGAAGTTGCGTTTCCGCGCGGCAATCATCCGTGCCGGGGCCGCCGTCGGCACTGTCGTCCCCGTTGCCACCCCGGATGCGGTCGCGACCGCGACGGCCGGTGAGCGTGTCGTTGCCGCGGTTTCCAAAGAGGCGGTCGTTCCCCGGTCCACCGATGATCTCGTCGCGACCACGATCGCCGTAGATCACGTCGTTGCCTTCTCCTCCACGTACCTGATCTCGGCCGTCGCCTCCGCAGATGACGTCATTGCCCGCCGCTCCCTCGATGTAGTCGTTGCCGGCAAGGCCGACGATGACGTCATCTCCCGTGTTCCCGCTCAGGGATTCGGCCGCTCTGGTACCGACGACGGTTGCCCGTAGCCCGTTGCAGTACGGAGTCTCATGGGCTCCAATATCGAAGCCTGCGCCGGAGGGCCGGGCGACACCATGCAGGCTGTGATCGGTGGCGACGGCGACCCCCGCATCTTCGGCCATGCCTCCGGGCTGTGGCCGCGTGAATGCACCAAAGTTGAGGTCACCGATCGTTGCCGCCATTGAGTGGGCGTCCTGTCCAGTCGCCGCCTGCCAATCAGCCAGGCTGCCGATAGAGTTACCGTCATTCGTCGTAAAGCGGTCCACGACGATGTTGTAGTCGCTGTCGAGACCCGGGATCGTGGCCGTTGGCGCTTCGATGGCGCCCCGAAAAGGATGCTCGGTCAGCAAGATGTTGTTGCGCAAAGTGTTGTCGCGACAACCGGCACCGCCAATAACGATTCCCCAGCGTCCGTCGGAGGCTTGGAGCACCGTGTTGTTGATGACCTGATTGCGCCTGCTGCACACGGCGCCGTCTTGTTTGAAGAGTGTGATGCCGGAGCCGTGGTTGGCGGTGATCAGGTTGTTGCTCACAACCGTGTCGGTCACTCCGTCCATGTTGATGCCGGCACAACCTTGGCGTCCGTTGGCGTCGATTGCGTTGCCGTCGACTAGGCCGTGTGAGATCTTGCCGTCGCCGCCCTGGCTCAGGTCGCCATTCATGTGCAGTCCGCAGCGTTCGTTCTGGGCCAGCAGATTGTCCTTCACCACGAAGTGGTCGCCGCTATTCGACAAGTAGATCCCATGCTCACCGTTGTGGACGCTCTCGTTGCCCACCACCCTGACGTGATCCGTGAATGCGAAGAAGATTCCGGACTTGATCGAGTCAACTCCGTTCATGGTCACGTTGTTGTCTCGAACGATGATGTGATGGGAGTGATCGGTCGGATTGCCACGGACATCGATTCCCCAGTTTGGAGCGGTGGTGACTTCGAGTCCGGCGATCACCCAGTAGCTGACTGTGCCCGTGCCCGCCCAGGTCTCGACCTCGACGTTGCTGTCGTGTTTGTTGTTGGGACCCGGCCGGTTGACCACGACGCCGCCGCCCGCGGAGAGCAGTCGGATCCAAGCTCTCGGTGCGCCCGACGTCTCAATTCGCATTCCGGCGTACGTACCCGGGTTGACCATGATCGTGTCGCCCGCACCGACATTGTCAACGGCGTGCTGCAGGGTCTCCCAAGGCGCTGTGGAGGTTCCCGCAGCGGAGTCGGAGCCGTCCGGATCAACGTAGTGAACCTGTCCGGTGCCGGCAGCTTGGAGGGAGGGGACTGTTGCGACCACAGAAGCGAGTACGGCGGCGACGACAAGAATGAGTCGGGAGCGGTGCATCCGCTCATGATGCAACAGAAGGGGTGTACGGCCAAGGGCCATTTACGGACACTGGCCTCTTTGTGGTTCGGCCGGCGAAATCGCGAAATCGGCCACTACCGGAGAGGCGACTAGATCATCGCATCTTTCCAAGTAGCTAGACTGCGAGTGCTCGCCGTCTGGCGGGTTTTGCTTAAGAAACGAAGGGGTTCCTTAAATGATCTCTGCCTTTAAGAAGCGGGGAGCAGTACTTGCTCTTCTCTTCGCGTTTGCACTCGTAGTGGGGGCTTGTGCCGAAGACGAGTCTGCCGACACGACTACGGCTGCACCCGCGACCACAACGACGGCGGCGCCGACAACGACGGCAACGCCTGCAACGACTCAGCCGCCTGCGACCACCTTGCCGCCTCCACCAGAGGGCAACACCGTACTGGCCTGCCAGGTCTCTGACACCGGTGGTATCGATGATGCCAGCTTCAACGCCTCAGCCTGGGCCGGAGCCCAGCAAGCGGCTGCCGAGCTCGAAGGTGTCAGCGTCGAGTTCCTGGAGTCGACCGATGCGACCGACTATCGGGCGAACATCGATGCGTTCATTGCCAAGGGTTGTGACGTCATCATCACGGTTGGCTTCTTGCTCGCCGATGACACTGCGGCAGCTGCGGTGGACAACCCGAACCAACTGTTCGCCATTGTCGACCAGTCACCGGGTCCGTTCCCCCCATGGGCTGACGCTGACGGCGCACTGCTGTCCGATTTCGCCAACCTCCGTGGTCTGACTTTCCAGACCGACGAGGCGGCCTTCTTGGCCGGCTACATGGCGGCCGGCGCCAGCACCACTGGTGTTGTGGGAACCTTCGGTGGTCTCCCGATTCCGCCCGTCACCATCTTCATGGATGGTTTCGTCAAGGGTGTTGCTCACTACAACTCAGTCAAGGGCACTTCGGTGACCGCTCTGGGTTATGACAGCGACAGCGGTGAAGGCCTCTTCACCAACAACTTCGACAGCCTCGAGGATGGGCGTTCATTCGCCGAGACTCTCGTCAACAACGGTGCTGACATCGTGTTGCCGGTTGCCGGTCCGGTTGGCCTTGGGTCCGCGGCGCTCTGCCTGGACACAGGCTCCTGCGTGATCGTCGGTGTCGATGCTGACTGGAACAACACAGCTGCCGAGTTCAGCAGTGTCATCTTGACATCGATCCTCAAGAACATCGACGTTTCCGTGTACAACACGATCAACAACGTTCTCGTTCTCGGATCAACCGGCAACCTGTTCAACGGCACGCTCGCCAACGGTGGTGTTGGCCTCGCCGCACTGCAGGACAACGCTGACCGTGTGTCCGCCGAGCTGTCCGGTGAAGTCGCCGCGCTCAACGACGCGATCGTGGCTGCGGGTGGCCTCCAGGCATTCCTGGATTCCCTCGTAGACGCTGGATAGTCGCCAGAAACAACGACGATTGAGAAGGGGCCCTCCGGGGCCCTTTCTCGCGTCTGCAACACGATTCGACATGGGGGTGTGCCTCCCGTCTAGTCTGCCGGAGGCAAGCAAAACCATTCTGGAGGGCATTCACCGGTGGCCACGCTGGAGTTGAAGGGAATCACGAAGCGGTTTCCTGGTGTGCTTGCAAACGATCAGGTCGACCTCAAGGTCAGCTCTGGCGAGATCCTTGGCCTGCTCGGCGAAAACGGTGCCGGTAAGACCACGCTGATGAACATCCTCTACGGCCTCTACGGCGCCGACGAGGGTGAGATCCTCATCGACGGCGAGCCGCAGCAGTTCTCCGGACCCGGTGACGCCATCTCCGCCGGTATCGGCATGGTCCACCAGCACTTCATGCTGGTTCCCGTCTTCTCCGTTACCGAGAACGTTGTGCTCGGTGTCGAGCCGGTCGGCTTCGGTGGCGTGATCGACATGAAGGAAGCCAAGAAGGAAGTGCGCGACATCTCGAAGCAATACGGCCTCGAGGTAGATCCCGACGCCGTCATCGAGGACATCCCGGTAGGTATCCAACAGCGCGTCGAGATCATCAAGGTGTTGTTCCGCCACGCCGAGTTCCTCATCTTCGACGAGCCAACGGCCGTGCTGACGCCCCAGGAGGTTGAGGAGTTCTTCGGTATCCTCAACGGTCTGAAGGAAGCCGGCAAGGCGATCATCTTCATTACTCACAAGCTCAAGGAAGTCCTCGAAGTTTCAGATCGTATCGCCGTCTTGCGGCGCGGCGCCATGGTGGGCGAAGCCGAGCCGGCCACAGCTACTGAGAACGATTTGGCCACTCTGATGGTGGGACGACCGGTGGAACTCGTCGTCAACAAAGAGACATCTGATCCGGGTGCCGCGGTGCTCGAGGTGCGCGACCTCGTCGTGATCGGCGACCGTGACCAAATGGCACTGGCCGGAGTCTCTTTCGATGTTCGGGCCGGCGAGATCGTAGGAGTCGCCGGGGTCCAGGGCAACGGGCAGACTGAACTCGTTGAGGCCCTCACTGGTCTGCGGGACGTGACTTCGGGCACCGTCAAGATCAGCGGCACCGAGGTGACCCATGCAACGCCGCGTCAGATTCACGGCCATTCTGTGGCGCACGTGCCGGAAGACCGCCAGCGCAGCGGACTGGTTATGCCGTTCACGATTACTGAGAACGTGGTCCTCGACGCCTATTACGAGGAGCCGTATTCACATGGGATAAGCATGGATTGGAAGGCCGCCCGAGAGAAGGCGGCCGATCTGGTCGAGCAGTACGACGTGCGCACGCCAAGCACCGAGATTCCAGCCAGCAGCTTGTCCGGAGGCAACCAGCAGAAGGTGATCGTCGCCCGAGAATTCGGCCGCGACGTCAAGCTCGTCATTGCGTCGCAGCCCACGCGAGGGATCGATGTCGGCTCAATCGAATACATTCACGAGCGCATCGTGGAAGAGCGCGATGAAGGCGCCGCACTGCTAATCGTCTCAACCGAGTTGGATGAGGTGCTGGCACTATCCGACCGAATTCTGGTGATGTTCGACGGCCACATCGTTGCCGAATACCAGGGCGGTTCAGTAACCGCGGCCGAAATTGGGCTTTCTATGGCAGGAGCGGCTCCATGACCGACGAACCGAAGGGCGAAGCTCCTCCCGAGATGAACGGCGACGCCGATAACGGAGAGAAGAGCGGCTGGGCAGCCTTCATGGATGACCTAACCGGCGTCAACGTGGATTGGCGTTCGGCGGTCCTCGTTCCGGTGCTCGCCATGACTGCCGCGTTGGCCGTTAGCGTTCTCATCATCGTGGCCAGCGACATCGAGTTGTGGCGCAGCTTCTCGATTTCTGCCCTAGGCGATTCCTTCGGTCAGGCCGGCTCCGCGATGTGGGCACTGCTGACCGGTTCCCTGGGTTCGCTGGCGGCCGTTTCCTCAACGCTTGCTTTTGCCGCCCCCTTGATCTTGGCCGGCCTCTCGGTGGCCATCGGTTTCAAGGCCGGACTGTTCAACATTGGCGCCGAGGGTCAGATGCTGATGGGCGGGATGGTGGCGGTCGCCCTCGGTATCACGATCGACATCCCGGTCTTCCTCAACGTTCCCCTGGCAATCATCGGAGCGATGATCGGTGGGGGAATCTGGGGCGGAATCGCCGGCCTATTGCGGGCCCGCACCGGCGCCCACGAGGTCATAACGACGATCATGCTGAACTCGATCGCCGGACTGGCGGTCGTCTGGATGCTGTCGACAAAGTTCTTCCAGCCCGAGGGACGACTCGATCCTGTGTCTGAAGACATCGCAGTGTCGGCTCGCCTTCCCAGGTTGCTTGGGTTCCTCGATCGATCGGACGTCCGGGTTCACCTGGGCATCGTCGTGGCCCTGATCGCGGCGTACGCCATCTACTGGGTGCTCTTCAAGTCGACGATCGGCTATGAGTTCCGTGCTGTCGGCTTCAACCCCAATGCGGCCCATTACGGCGGAATGCGAGTCACGTGGCTGTACACGTCGGTGATGGCCCTCTCAGGGGCGTTGGCGGGCCTCGCCGGGATGGCACAGATCAACGGCTTGCTGTACCGGGCCTCACCGGGATTTGCCGCCGGGATAGGTTTTGATGCCATATCGTTGGCCTTGCTTGGTCGATCTCATCCGGCAGGCGTGGTCGCCGCCGGGTTCCTATTCGGAGCATTACGCGCCGGCGGCATCGAAATGCAGGTAGCGACGGATGTGCCTGTCGACCTCATCAGCGTCATTCAGGCGCTCGTGGTCGTGTTCATCGCCGCCCCAGCGTTGATCCGAGCCATCTTCAGGGTCAAGACCGGTGAGGAAATCGGACAGCTGACGACAGGGTGGGGCACATGACCACCAAGACTGTTGCACTCGACGAAGGAGTGGTGCGAACTCCCGCCGAAATCAAGCGGTCGCGCTACCTGGGGATCACCTATCTCTTGTTGGCGGCGATCGTGTTGTTCTTCTTCTGGCGCTGGAGCGGGGACCTAGGCAACTTCACATTCAAGTTGGCCCGGCCGCTGGACCCATCGGCTCCAGACCTAACTCTCTCTGCAAGTCGGACGACCATGATCGTGGCGGTCGTCCTTGCCGGTCTGGGTGGATTCCAGCTCGCCAAGGGCTTCGGGAAGTTCAACAACATGGTCCTTGGTTTCGGCATCTTCCTGTTCATATTCGCCTTCCTCGGATGGGCGACGGCGCAAAGTTCGCTTGGCGCCTTCAGCATGGTCGGCATGATGAAGGCCACCATCGTGCGCAGCGTGCCCATCACCCTGGGTGCCCTCGCCGGAGTCATGTCCGAGCGGGTCGCCGTTATCAACATCGCCATCGAGGGACAACTCCTCGCCGGCGCGTTCGTTGCCGTCGTGGTGGCATCTCCGCTGGCTACTGCCGATGACTCCCTGTTCCTCGGCGCTCCACTCGGCAGTTGGATTGGCGTTGGCGCCGCCATCCTGGCCGGGATGCTCCTCGCTTGGGTGCTGGCTGTTTTGGCGATTCGCTATATCGTCGACCAGATCATCGTCGGTGTGGTGATAACGATCTTTGTGGGTGGCATGACCGCGTTCCTCGCGCTGCGCTGGCTGGCCGACAACCCACAGTTGAACCAGGCGCCGATCTTCAAGTCGATCGGTTTACCGGGACTCTCGAGCATCCCCTTCCTGGGTCCGGTGTTGTTTGACCACAACATCTTTGTCTTCGGGGCCTTCATCTTGGTTGCCGCGCTCACATTCCTGCTGTTCCGCACCCGGTGGGGCTTGCGGGCGCGCGCAGTCGGTGAGCATCCCGGGGCTGCCGACACCCTCGGTGTCAATGTGTATCGCACCCGGTACCTGAACGTGATCATCGGTGGCGCCGTTGCCGGCTTCGGTGGAGCGTTCTTCACCTTGGGCTCGGTTGGTCGTTTCGACGAGAACATGACCAACGGTCGCGGTTTCATCGGCCTGGCGGCCATGATCTTCGGGCGCTGGCATCCGGTTGGAGCGATGGCGGCCGGCCTCGTCTTCGGCTTCGCCGATGCGATGTCGCAGACGCTGGGCATCCTGCAGACTGGGATTCCGTCGGAGTTTCTCGGTATGACTCCGTTTATCGCCACGATCTTTGTGGTGGCCGGAGTGGTCGGTAAGGCCCGTCCGCCCGCCGCCGATGGCCAGCCCTACATCAAGCAGTAGGGAACGGACCTGGCGGTCCGTTCCTTGGGAGCTGCTGCGCAGCTCCATGGCAACGCCTAGCCAGAACGCCCACGCGGTTCTGACATCTGACATCTGACATCGAGACGGTTCGTCGCATTTCGGCACCTCGACGTTGTCGAAGCACCCAGCCCCAATCCGGCGATGTGCCCTACGGAGCTACGTTGCCGAAGAAGATGACTTCCTGTAGCGCCAGTTCGTCGAATGGAACGCCGCCGTTGAACTGTTCGGCGGGATACGTGGAGTTGATCTCTATGCGCACTCGTGTGGTCGCCAGGCTGCCAATCTGGATACGCCGCGGGTCGGTGTTGTCCTCGAGCTGGTCGGGAATCTCGATCTGGAGGTCGTCGACGGTGATGACGATCGACTTGATGCGGTAGTTGCGGCGGAACTTCTCTTCGTCCTGGAGGTTCTGCAGTTCGATTTCAGTGATCTGAACTTCTTGCGCGAACTCGAACTCCAGCCAAGCGTTGTTGCCGCGGAGACTGTTGTCATTCCAGTACGTCGAATCCTGACCGTCGATGAGGTTGCTTTCTTCGAATCCGGGGAACGACGAGCTGGCATCGACAGAGAATGGTTTGAGCTCGATGACCCCGATCGCAGTGGTCGACGTGGACGACGGAGCCGCTGAGGTTTCACTCGGGTCGTCGTCGCCGCCGAGATTGAGGAGCAGCACCGCGACAAGCACGATCAACAGCGCTCCGCCGATCACCGTTATGGCCCGTCCTCCCGGTGTCGCTCGAATCATCGGAGCGGGCGCCACGGGGAGGGCACCGGTACCGAGACGGGCGCCGCACTGTTCGCAGTGCCGATTGTGGGCAGGGTTGCCGGCTCCGCACGAAGTACAGACCACGGTGGCCGTGGGTGCTTCGTCGGGCTCCAAATGGGCCGCCGCTACCGGCTCTTCCACCGCCTCGGGTGTTTCCGAAGGCTGGTCCTTGCTCACCGGAGGCGGGCCATCTTCCAATTCGAACGCCTCGAATAGGTCGTCGAAAGGATCGTTCGTATTTCCTTCGTCCACCGAGTTCCTTGGGTATCTGTACGGGGGTGTTTCTGTCCGAGCGCTATTGTGCCACGAATGCCAGTGATTGCAGCGATACGCGAAGCAGAGCAGTGGACGCCGGCCAACATCTTCGGCGCCTTGTTTCTGCTGGCCGTCCTGGTTGTCCTCGGGTATTGGCTGCTGCGGCGCTACCTGAGCGAATAACCGCCGAATCTGTCACAGCCTGTCGCTACGTTCGGGCCACCGAACCGGGAGGTGGCCGATGTCCTACGAATGTTCCCAGTGCTCATATCGAACGAGCAAATGGCTCGGGTTCTGCACCCAGTGCAAACAGAGCGGGACGATGCGCGAAGTGCCGGCGGAATCAGCCCGATCCCGCTCCCGTTCGCCAATGGCCGAACTTGTTCCCGTAGCGGTCGACCTCGCCGCTGACGAGGAGACACGGCGCTGGCCCACCGGCATGTCTGAAGTCGACCACGTTCTCGGCGGAGGGTTTGTGGATGGGGCCGCAGTCCTGCTCGGAGGGGAGCCTGGTGTAGGCAAGAGCACTCTTTTGCTCCAGCTGGCGGCAGCCCCATGGCTCACCGCCGGCGTCGACGCCAAACAGGTTCTCATGGTGACCGGCGAAGAATCGGTCGGACAGGTGGGGCTGCGGGCACGCCGCGTCGGAGCGGCCTCGCCTAACGTCGCAGTTGCCGCGGGTCGCAGCGTCGAATCCGTGGTCGATGCGATCGAGTCGGATGACTATCGCCTGGCGATCGTGGACTCGATACAGACTCTTGTGGCAGACAGTGTGGACGGGGCGGCCGGCGGGATTACCCAAGTCAGGGAATGCACCAGCCGACTAGTTGCGGCTGCCAAACGAAGCGGTACTCCGGTCGTGCTCGTGGGACACGTGACCAAAGACGGAGCCCTGGCCGGGCCCAAAGTTGTCGAGCACATGGTCGACGCCGTGCTCCACCTCGACGGCGGCGACTTCGAAGGACTGCGGTTCCTGCGATCACTGAAGAATCGGTACGGCTCAACAGACCGTGTCGGGATCTTCGAGATGACAGAATCGGGGCTCAAGGAAGTGCCCGATCCTGTCGGTTGTCTCGTGTCCGGCTGGCGCGGGCAAGCCGAGGGAACGGTTCTGTTTCCGTCGGTCCACGGGAGACGGCCTCTTCTGGTGGAGGTCCAGGCGCTGGTTACGCCCACCAAGGCACCGCAACCACGCCGGAGCTTCAAGGGTGTCGAACCTGCCCGGGTTCATCAGATCCTGGCGGTTCTGGAGAAGCATGCCGGCCTGTCCTTCTCAGATCACGAGGTGTACGTGAGCCTGGCCGGCGGGATCAAGGTCAAGGAACCGGCCGCCGATCTTCCCGTTGCCTTGGCGCTCGCCTCATCGCGAGCCAATCGCCCCATAGGAAAGCTGGCGGCATGGGGTGAAGTGGGTCTCACCGGCGAGCTACGTTCGGTGGGCCGGACGGCTGCCAGGTCGGAGGAGGTATCGCGCCTCGGCGTCACAAACGTCATCTCGCCGGACAACAACGGGTCGACTCTGATCGCGGCACTCGAGCAAGCGGGGCTGTTGGCGGCCCCCTCGCGCCGTCGGACGGCGTAGCTCGCCAAGGAGAAAACCCCAGGTACCGCCATCAATCGGTACACTCCGGCACTGATGACTGCGCGTCCAGCTCCCGATCAGATCGAAATTCTGCGCCAACTGGCGCCGGGCACTGAACTGCGCGACGCGGTCGACATGATTCTGCGCCAGGGGACCGGCGCTTTGGTCGTCCTCGGCGACGGCGCGTCCGTCGAAGCCATGTGTTCGGGTGGCTTCTTTCTAGATGGAGCGGGCTTCACCGCCCAACGTCTGGCCGAACTCTCCAAGATGGACGGCGGGATCGTCCTGGACGACGACACCGAGTACATCGTGCGGGCCAATGTGCACTTCATCCCCGATCCCACCTTGGCAACCGATGAAACCGGCACACGGTTTCGGACGGCTGAGCGCTTGAGCCAGCAAACGGATCGGCCGATCCTGGCCGTATCCGAGGAGGGTCGCAGCATCGCGATCGTCTACTGGAAAGGGACTCGTCGTGAGCTGCGGCCGCCGCCGGTGCTGGAGGCTGAGGCGAACCAGCGTCTGATTTCGCTCGAACGGTTGCGGCGCCGACTCCAGGAGGCCGAGGACCGTCTGACTCGCAGCGAGGTCGAGGACGTCGTGATCGTGCGCGACGTATCCCTGCTGTTGTTACGAGCTGCTTTGGTTCGCCGCCTCTATGCCGACGTCGAACGGACGGTTATTGAGCTCGGTGGCGAAGGCCAACTCATCAGCTTGCAAGCGGCCGACTTGATCGAGGGCGTCAGCGAACTCGCCACCACGGTCTATCAGGATTATTCGAAGCGGCGTGCTCGCAACGGCAAGTCCGTTTTTGCCAGGCTCGAGTCGGTGCCAACCGAGGACCTTTACGTCGTCTCGCGTGTGGCCGCAGCGCTAGGTATGGACCCACTTGATGCTGCGGTACGGCCTCGTGGAATCCGCGCTCTGTCTCGTGTGCCCCGGTTGCCGGACACCGTCAAAGACGCTCTGATCAGCCATTTCAAGGATTTTCAGCGCATGGTCCATGCCCCGGTGGGGGACCTCGGCAAGGTCGAGGGAGTCGGCAATGCCCGGGCTGAACAGCTCCGGTCCTACTTCGATCGGTTGCTCGAAGTCGGCAACGCATGGAGTTTCGAGGAATAGCACGCGCCGGGGACGTGTTGTTTCGGGGCTAAAGTGACTGCATTCTCGACATGAAAGGGTCCTGTGCCTGCGAAAAAGGCCACAGCGGCCAAAAAGACAGTTGCCAAGAAGCCTGCTGCCAAAAAGCCCGCCGCTAAGACGGCAGCAGCCAAGAAGGCGACAGCCGCAAAGACGCCTGCTGCCAAAAAGCCTGCTGCCAAAAAGCCTGCTGCCAAGAAGCCTGCTGCCAAAAAGCCCGCCGCTAAGTCGGCTGCTGCCAAGAAGGCGACAGCTGCCAAGAAGCCCGCGGCCAAGGCGACTGCAGCCAAGAAGCCGGCAGCCAGGAAGACAACGGCGAAGCCAGCTGCTAGAAAGGCGCCCGCAAAGAAGGCGGTGGCCAAGAAGCCAGCCGCCAAGAAGCCAGCCGCCAAGAAGCCAGCCGCCAAAGCGGCGGCTACCCCTACCGCAAAGAAGCCAAGATTGAGCAAAGCTGCACAAAAACGCCTAGATGACAGGGCGAAGAACGCCCCCGAGACCTCACTACGGCCTCGTGGCAAGAACCCCTTCAAAGTGGGCGACAAGGTCGTGTACCCGCACCACGGTGCCGCCACGATCATCAAGAAGGAACGGATCGATTTTGCCGGAACCAAGACCGACTATTTCGTTCTCGAAGTAGCGACGGACCAGCTGACGGTCCGGGTACCGGTGGCGAGCGCCGCCGACCTCGGGGTGCGGCCCGTGATCAGCAAGACCGTTGCTCGTAAGGTGTTCCAGACGTTCAAGGACGAGCCACAGGAGGCCGGCTCCAACTGGTCGCGTTGGTACAAGCTGCTAACTGAGAAGATCAACTCCGGCGACATCTTCCAGGTCGCTGAGGTTGTCCGCGACCTGACATACGCCCAGCAGATCAAGGGGATCAGCCCGGCTCTCAAACGTATGCTTGCCAAGGCGCGGCTGATCATCATCAGCGAGTTGCGCTTCGCGCTCGTCCTCGACGAAGAAGACGCGATCAAGAAACTCGATCGTGCACTTCCCAAGGTCGAAGTCCCCGTCGACGCGTGAGCGTCGCGTGCCTTGTCTGAGGTGGCGGACCGACAGGCGTAGTTCGAAATACGCGGTTCGGAGTCGCATCCCGTATCCGGCTGTGAGGCTCTGTTGGCAGACGACGTCCGCGGGTTGGGCAGAGGCCGGCTCTTCTGACATCTGGCTTCTGATTTCTGACTTCTCGCGCCGGTCCGTTCCCCTCAATACCGCCCACGACTGCGCCGATTAACTCCCAGAAGGACTTCTGGAGGACATCTTGTTCGTCGAGGCCGTGCGGCTTCTCATTACGTTGGCCCTACTCGTGGTTGGGTTCAATCTGGGACGACATGCGCCCGGCTGGTTCTCGAGCGCCGGACTCGACCAGGGTGTCACCGAAATCTGGGGCGCGGTGTTGGGCGCAGGGGTCGGCTACGTCTTCGGTGGAGTCATTGGAAGGGCGCTCGATAGAACGATCGCCAAGGCGCCCCAAACCGTATCGAAGGCCAGCGGAGCCGAACTGTTCGCCGGCGCCTTTGGCCTCATCACCGGAATCATCGTCGGTAGCGTCCTGGCCGTCCCCACGATCGTCTTGCTTCCCGACTACCTCGGTTGGCCCTTAGCCGGGCTGATCGTTCTCGTTCTGGCGGCGTTCGGCTCCCGAGTCTTTGCTGCCCGCTCAGACGACCTCTTGTCAGCCGCCGGGCTGCGCCGGGCGGCGCGCAGTGTGCCCGGCACGGACGAGCACGGCGATCGTTATCTGGTCGATTCGTCTGCCGCGATTGATGGTCGGCTCCTCGACCTGGCCCGTACTGGGCTCGTGAAGGACAACGTTTGGGTCAGCGCCTTCGTAATCGACGAACTGCAGGGCATCGCCGATGCTGCCGACAGGAACCGACGACGCCGTGGGCGACGGGGGCTCGACGTCCTCGATTCACTGCGAGACATGCCCGGCGTCTCCTTCCTGGTACTCGAGGACACTGTGCCGGAGCACGCTGAGGTGGATGCGAAGCTGATCGCCCTGGCCGCGAAGCTCGACGCCTCTCTGATCACCACCGATCACAACCTCGCCAAGGCGGCATCGGTTCGCGGGCTACGGATCGTGAATCCGCACGCAATCGGGGAATCGCTGCGACCCGAGGTTGCGGCCGGCGATCAGATCGACGTTGTGGTCGAACGGGCCGGCAACGAACCAGGGCAGGGTGTCGCCTTTCTTGATGACGGCACGATGGTTGTCATTTCCGACGGGGCTGAAGCCATCGGTAGGTCCGCCCGGGTCGAAGTGACCAACACCCTGCGGACGGCCGTCGGGCGAATGGTCTTCGCTTCACTCGCCGAGGCTCGGTCGCACTAGCCTTTTGTCATGCGAACCGGTTTTGGTCTAGACGTCCACGCATTCGATGAGTCCCCGCCGCTGCTGCTGTGCGGGGTTGTTGTCGACGATTCCCGCGGCCTTGCGGGCACCTCTGATGCCGATGTAGCCGCGCACGCGGTGAGTGATGCGTTGCTCGGAGCAGCCGTTCTCGGCGATCTCGGCACACACTTCCCGTCCGGTACAGATGACTTCGTTGATGCCGACTCCATGGATCTGCTTTCGCAAGTGGTGACTATGGTCGCTGCCGCGGGGCTGGCAGTGGAACATGTCGACCTGACCGTCGTCGCCCAGAACGTCCGCGTCGGTCCGCACCGCGAGGCGATGGTCGCCAGGTTGGCCGGCGTGCTCGGCATCGAAGTGGCACGGGTGTCGGTGAAGGCCACGACGACGGATGGTCTCGGGATGATCGGGCGCGACGAGGGCATCGCCGCGATCGCCGTGGCCACTGTTCACTCGGCCGCGGACTAGGCCTCGAGGGGCTCCGCGTACAGCTCCACGGCAGCCTTGGTGTCATTGGCGATGACCGCAGCAACCCCGGCCCTACGCAACCTGCCAAGAGTGCGCGTGTTGTCCACCGTCCACACGACGACTCCGAGCCCGTGGTCGGCGGCGAAGCGGACGACGTGGCCGGGTTTGTATCGCAGGAGACGGCGGTGGGGAGCGATGTAGTTGTGGCCGGCACCGGCGGCCAAAGGTACGGCGTCCTCCAGGTCGGCGGTGCGGTCAAGAAGCAACCCGGTCACGATGGCGTCGTCGAGGAAGCGGACCCGCGCCACCGTATCGGGATTGAATGACGTCACGACGCAGCGTCCATATCGATTGCCTTCGGCAACCCAGGTGGCGATTCGGTCGGCCATCAGATGTTCGGGATCGAAGTCGGGCTCGCTCGGGCTGTTCTTGATTTCGACGTTGATCACCAGGTCACCCAGAACGGCTGCACCCTCATCGAGCGTCGGAACATGGGGGAGCTCTTGCCGGAGTTCGGCGAAGGTTCGTTCGACGATGATTCCGAATCCGGCAGCGACGGGATCATGGCTGAGGACAACTTGCTCATCGGCGGTGAACCGGACATCGAGTTCGACCCCGTCGGCTCCGTGCTCGACAACCAGTTGGAATGCCTCGAGCGTGTTGTCGCCCGCGTGGGCGGATGCTCCGCGGTGACCAAGAACGAGGGGGCGGTCGATTGGCTGTGGATAAGTCAACGGCATGGGCTGAGGCTAGCGTCCCGCAACGGGCTTCGGCTCGGCGACCGAACTGCCCGGGTAGCATCGCCGAATGCAGATCTTCAACACGCTCGGGCGTGCCCTCGAAAACTTTGAACCCAGAGATCCGGGCAAAGTGGGCATGTACGTGTGTGGGGCCACGGTGCAATCCAAGCCGCACCTGGGCCATGGCCGATACGCCGTCGTTTTTGACGTCGTCCGTCGCTACCTCGCCTACATCGGTTACGACGTGACCTATGTGCGCAATGTCACCGATGTTGACGACAAGATCATCGATGCCGCCAATGCCGCCGGCGTGAGTACCCAGCAGATCGTTGACGAGGCTCACGAGGCCTTTTTGCTGGCCTACGAGAAGCTTGGAGTCCTGCCCGCCGATATTGAGCCCCGGGCGACGGAGCACATTGCGCAGATGATCACGATGATCGAGCAGCTCATCGCCGGCGGACACGCCTACGAGGCAGGTGGTGATGTCTACTTCTCGGTGCGGGGCTTCCCGGACTACGGCAAGCTCTCAGGTAGGGATGTCGACGAGCTTCAGTCCGGCGCCCGCATCGCGGTTGGTGATCTGAAGCGGGATCCGCTCGACTTTGCGCTTTGGAAGGGAGCCAAGCCGGGGGAGCCCAGCTGGCCATCGCCGTGGGGTGAGGGCCGGCCCGGATGGCACATCGAGTGCTCCGCGATGGCACATGAGTACTTGGGCACATCGTTTGACATCCACGGTGGCGGCAACGACCTGATTTTCCCCCACCACGAGAATGAGATCGCCCAAGCTGAGGCCGCTCTGGGTATCGAGCCATTCGCTCGATACTGGATGCACAACGGGATGATGACACTGACCGGTGAGAAGATGTCGAAGTCGACAGGCCACATCATCGACCTGCTCGACGCGGTAGAGAAGTATCCGGGGCTGGCTGTCCGCCTGTTCTATCTGCGAACTCACTACCGCAAGCCCCTCGATTTCTCCGAGGATGCCCTGGCCGACGCATCGGCATCGCTCGACCGGCTGTGGAGCTTCCGGCGCCGCCGTCCAGGTCCGGTCGAAGATGTCCCCGCCGAGGACGTCATGACGAGTTTCCGCAAGGTGATGGAAAACGATGTCGACGTCGCTGGTGCCATGGGGGTGCTCTTCGATGCGGTGCGCGAAGGCAACCGCCGCCTCGATGCCGGCGAGTCCGCTGATGCGTGGATTGCCGCCTACGACGAGATTGTTGATGTGCTCGGCCTCGCCGAACCGGCCAGGGGGCTCGAGGATATTGCGGATTCTCTCGGTGAGCTGGCAGCACGGTTTGAGGTTGGCGGGGTCACCGCGGCGGCACTGGTCGATGCGCTGGTTGAACGACGCAACCAAGCACGGGCCGCCAAGGACTGGGCAATCGGTGACACGATTCGCGATGAGCTGGGCGCCCTCGGAGTCGTCGTCGAGGACGGAGCCGATGGCAGTGCCTGGCATCGGAGATAGCCTCGAGGGGCTGCACACGGTCGCGGCGGCTCTCGACGCCGGACGCGTCATTTCGCTGACGGTCGAACGGCGCCGCGCCGACTCTGACGACATCACATCATTGCTGGGCCAAGCCGAGGCGCGGCGGGTGCCCGTGAAGTTCGTCGACGACGTGCGGCCCTTGGCGGCGACATCGGCGCCCCAGGGAGTGGTCGCCAAAGCCCGCCCCCTGCCGACAACCTCACTTCGAGAAATGGTTGAACAGTCGTCCCTGCCTGCGTTAATAATCCTCGACCACGCCGAAGATCCGCGAAACGTCGGGGCCATAGCCCGCTCGGCCGTCGCCGCCGGGATCGACGGCATGGTGGTGTCGAGCCGACGGTCGGCACCGCTGGGCGCGACCGCTTTCAAAGCAGCGGTCGGGTCGTTCGAAAAACTGGCTATCACAATCGTGCCTTCGATTGCCGATGCGGTCCGAAGCCTGAAGAACCTCGATGTTTGGACGGTCGCTCTGGACGGAACCGCCGCTGAGTCGTTCTATGACTTGCGGATCCTCGAAGATCCGGTTGCGGTGATCGTGGGAGCGGAAGGCAGGGGTGTCAGCCGACTTGTGGCCGATCGTTCCGACGTTGTCGCTCGGCTGCCAATGGCGCCCGGCATAGAGAGTCTCAACGCCGGCGTCGCCGCCTCGCTCGCCATGTTCGAAGTAGGAAGGGCGCGCGGGACCCTTGTCTAGGCCAGTTGCCCGCGAGAACGGCAACTGCCCGGTGATTCGGTGGGAGCACCGGAACGAATCACTGCGGTTGAGTGCTGTCGATCCGTGTTACTTTGTACGACTCACACGTCTTGCTGGCGTAGCTCAGTCCGGCAGAGCAGCTGATTTGTAATCAGCAGGTCATGGGTTCAAATCCCTTCGCCAGCTCCCTCGGGTCGTCGCGCTCGCGCTGCTACCTGGCGCGACCGGAAATGCCACCCCCTCGCCGCCGGGCGCCGGTTGCCGGGCTTGGTGTCAACACTTGACAGGGTTCAAATCCCTTCGCCAGCTCCCTCGGGTCGTCGCGCTCGCGCTGCTACCTGGCGCGACCGGAAATGCCACCCCCTCGCCGCCGGGCGCCGGTTGCCGGGCTTGGTG
>JAAELU010000043.1 GCA_024226255.1 bacterium | reverse complement strand
TCGCGACCTGCGCACCGTCACGGAGCCGCCCGAATTGGCCACCCCGCCTCCACTTGTTGCAGCGTTACCGCTGATCCTCGAGTGGTCGGCATCGATCGATCCGAGCCAACCGTTGTAGAGACCGCCACCAGAGTTGGTCGCCGTGTTGTCCGAGACTTCTGACTCGACGATGTCGACGTGGCCGCCGGTGTTGTAGATGCCCCCGCCGTTTCCGTTGGGTCGGCCGGGTCCGGCGACATAGGGCGAAACCACGAGGTCCCGGCTCGTCTGCGGCGGCAAATACGGAATCGGTCGGGTGCGGTACGCAGGATCGAGCAACGCCGCGGCTCCTTCACCGAGGACGTTGTCGGCGGCGACGGCAGCTCGGGTCACCGGCTGGCCGACCGCATCAGTGCAGATTCCGCTCGAGCCCGCAGGCGGGTGATCGAAGTTGCGATATGAACCATCACGAAACACTGCCGCTGCGGTGTTGCCTTCGATGGTGATGGCGTCGCAGGTGGGGGTCTCGGATGCGTAGAAGTTATGGGCGTACATGGCGACGTTTCCGCCTGGGTAGGGCGTGTTGACGTGCCCGTTGAGAATCGAGTTGCCGCTGACCTCAATGTCCTCGCCTCCGGCGATTCCGATGCCACATTGAGCCGTCCCCACGAGAACGTTGTCGAGGATCCGTGCCCCCGAGACCGTTGCATGGTCCGTGATGATCCCGCATGCCTGGAATCCATGCCCGCCGATGATGTGATTCCTGGTCACCTCAGCGTCGATCGTGTAGCCGAGGTTGATGGCATCTCCCGGATCCGGCCTGGGCCCCCATTTCGGGTCGACACTGGTAATGAGGACGTTGTCTTCGATGGTGACGACGATGCTGTTCACCAAATCTGGATCGTTCAGTCCATCGGTCTGGGGCTCACCCCAGACCTGGATCTGCTTGTTGGTCGGGTATGGACCGAGGGGATTGACGAAGAGATTGTCAGCAACACGAAGGTCAGATACGACAAAGGCGAACAGATTCGATGACCCATGGGCCAGCACGTTTCCAGTGACTTCGATGTCTGAGCTGTGGGTGGCTCGTATCGCAACGCCAGATTCCCCGGTGCTCTCTGGATGGATGAAGCTGTCGTGAACGTCAACCCCGCTGCTGTGGTCGATCACGATTCCCTCTGCACCGCATGGCCCCAACTCAACGTTGCGGATCGTGACTTCTGATCCGGCGCTGACCTCGACACAGGGCCCGTTGGTGGTCTCGATGTGCACGTCCTCGAGAAGGTGCGGTCCCGGTCCGCTGAGCCTCTGAGTCTGCAAGATGGGTTCGGTAAATGCCGGCTCGACGAACGCAGTGTTGCCTTGGACCAGCGAGCTTGTCACCGTCACGTCTCCGCCGACGTTGTAGATGCCGCCGCCGTCCTCGGCGATGTTGTCGGTGATTCGGCTGCTCACGACGGTGACGCTGCCTCCTGCCACGTGGATGGCCCCGCCCGTCTGGTACCCCTCGTTGTGGGTCAGCTCGCTATCAGTGATCGTGACGGTTGGGTCGGTGGCCGCGGCGACAAAGACCGCTCCACCATGGCTGGCTCCGTTCTCTCCGAGGCTGGTTCCGACGATCGTCGTTTCGCCGCAGGCCACGTAGATGCCGGCGCCCTCATCGGCGAAGTTGTCGCCTATCCAACCGCCCGTCAAGCTCAACTCGCCGCAGCTGTAGATGCCGCCACCTTGGGCGAACTCCGACACGCTCTCCTGAACCACGGAGTCGATGAGCGTGGCAACGCCGCCTTCGATAGCGAGACCGCCGCCGTAGAGCTGGCTATTTCGAATCGTTACCGTACCGGCCGTCGTGATGGCTCGATGCCCATAGTTCCCGCTCACCTCGAGGTTCTCGAGCACAACGTGTGCGGCGGAACCTATGGCGATGCTGCCGCTCACGCCGGCTTCAGGATTGAGAGGCCAGTCACCCCGGATCGTGAGATTCTTGTTGACGGTCACATCTTCGGAACAAGGGACGTTGACGATATCGAGGACGTCCCCCGGCTTCGCCGCGTCGACCGCGGCTTGGAGCGATTGTGAATCGCAATCGACCACCGTGTTCGTGGCGGCGGCAGCCGGTGTGGCGGCGAGCATCGCCGCTGATGTGAGAAGTGAGACAAATAGCAAGCGGACTTGGCTCGGCCAGCTTCGACGCGGGAGTGGCGTATCCATGAAGGTCCTCCGCAGTGGGTTCGTTGCCCGCAACGCCACAGTCAGAGTGGGCTGCGCCCGGCAACCTCACCCAGCCATCTTCTCTCTCGGCTGCTCTTGGCGCTAGAGGCATTGGCCCCGGGCCTTCTCCACTCGCGAGATGGAGCAGGCCATCCCATGGGTATTCCCGGGTCTCGGGCCGCGGCGCCATTCGCAATCCCCGCCTCACGTTGGTGTCGTTCGCCTCTATTGGCGTGGACCTGAGTCGCGTAGCGTCGCGACCAAGCCGTTGAGGAGGCTGGCGGGTGGCTGCAGCTAGAACCTCCGGCGTTGCGGACTGGGCCTGGGATGGATGTCTGGGACACGGGCTAGACCGCAGCGGAATCCGGGCGCTACTCCTTGAGCGAGTTCATCGCGTCTTCGACCCCCAAATCACCTCTGGAGGCAGTCGGTACAGATACGAGTGAAGGGGAAGGTCATGGAGGGGACGAGCGACCGCCGCTGGAGTCGGTGGATTTCGGCGATAAGTTTGCTGGCATTTGCCGGCGTTCTGATGTTCTTTGTTGCACCAGCGCGAGGCGACAATCCATACGACATTTCGATTGTCCCGGTCACAGATCCGGGGAACGCACTTGACTTCGTCGAACTGGATGGCTCGACCTACGAAACGGCCGAGACCGCTCTGATTGCAGCGGTGAACAGTGCGACGCTTCCGCTCGATGTAGCCGGACTACCTGATCCGTTTACCTTCTCGGGTGAACTCGACCTCGATCCAGCCACGGCGTCTCTCACCGTGACGACCGATCCGACCCTGACCGGCGCAGACCTGTTTGGGTCGGGTTCGCCACTAGCCGGCGACGACATCGAACTGCTGCTGCTTGCCGACTGGGATGAAACCGACTCGGGCGACATGGCGCCGAAGCTGGCGCTTGTGGTCAAGGTGGCGGCGGGTACGTCGCTCAGCTCACTGAACCCGTCGTTCGCCGCTGTTGAAGGCGCAGTTCCAGAGCTGACCGACATGATGATCGCCTTCTCGCCAAGCGCCGTGGAGCTCATTCCGACAGACCTACCTGTGGTTGCTGCCGACTTCCTGGGCTCCGACAATCTCGAGCTTGCACCGGTAGCCAATCTGTTTAGTGAGGTCGACCTGGATTCCCACGCGGCGATGGCGGCAGCGGCCGAATTCCTCGGTTCGGCCGACAGCTCGCTGCCGGTATCCGGGCAGTTGGCGAACACAGCCCAACTCCTCTTCGATCCGGGCACGGCCGACCCCGCCGACCTGGAGTCACTACACATCACAGTCGAGTTCGGCGGGTTCCTCAACGCGCCGAGCTGGATCGTGGGGCGTGACGCCTCCTTCACCGTCGGCATCGACGCCGGTGTGTCATTCATCTCGCTGCAGGACTCCATTCCTACCGACTTCGGCGGAGTGACGAACACGTTCAAACGTTCGGTAGATCTGAATACGGCCAAGGAATTCAACGCCACCGTTGCCGTCGACGGTCAGTTCAACCTCCCGTTCGACCTCGATTGGCTCATCCTGAGTGACGTTGGTCTGTCACTCGAGTACGACGGCTCAGAGTTCAAGGGTGAGGTCAAGGCAACGGCTGATGTGCCGCTAGTCGACCCTGCCGACGATCCGGTCATCAAGATCGCCGTCGAAACCGACGGCACCAAGGTCGGCGGGTCGGTGAGCGTCAGTGGCGAGCTGACCCTGACGAATGTCGTCAATTGGTTCACGACGACCGGTGGATTCACGGGTTCGGGCTTCGCTGACGTCTTCGATGAGGTCAGCTTGACGGACATCGTGTACGCCTACGAGACCGACGGAACCGGCCTGTCGCTGGCACTGTTCGCCTCAACCGAGATCGGCCAGCTCGACGCCAACATGCTGGTCGGCTTCGAGAAGAAGACGGGTGAGGACGCCTCGTTGCTCGTCGGAGCCTCGCTCACCGAGGACGATCCCGACTGCGATGACTGCATTCGGCTCGGCACTGCCCTGTCCGACCTCGATGGAACGCTGGCGGGCGACCTCCAGCTGCCGGCTATCGACCTCGTCGTAATCCAGGGCAAGGACCCCAATACCGAGGGCAAGGTCGAGTTGGATCCCGAGGAGTTCGGCGACGCCAGCAAGACCTTCTTCGAGCGAATCTACGACGACCTTCCGGAGAAGATCGAGCTCGAACTTGGCTTGAACCTGTCGGCCAAGCTGCCTCTAGACCCACTGGGGGATGAGGTCAGAAACGCGCTTGGCTACGAAGCGGGCGCCAAGGTCGTTCTCAAGGGAACCCTCGGCGTGACCCTGGGAGCCTTTGACGCCGACTCCGACACCGAGTTGAAGAGCCTCGGGCTCGAGGCCGAGCTCCCCGAGATCAGCGGCCCGGAGGGCCTCCCCGATTGGTTGCAGTTCCCGCTCGCGCCGACCTCTCTGAAGTTCGAGATCGGCTACGACGTCGAGAAAACTACGTTCACGTTCAAGGCCGAGACGAAGATGAATACCGACCTCTTCGGCGGCTCCCGCGACATCGTGATCACGGCCGACTTCTCCAGCGGACCCGACACGACCAAGGTGACGCTGACCGCCGACATGGGCGCGTGGAACCAACCATTCGGTATCGAATGGCTCGACCTCACCGAGGTCGACCTGATGATCGCATTCGAGACCGCGCAAGGCTCGTCCACCCTGTCGGCCAGCCTTCATGCCGCCTTCAGTATCGGTGGGAAACGATTTGAGATAGATCTCGAGGGTGAACTTGGTGACGATCCAAGCGCCACCCTCACTGCTCGTTCGCTTGACCCGATCTCGCTAGGTGACCTGATGCGAGCGGTCCTGAGCACGGCCACCTACGACAAGATCGAGCCGGGGATCCCGAACAACATCGAAGACGCTGCCATCGACTCGACGACGATCGTCGTGGCCGTGGACGGGACCAAGGTGAGCTTCTCGGCGGCGGCTGACTTCAGCTTCAAGCTCTTCGACGACCCCGGCGAGAGTCCGATTGCGTTCGGCTTGCTGCTGCGGCTCGATACCGATGGTGCTCTCACAGTCGGGCTGAAGCCGAACGACGGTTTGAGTCTCAGCCAGCTCGTCCCTGGAGACTTGCCGGCGGACATTCAACTTGTTGGCCCCGACGCCAGCTTCGGCATCGTTGTGACGACGGACGCCATCTCGTCGGTGGCGTCGGATGATCTGGACGAACCAGCCCGCACGTTCTTCTCCCCGTTGTACGGAGAGGATCCGTTGAGCCCGGGACCGTTCACGGTCGATCTGCCCGAAGGGCTCAGCCTGCTGGGCAACGTGACGCTGCCGGACGTCATCGGGACCTTCATGAACGAAGCGCTTGGCCTGAAGCCGGGCGTCCAGCTGTCCGGCACGTTGCCGATCTTTGGAACAGACTCGATCGAGTTGAGCCTGGCGCTGGAGGCCGATCCGGCCAAGCTGCCGCAGTGGATCCACAGCGCCAGCCTGGCGGTCGTGCTGCGCGGTGACATTGCTGACCCAGCGCTCGAGTTCGGTCTCGAAGGTTCGCTCGCGGTCAAGTTCAAGGCCGGGATGCCACCCGAGATAGCGGACGCACTGGCTTTGGCCGGCGTCGACGTGATCGTGGCCGAACCCGTGGGGGCCGGAGGATCCTGTGCCAATGGGTCGACCCCGCTTCCCATCGAGGAGCCCGCCCCTGGAGAGGATCCGACCGTTTCCGGGGCGACGCTCGTCACCAATTACTACTGCTTCGACATCCTCGAGTTCCAGGTGGATGCCACGCTGTCGATAACCGCGGTGCCCGCCAAGGTGGCGGTGGATCTCGGAGGCCAGATCACAAGCCTGGCCGGTCCGTGGTACCCGTTCGGCCTCGAATGGCTCGGAGTGTCGACCCTTCGAGTAGAGATCGGGTTGAGTGTTGAAGCCGGCCCGCCACCTGGGATAGCGGTGTCATTCGGGTTCCTGGGTGACGTTGTGATTGGCCCGCCAGGGCCCAGCCAGAAGGACCTCCTATTCGCTGCCAAGGTCGGTGCGAAGGTCATCCCGAACCCGCCCTTCATCATTCCCGAATTCGAGGGAATCCGGATGGAGACGATGCGGGGTCTGGAGCTGCAGGACATCGTCGAGATCGCCAACGGAGTGATGGAGGCAGCGGCGATCGCCAACGACGTTGATCCACCACCCCCTATCGACATCGACGGGATTGTTCCCAACATCGCGGTCCGT
Organism: bacterium; assembly: GCA_024226255.1. GTDB lineage: Bacteria > Actinomycetota > Acidimicrobiia > Spongiisociales > UBA5794 > JAHEJX01. Next base: position 12,315 of record JAAELU010000043.1, on the reverse strand, counting down.
AACCTCGAGTTCGCTCTGTCGCCTGACGGCGTCGAGTCGCTGTGTATTCCCAAGGGACTCGTGATTAGCGGCGACTTCTACATCGACGCCCCACCGGCTCCCCCAATCGCATACACGTTGTGTGATGGTGGTCAACCCAAGCCACCACCCGAGGACGAGCAGTGCCTCCACAATTCGGGCTGCCTGGCGTCGATCAACATGAGCCTCGGTACCGACGGCGTCTTCGCCCTGGCCCAACTCGGGGCGTTCGATATCGGTCCATTGAAATGGGGCGGCGCCGAACTCGACATCGCCGTTTCAGCGGCCGACACCCACCTGCGGATCGCGGGTGATGCCACCGTGGAGGTAGCTGGCGAGACGGTCGCCAGCGGCGAGCTAGCGGTTGACCTGCGTCCGCTCACGTTCGATTTCTATGGCCGGGTGGAGATCTTCGATTTCTCCGCGCTTGTCGATGGCAGCGCCTCGCTAGACGTGTTCAACGATTCTGATCCGGGTCTGAGTTTGCACGTGCTTCTGGCTGCGTCAGATGCGGAGACAGGTGAGCCGAACTTCAACTCGCTGGTGTCCACCGTGGCGACCCCGGTGCTCAGCGTTGTTCGCACATCCGTCCTCGTGGTGGACGGCATGGTCGAGGACATCGCCACCCTTGATGCAGCGGTAGTGGTGAGGAACCTGCCGTTGCGCCTGCGACAGGCCGGCATTGATGTTCCTCAGTGGCTGGACGATCTGGTGGCCGCGATTGACCCGGTTCTTTCTGCGCTCCCGACCAGCTTTGCCAACGATGTGATGAACGTGGTGCTCAACGGCGTCACCGTCGAGTTCCCCGGCCTCGAGATCGGGTACTCCCAGATTTGTTATGTCGGACCATCGGGCATCGACAGATACCTCCTTGGGTTTGTGTGGCGAGGCACGTGCTACAAAGCGCTGTGGGATCTGCGTCCCGGCTACTGGGCCCAGACATGTCTCGGCATTGAATCCGGCGGCAAGTGTTACGCGCTGCTGTTGCCACCGATCACCATCACGATCCCCGGAATCTGTAATACGGTCTTCCCCGAGGCGAGCTTCCCGGACCTACGCAACGACGAAGGGAAGTGCGAGTTCAGTCGAATGCTCAACTCGGTGGTGTTCCCGCTATTCGATGAAGCCATACGACTTGTGTTCCCGGATGCGCCCTCGATACAGGAGCTGCGCACGGAACTTCGAGAACAGTTACTCAATGCAGAGACGATGTTCGAGTTCGGATGCTTCGAGTTCAACCTCGAGCTGACGCCGGAGAACCAGTCGTTCGACGTCGGCTTGGAGGCGGTCGTCTATGACGCCGAGCTTGCCTTCTTCGTGGGATGGGATTTCCAAGTTCCACCGATAGAGAACCTCGACAATCTGTTGCAGGGCATCTTTGGAGCCTTCACCGGCGATCCGCCAGACGTCTGCAGCGGTCTGAACACGGAAGTCTTCGAATCCACCGGAGGTGGCGGCTTTGAGGACCCGGATGATCCTGCCCAGGTGGGCGGAACATTCGCTAACACGACCGTCGACGAAGGTGCCACGGCAACGTTCAACGGGACCTTCAACAGGCCGACGGTCGAAGCTCGCTCGGTAGAGGTCGATTGGGGTGACGGCACTGTCGCCTCGATTGCCGTCGCAGCCGAAGCCGAAGGCTTCTCGGCGACCCATGTCTATGTGGATGATGACCCGACAGTGACGAGCACCGACCAGAAGACAGTCGTCATCAGCGACGCCTTGTCACCCACGACGTCGCTGACGCGGTCCGTCGAGGTGCGCAACGTGACGCCGGTACTTGGACCACTGGTGTTCTCGGCCGATCCGGTAGACGAAAACGGCTCGACAACATTGTCCGGCACGTTCGCCGACCCGGGGACCCAGGACAGCCACAGCGTTGAAATCACCTGGGGCGATGGGACCACCGACACCTTGTCACTGGCGGTTGGGGAGCGCAGCTTCTCAGCAATCCACCTGTACTCAGACGATGAGCCTTCGGGAACGTCAAGTGATGTCATGCCGGTTCGGGCAATCGTTGTGGATGATGACGGCGGGATCGGCGAGGGTTCGACCTCGCTGACAGTGGACAACGTTGCAGCCACGGACCTCAACTTGGTGCCGCTGGAGGACCCGGAGACAGGAGCCGACACCGTCTTTGAGGGGACCCTGGTGCAATATCTGGCCAGCTTCGTGGATGTCGGCGGTCAGGACAATCACGTCGTGACCGTTGATTGGGGGGATGGCACTTCGCCTGATCAGGTGCCGCTGGGTGACGGGGAGCGGACCTTCGCGGTAGCGCACACCTATGTCGAGGATGACCCGACGGCCACGCCGCAGGATGTCTACACCGTCACCGTGACGGTGGAAGACGACGATCTTGGCTTCGCTACTGAGTCGTTCACGATCACGGTGGTCAACGTGGCGCCCACCTTCGCGGTCGGGGCTACCGGCAACGGTGTGGTGCTGCAAGGTACTCCGGAATCCTCGGACGACGTCATCGACGAGGACGGCATTATCGAGCTGTCCGGGTTCTTCTTGGATCCGGGTGTCCTCGACGTTCATGTCATTGACGTCGATTGGGGTGACGGCGATACATCAACGATCACCCTGCCGGTTGGAGACCAGTTGTTCGAGTTGTCGCACCGCTATCTGGACGACGACCCGACGGCTACTCCACAGGACTCGTACACGATCGCCGTCACGGTCACCGACGACGACACCGGCACGGACAGCACCACCATCACACACATCGTGCGCGATGTTGCTCCTGTGGTGAGCGTCGATGTCCCGACCCAGGAGACGCAGTACAGCGATCCAATGGTCCCGGTGACTATCGCCGCGACCGACGTCGAGCGTGACGTGCTGACGACCCAGGTCTGGTGGAGTGCAGTCTCCGTCGACGGCCCGGTTGTCGAGTCCGGCGGCTTGCCGAGCTGGCTGACGTTCAGCGGCGATGGCAACTGCACCATTCCGAGCGCCGACAATCGGCGCGAGTGCCTGTGGTTGCTCGAGCCGGTGGTGAACCCGGCAAGCGGGCTTCACTCGGACGCTGCTCCGGGTACCTACACAGTGCGGGTGCGGGTTACCGACGACGACACCCTCTATACGGACATGACGATCGATGTTGTGATCCTGCCGGAGGATGCGGTGCCGTTCTACGTCGGTCCCACATACGCGGCCACGGTGGCGGCCCACGACGGGTCGACCGGAGTTGCGCTGCGGGCCAACGTCCGTGACATCACGACGGCGGCCGATCCGGGGGATCCACTATGGGATCCGCTCCCGGGTGACATCCGTCGCGCCGATGTCACGTTCTACGACATGGCCACGGATGCTGATCTGTGCAGTGCCGAGGTCGATCTGGTCTTCGCGGGCGACACGAACATCGGCACCGCCGAGTGCTCATACGTCTTTGAGATCGGCTCGGCGAACACCGTTCCATTCAACATCGGGGTGAGAGTTGGCCACTGGTACACCAACGAATTGGCACCGGAGCAGGCGGTCCTAGTGGTTGCCAAGCCTCTGGATGCCTTTATGACCGGTGGCGGGTACATCGTTCTGGACGATCCTGCCGGGGTCTACGCGGGCGACGTTGGCAGCAAGTTCAAGTATGGCTTCAATGTGAAGTTCCACGTCAAGAAGAAGAAGGTCGACCTCAAGGGGCAGGCGACGCTCCGGTTCTGGCATGACGGCCGCAAGTATCGGGTCAAGGTGAGTGGCTTCGAGTCCATGGGCCTGGCGGCACCTGGGGAAGACCCGGATCGCCTCGGCCAGTTCGAGGCCAGAGCCACCCTGATCGACGTGACCAACCGTAGGAACAAGGTTGTGGTCGGCGAGAATCTGAAACTTCAGATGCGCTTGGTCGACAACGGCAATGGCGCTGGTCGCGACTTGATCCAGTTCCGTCTATTCGAAAACAAGGACGTGAGAGAACAGATACTGCTGTTCGCGTCGAGCTGGGACGGCGACCAAACGGTTCTCCAGCCCACCGGCGGCGGCAATGTCAGGATTCACCGTTCCGGACACCGGCCTCGCTGAACTCCACCTACAGCACGGGAACCGCCGCACTAGCGGCGGTTCCGGTGTGTCCTCGACCCGCGACAAACCACCGGCTACCAACTGATTTGAGGTGGCCGCCTCTCGGCATTTCGCCCGCTAGACGCCGCCTACTTGCCGGCACCCAGCTTTGATCCGCACGCTTCATACGCTGCATCAAAGGCGGGATCATCCTTGTCGACGTCGCCGAAGCTGCCCGACACGGGATCTGGGTCGGGGAAGTCCAAACCCTGCTCCCGCATGCACACAGCGAGCTCATAGAGAGAGTCGATGTACTCAGTTATGTCGGCTCCGCTCTTGTCGACCGACAGCACCGTTCCCTCCAGAGCCGGGGCGCAAACCTCGTATGCGGCAGCGATGTTGTCGCCCTTGTTGGAGGCTTTGTCTGGGAAGTCCACCTTGCCTTCAGCATCGACCGTCGGGTCACGAAAATCGGGCACACCGTTGGCGCGCATGCATGCCGCAAACTCGAGTAGGGCATCGTCGTCGCCGCGCTCTGTGGTCTCGGTCACGTCCCCCGTTGAGCTGGTGGCCAACGACGCGACTCCGGTGTCGGCGTCCGAGGATGCGCCGCACGCAGTGGCCAGCACGGCTGCGCACAGGACATACAACACATAGTCGATGAAGCGGCTTCGCATTGCCGTCATTCAAGTAGCCGCCGGAGGATAAGGCGGTACCTTCGGCGACTTCGCGGGTGGGCTTAGAGCCTCAGGCTGGATCGTCGACCCACCAGAGTCCGAGCCGTCGCAGTGAAAGTCTCGCTGGCTTGCCGCCAGCACCGGGAGGTCTAGGTGGCGTCGTAGAGCCGCGCTTGGGGCCAAAGCCGACGGAGATCATCCGTCTGTACGGGAACGCTCGGCAGGGCGAGCAGGGCAGGGGAGTCGGGAGAGGAGTCGGTGGGTGTGCCGCCCACGGCGTTCCATTGCGCCCCCGTCTCGACATCGACGAGGTGGGTGCCGACCAGGTCGAGTGTCACGGCACCGTTTCCGGTCTGGCGTGAATACACCGCCCAAGCCGGACGGTCGCCGCCCTGGGAGACGACGGCGATGTTATGGCCGCCGAGTGTTGCGTTGATGACTCCCGCCTTCCCGATGTCGGACAGGGCGTACGCAGCCGTTTCGTCACCGAGGCGCACGACGATGAGTAGCTCGTCCATGTCGAGGCCCCCCGGTTGGGCGGGGGCGTCGAGTGCCAGCGACAAGGGATGGATCGCGATCCAGTCACTCCACGTCATCAGAGACGCCGGGAGCTGTTCGAGCTCGCTGCCTCTGAGTGGCCCTCTTATCGCCAATCCGAGCGGCTGACTCCACACGCTCTTCGTTCCGTGGTCGAAGAATGTGAGCGCGCCTCGCCACAGGGCACCCTGATTGCCGAGCACTATCTCGTCACCGGCTATCTCGCGGCGATGGACCATCGCCGTGCCGCATGCGTGTCAGTAGCTGACCGCTATGGGTACATCGCCCACCCGGTCGATGACGATCTCTCGTTGATGGAGATGGCTCAATGGGTAGGCGCGGCTGTCGCCTCCGATCTCGACTCCGATGACAAGGGCGTCGTCGCTCCAGTCGACGGCGGCGGCGTCGACGAAGGCCGGATCGTATACCGGCTCGATTGCGTCGGGTGCCACCATCTGCACGTAATGCCCATTTGGAATGCTGCTCCGTGACACAACGGTTTCCGCCGGCGGCTGTGGCGGCTCGTCGCGTGTCCCCGCGGACCAGACCACCGCAGACGTCACGCCGGCCGCCACCACCAGCAACGCTGGGATTGCCCGTCGAGTTGTCGCCATGCCGGTTTCAACCCGAGGGATGTCGCGACTGTTCCGGCCAATAGCGCATGTGCGGGCAGCGGTTGGCTCAGCCGCCGTAGAGTTCGACATCGGGAAAGGCGCCGACGAAAGCGAACCAGAATGTTGTACGGGCGGGCACCGGCTCGAGGCTCGCACCAGAGTGCGGTCCCGCGATGGCGAGCCCGGCCTCGGTCCACACCGACCCGGTCTGCACGTCGACGATCTCGTCGTCGCGCCGCTCAAACTCGAGCGTCTCTCCGGCAAGGGTCGACCGATAGACGGCGGTTCACCGGCGATCGGGAGCACCACGAACGGAACGTCGACCATCGCGACGAACGCGACCGTGATGGCGCCGGGTCGCTTACTCCAGCACGTTGATGCCCTTGGCGGCGGACATATCCTTGAGGATCTTCGGCCACACGGTCACCGACACCTCGCCGAGATGGGCCTTCTTCAGCAGCATCATGTAGGTACGCGACTGGCCGATACCGCCACCGATCGACAGCGGGATCTCGTCGTTCATGATGGCCTGGTGATATGGCAGCTCGAGGAAGTCCATCTGCCCGCTCATCTCCAACTGCTTGACCAGGGTCTCCTTGGTGACCCGGACGCCCATCGACGTCAACTCGTGGCGGCGGCGGGTTACCGGGTTCCACACAAGGATGTCGCCGTTGAGACCGTGAGTGTCCTTCCCGGTGGCAGCTGACGTGTCGGTGGTCCAGTCGTCATAGTCGGCGGCCCGCATCTCGTGTGGATAGCCGTCGGCGAGCGGCCAACCGATGCCGTAGATGAACACGGCCGGGTAATCCTGGATGATCGCGGTCTCACGTTCCTTCCGCGGTAGATCCGGGTACATATCGAGGATCTCCTCGGCGTGCAGGAAGGTCAGCTCCTTTGGCAGGTTCGGATACTTGGGGGTGTTGAGCTGCGGATACATGGCCTGGACGTGCTTTTCCGCCCCGACCAGCACCGACCAGATCCTCTTGACGATGTCGGTGAGGAACTCGAGGTTCCGCTCCTCCGGGGTCACTACCCGTTCCCAGTCCCACTGGTCCACATAGGCGGAGTGGTCGTGGTCGAGGAAGTAGTCCTTGCGCACCGCCTTCATGTCGGTGCAGATGCCTTCGCCGGGCTCCATCGCGAACTGGGCCAAAGCGATCCTCTTCCACTTGGTGGCTGCCTGGACCACCTGGGCATCGATCGGATTCTGGTCGTAATCGTTGGAGATGTGGAAGCCGACCGGGCTCCGCGAGCCATCGCGGTCGAGCATGTCGTTGACACCGCTCAGCGAGTCAACGATCAAAGGCACCTGGACCATCATCAAGTTCAGTTGCTTGCACATGTTCTCTTCGATGTAGCCCTTGGCAGCGAACAGTGCATCCATCGTTTCGCGCGGTGTGAGCAACGATTCGTAGTCATTGGGCAGGATCTTCTCGAGGTCGGGATAGTTTCCGATTCCCGGCCCGGCGAGGTCGGCGGTCTTGTCACTCATCAACAACCTTCCTGACTGGGGGTCGGTGACGGCTCGCCGGCCCCGGGGACACCGCGCCAACGTATCAAGCTGCCCCGGCGTTCGTTAGGGACCTTCCGCCCTTGATGTCCTAGCAATCGGATCAGGGGTTGTCGGGACGTTGGGTGGTGACGGCGAGGTCACCATCCATCCAGCTCACTGAGCCACAGCTCACAGCGGCACGAACACGAAACCACCGGGCCGCGTCGACCGACGTTCGTCCGACCTAACCCTTGCCCGGCTGGGGCACCGACCAGCCGATCCGGTCATCGGTCTTTGTCAGGCTGCGACAGTGCGCTGATCCTGGCGCTGAAAGGTAAGGAATGCCCGACCGGCGGACTCCCCGGCGATTCTGCATGTTCTTCACAAGGAGCGATTCAGCCACGAGTAGGCCAGGTCGCGCGCGTATTGAGGGAAGGAGTGGTCGTTGCCGTGCATGAAGTAGGAGAAGGCGTCTTGCCTTCCGTGCAATTTGTACACCTGGTAGAGCATGACGCCCACCTCGGCCAGGAACTCCTGGTTGCCATAAGCCACGTCAGAATACGACGAGATGTTTAGCCACGGTCGGGGGGCGATGAGGGCGGCAACCTGGTGGAGGTCAAAGGGCGCCTCGATGTCCTGGAGAAAATACTCCCTGAGTGCCGGAATGTAGATATAGCCCTCCTCCAGCGACCACTCCAGGCGCTCTTCCTCCTCTGAAAAGACGGACATCCCACAGTTGCTGACGCCCACCTTGACACGTTCGTCCAGCGCCATGGCAAAGATCGCGTTGTGGCCGCCGTGGGAATGACCGATGACGCCGATGCGCGCCTGGTCCACCTGATCCAAGGTGCATAGGATGTCCACCGCCGCCCGGGAATCCTCGACGTTCTTGCCCACCATGGACCAATCGGGATACTGCTCATAGAAGGGCCCCGATTCAAAGCCCTCCTGGCCCGCGTAGATGCGGTCTCCTGCCGTGAGGTAGTCGGGAACGAGAACCACGTAGCCCCGGCTTGCCAGTTCGTGGCCGTAGGCAAAGTCATCCTGTCCATCCAGCCCGACGACCTCGTTCTTGCCCGAATTGACCGTTTGGTGCATAGCCACGACGGCGGGCGCAGATGAGCCTGCGCCCCGGGGGATCAACAGGTAGGCCGTGATGCGGTCGCCCTCGCCGACCATATAGCGAATCCTGCGCCGCGTGTACGCCGTCAGCTCTTCCTCGTCGAGCGTTTCAAGGCTGCGCGTGTTTCTTGGGACGGGGGGCGCGCCGATGGTGCTGTAGAGGCGTGAAACGATGTCCTCACGCTTCTTCTGCCACTGATCGATTTCAGTAATCGGAACACCATTGCTCGAAAGCAACTCCTTGATCGCCACAACTCTCCGTCTCGCTCGGCCGGCGCTGATCCGCTGGGCACGGTACCTGAGTGCGGATGGTCGCACACCGACTCGGTTGCCGGATTCGGCAGGTTCGTCGATTCGGGGTCTATCAGGAGTTGGTCGTTGCAGCGCGCACCCGGCCAACGCGGCGGAAGCTCCTGTCGCAGCGACGTAGCCGGTCACCTTGGCGGCGACAGAATGCGACTACCGTCCCTGCCAACCCACCCGCCATGATTGAGATTGGACTATGCAGCGACGGGCGCTAGGTATTGGTCGACACAGGACGGTTCGGCGCCGTTTTCTGGCGGGGATGGTCGCCATGGTGCTCTCCACCGGAGTGATTCTGACACCGGTGGCCGGGGAAGGAGCGGTTCGCGATTGGGGCGATCCGCAATTCATCGCCAAGTCAGGCAACGCGGCTCTCGAAGTGGATGTTGCAGTTTCCGGGGACACTGTGCACAGGGTGTGGTCCCGCTCGACCCAGGACCGTTCGAAGATCTTCTATCAACGGAGCGACGACGGCGGGGCGACATGGTCTGAACGGGTGAAGCTCGGTTCGAGCCGGCAGTTGATGCGGCGACCTTTGCTGGTTGCGCAAGACAACGCCGTGCACCTGGTCTGGACGGCGGAGCGCTCGAACGGGCCTGTCGTCAAATACAGCCGCAGCACTGACGGCGGTGTGACGTGGACCGACGCAGTGAGCGTTGCCGACCTCTTGGCGGATGACGACGATTCGATCCTGGTATCTGATGGCCGCCGTGTCTATGTCTTCTTCCACAAACGGAGTCGCTCGGACGGCTTCTACGTGGCGTATGCGGCGAGCGTTGACAACGGGAAACATTGGTCGTCACCGTTGCGGGCGAGCAAGTTTGACGAAGCTCGACCCGCATTCTCGGTGGCGGTCAACGCCGGAGTCATGCATCTCGCGTATTTGCGACGAAGCGTCAGTCTGGGGGAGTCACACGATCACCCCGTCCGATACCAGCGAAGCACCGACGGCGGCAAGACCTGGGACAAGGGGCGCCGGTTGTTCACCAACGGCGACAGTGCACCTGCGCAATTCGCAATCGCGGCGTATCGGGACGACGTTTATGCGGTCGACAACAAGGGCACCGCGATAGTCGCGCGGCACAGTGGCGACGGCGGAGCAACCTGGTCGAGGACGGCCGCCATCGGCGTATCGGGCCGGCAGCAGGGCCCGTATGCGCTCGCGGCTGATGGCCGCTGGGTGCACCTCGTTTGGAATGAGGCGTGCATGTCCGAGGACGGAACTGTGTGCCCACAGGGACCCGACTCAAAGATCGTTTACCAGCGGAGCGGCAATCGCAGCGCGACGTGGACTGATCCGGTCGCGTTGGAGTACCCGCGCCCGAATGCCACGACCCTGGAGCACCTCAGTATCGAGACGTTCCGTAGGACAGCAGACATCGCATATGTGACCCGGGACACCGAGGACCTGCCGCCGTCTGTCCGCGCCTACACCGCTGTGGTGCCGACACCCCCCACGCAGTCCGGCGTCTATGACGGCGTCAGTTTCAAGTATGACAAGAACAACTGTGTCGCGATCTACAACTGCTCGCCTGACCCGACGCTGACGCTGAAGTACACATACAGGAGTCCCAGCGGCGAACTCACGACCTACACGAAGACCTGGAAATCGGGCTCCGGCAAATCCAACGGATCAACGCGTGTTGGCGATCAGAGTGATCCGATATTTGGGAGGAAGGGCCGAGACCCGTGTTATAGAAACGTTGGTTGGACTCCCGACACCAGCGGCACGAACCCGAAGCACAACGCCACGATCTCGAACTCGTACAAGGTGAGGAACTTCGCAGAATACGGCGGTAGCGCAATCTGGGGGTGGGTCTACTTCATATATCAAGGGTCGTTCTCGTGGGCTGACGGAGCCAACTGCGGAGACAACGACGCCGGCATCGATCGCACCGAGCTGTTCATCCATTCCGAGATGACTACGACGCATGGACAGAGCACAACAAGCGAAGGAAGGAACTGGACGTCGCGCTCACCCGACTATGACTTCGGGTCAGCCGGATGCATCAAGGTGAGCTATTCGGACATGGTTGAAGAGGGTGGATCCGCCGACAGCGACTCGGTTGAGTGGCGGTGGACCAACCGTACGCAAGGAAACGACCTCACCCTCAAGGTTGTCGACGGCTGGTAGACGAGACGCGGCGGACTCACGGAGCTGACACATGCATCAAAGACTGAGGATCTGGTTGATCGCAGTTGCAGCCGCGCTGTCGCTCGCCGCGGTACCGATCGTCGCCTTCTCCGCGGCAGGAGATCTTGACGCCGCGGAAGGGACCGAAACGCTGCCCGCCGAGGCCGGGGACGACGAGCCGCGGACCCGGCTTGACCCGGTGCACCGCCTCGATCCGGCAGAGCTGGCAACTCTTGTCGACGGGCGTGCGGCTCCACTCGAGATCGTGGCCGTGAGCGCTGATGGCGTGATCCAAGTCTCGGGAACGACCGACGGTCTGGTCTTCTCCACCATCGATGCACCCGGGCGCGTCGAGCAAGCTCTCACGCAGCCAGCGCCGCGACTGATCGCCGGCAGAGCAGAATACGGCCTCGCCGAAGCAACAGCTGAAGGCAGCATTGTGTCCATCGAGCTCGAGACCGGCCATCGGCAGACGTCGGCCGACCCCCTCGATGACGCCGTCCGTTTCCAACACGGCGTCGGCGCCGTCGCACGGGGTGAGGGTATGTGGATCATCGCTGAGCAGCTTGAAGGCGAGCAGCTTCGCTTTGGTGTCCGGGAGGGCCCGGATACGGTTCATTGGTTGGACGACGGCGATCTGATACCGCTGATCGCCCACCCCGAAGGTGGCTTCCTGGTCACGGCCGGAGACGGTTCTCTTCGTGTTCTCGACGGGTCGGGAGCAATGACGGATCCCGGCCTCGGTCTTGAACTGCCGGCTGCCTGGTCGGCGGCTTTCAGTCCAGATGGGCTCTTGGCTCTGGGACTGTCGACGAATCAGACGGTTGTGGTAGTGCCCAACAAGGGATACGTGCTGCTTGACGCGCTCCCGGCAGGCTCACCGATCGATGTTATGTGGAACAGCACCGGAAACATCCTCATCGTGAACCTGTCGGCCGAGACGGTCAACGACTCTGGAGTGAGCGTATGCACTGTGCGTGACGGCTCGTGCACCAAGATTCTCAGATGGAGCCCTGACCTCCGGCTCGCCGTACCGGGAAGATGAGGACCAGGCCGGCCGGCAGACCTGCCCTGGCAATCGCCCTCCTCGCGGTCTCATGCCTGGCACTCGTGGCATGTGGTGGCAGGACGGAGCCGAGCGCCGACTCCCTCGTACTCCTCATCACCGCAGACGGCGACGGCCACCTTGACGGTCTGCCGCTGGCCATCGGCGGTGGGAGACCTCTTGGGGGCGTCGTCAGGCTCGAGCGAGCCGTGAACGAGGAGCGCGGGTATCGACCCGATGCGCTCCTGGTGAGTGCAGGGGGCGATGTCGGCGACTTTGCGGACGCGAGCGTTGCCGACACACATCAAGCGGTCAACGACCTCGGGTACCAGGTACTGACCCCCGGAAAGAGCGAGCTCGATGTCTGCGGGCCG
>JAAELU010000042.1 GCA_024226255.1 bacterium | reverse complement strand
CGGTTGTGGTTGCGGACAATGACGGTGGTTGGCGACGCCTTACCGGATAAGGCAGCGTTGCCTTGCGAGATCGGGAAGTTGGCTAGAGGTCGATCTTGCATCGCAGTCCCAACACAACGGCTGTGTCGTTGGCGGAAACAGCGGGCTCGACGAATTGCAGGTCGGCGGTCAGGTGGAACCAGGGCGTGAGCGCGGCGTTGTAGTACAACTCGACGCCCTGTACGTCGTTCGGCCTGAGCAGCGGGGGGAACAGATTCTTCATGTCACCGCTCAGCCCGTTGTAGAAGTAGCCGACGCCCATCGTGTCCTGCTCTCGGCGAGCGATGAGCCCCTGCGCCTGCAGAGACACGTTGCCGCTCCACGCGTACGGGCATGTCTCCGGGTCGGCAAGCCCCCATTGGCTGAGTACGCCGATGTTCCGCTCTTTGCAGCACGGATCGACCCACAATTTCTGCTCCAGAGCATAGAGCAGGCTCCACGAACCGGTTGACTGCGGTGCGACCAGCCCGATTCCTGGGTGGAACGACCAACCCGTTCGGTCCAACGAAGTGAAGTCCCCGCTTGCCCAAGTCCCGAGAAACAGGTGCGATCCGGGCAGGCCGCCGAAATCGGTGAAGAATCTCCACACACCGGCGATGTTCGCGCCGTTGTCAAACAGGTCCTCGAATCCGCTGGTCGT
>JAAELU010000041.1 GCA_024226255.1 bacterium | reverse complement strand
TGCATCGAGTACCTCGAGGTGCTTCTTGCCACCCAGCTGATCGGTGCGCTGGCGGTGACTCTGAACGCTCGGTACCAGCCCCGCGAGCTCACGTACGTTATCGAGAACGCCGACCTGGCCGTGCTTGTTACCTCCGATCTGGTCGCCGACCACGTCGACTATGTGCAGCGGATCTCGGCGGCGTTGCCGGAGATCAGCAGTAGCGATCCATTCGCGCTCGACCTCGAAGAGGCGCCCAAACTGCGCTCTTGCGTGCTGCTTGGATCATCCACGGCGCCGGGATTCGTAGCCGGAGTGCTGCTCGCACCCACGGCCGCCGAAGCCGAGCGAGAAGAGATCGAGACTCTGCGGCGCCGGGTGAGCGTGCGGGCTCCGGCGATCATGATGTACACCTCTGGCACGACCGCCTATCCGAAGGGGTGCCCGCTGAGCCATGAGGTCCTGGTCCGTGCCGGACTGGCCATGGCCGATCAGCGCTACATGCTGACCGCCGACGATCGGATGTGGGACCCGCTCCCAATGTTCCACATGTCATCGATCCTCCCCCTCACCGCGGTGTTCTACAAGTTGGGGACGTTCATCTCAATGACCCATATCGCCGATGACAGCGCCCTGGAGCAGCTCATTGCGACTCGCCCGACTGCACTCTTTCCGTCATTCCCGACGTTGACTGCTGCCCTGATTTCCCACCCCCGCTGGAAGGAAGTCGACATCGACATCATTCGGGTGGTCAACAACGTGGCGCCACCCGACCAGCTCATTGAGTTTCAGGCGGCGTACCCCAAGGCCAAGCAGACGGCGGCGTACGGGTTGACTGAGGCCGGCGGGGTCATCTCGTTCAATCGGCTGACGGACACTCTCGAAGAGAGAACTACGACCTGCGGCCAGCCGTTCGATGGGATCGAAGTCAGAATCATGGATCCTGACACGGGCGTCGAAGTGCCTGCGGGTGACCGTGGCGAGATTCAGATCCGAGGCCACTGCCTGTTTGAGGGTTACTACCGAGATCCCGAGAAGACCGAGGAGTCGATGGCTGACGGCTGGCTGCGCACCGGCGACCTCTGCAGTCTCGACGATGAAGGCCGGATCCGGTATCACGGACGTCTCAAGGACATGCTGAAGGTTGGCGGAGAAAACGTGGCCGCGGTCGAGATCGAATCTCTGCTGTCGACCCATCCCGCCATAAAGTTGGCGCAGATTGTGGCCGCTCCCGATTCCAAGTACGTCGAGGTCCCCGCCGCCTATGTCGAGTTGCATGATGCGGCCGAAGCAACCGAGGCCGAACTGATTGAGTTCTGCAAGGGGGAGATCGCCTCGTTCAAGATTCCTCGCTACGTCCGGTTCGTCACGGAATGGCCGATGAGTGCCACCAAAATCCAGAAGTACCAGCTGCGGGATCGGATCGCCGAGGAGCTCGCGGGCGGTGAGTAGGTACGAGGGGGAGTGGGTGCTGTCCCGGATCCTGCAGGACCGCGCCGACAGGATGGGGGACAAGGCCTTCATTGTCGCCGACTCGGGCGACCTCACCTATGCCGACACCATCGATCGAGCGGGTCGGGTGGCTGCCGGCCTGCAGGAGCTAGGGGTGGCGCCTGGGGACCGCGTGGCCACGATGCTGCCGCCGACCACGGACTACATCTCAGCCTGGTTCGGAACATCCTGGGCCGGAGCCGTTGATGTTCCTATCAACAACGAGTTCAAGGGCGAGTTTCTCCGCCATTTGCTGGCCGACTCCGGAGCCAAGGTCATGGTGTGCCAAGACCGCTGGGTAAGCCGCCTCGAGCAACTCGATCTGCCCAACCTGGAGACCGTGATCGTCGTGGGCGACACCGTCGATCTTCCGGGCAGACAATCCGCCGACTTCGCCGAGATGCTGGCCTTCGACCCGGCGCCGGCTGTGCCACGTACGGAACGCGATCTGGTCTACATCATGTACACCTCCGGGACGACCGGTCCCTCGAAGGGGGTGATGCACGGCAATCGTTCGGCGCTGTGGAACTCGGCCGCCTGGATCGACATCCTCGATCTCGGACCTGATGATCGGGCGTACTCGATGTTCCCCCTGTTCCATGTCACGGCTCGCTCGGCGATCGTGGGTTCCAGCCTGATGGCCGGCGGCTCGGTGGCCCTCCGTTCGGGCTTCAGCCTGAGCGGCTTCTGGGAAGACGTTCGGGAGACCGAGAGCACCTTCTTCGCGTACATGGGTGCCGTGATCCATCTGCTGTACGCCCAGGACCCGACACCCGACGATGCGGCGCACTCGGTGCGGCGGGCTTTTGGGGCGGCGGCGCCGCCCGAGATCGCCGCCGACTTCGAGCGCCGCTTCGGGTTCCCGCTGCTGGAGGTTTACGGCTCGACCGAGCTTGGGGTGGCGACTGCGCCCCTTGGGGGACGTCGCAAAGCCGGGACGATGGGGCTCACGTGCAACCACCTCCACATCGAGGTGCACGATGAAGACGACAACCTGTGTCCTCCCGGTGTTGAAGGTGAGATCGTCGCCAGGCCTGCCGAGGCCGAGGCGATGTTCCGCAGCTACTGGCAGCGGCCCGAGTACTCGGTCGAGGCGTTTCGAAACTTGTGGTTTCACACCGGTGATGGCGGATACATGGACGGAGACGGCTTCCTCGTCTTCACGGATCGCCTCAAGGATTCGATCCGGCGCCGTGGCGAGAACATCAGCTCATTCGAAGTCGAACGAGCGGTCCAGACCCACCCCGACGTTCTCGAGTGCGGCGCCTATGCCGTCCCGTCCGAGCTAACCGAAGACGAAGTCATGATCGCCGTGGTGGCTCGCGACGGTCACGACGTCGACGTCCCCCAACTCTTCCAACACTGCATCGAGCAAATGCCCCGCTTCGCCGTCCCCCGCTATATCCGCCTGATGGATGAGCTCCCCAAGACACCCAGCCAAAGAATCCAAAAGTACAAACTGAGGGATCAAGGTGTCACCGAAGGGACCCACGACCGCGAAGCGCTGGGCATTGAGGTTCCGCGGGAGTGAACGGTTACCAGTTACCAGTTGCCAGTCACCAGCAAGAGAAAGAGTTCCGACCGCACTTGGTGCACGTTCTGACTGGTAACTGGTAACTCATAACTGGCAACTCCCAACGCACGGCTGGCGAGAGACGCGAACTCTCACATCTGACATCTGACATCTCACATCGGCGAGCGCTAGCGAGCCTCACACCCAAGGGTCGTGTTCGGAGTAGTACTTCGCCTTGAGTTCGGCGACGGTCGCTGTGTTTTCGGAGTTGCCGGGGCGGGGGTACCAGCGGCCGTCGACGGCGTCGTAGCGGGTAGCCAGTTCGATCAACACTCCGTGCGCCTTCTCCTCGGGAATGAAATTCCACTTGAGCCACGGCATGGTGTCCGGGTTGGAGCTCTCGTCGAGCACGAGAGGCAATCCGGCCCGGCGGCATTCGTCGATTGTGTGCCCAAAGTCGTCAGAGAGGAAGGCGATGTGGTGGACGAACTCACCACGTTTGGCGAGGACTTTGTGGACCCACGTGTCGGGGGAGCCCGGCGCCCACAGCTGGATGGAGACACCAAGCGGATTGGGGTTCTGGAAAGTGGCCCAGATCATTGGGGTGCCATCGGCGTCGCCGGCACCGCGGGTGAGATGGGCCGCGATCTCGGGGGTGAGGACGTTGAGGATGTCACGCCAATCGTCGATTGCCTTCTCGAGGTCGTTGACGCACATTGCTACGTGGTCGATGTGTACTCCCGGCATGTCCGCTCCTCAACGTTGTAGGTTGTTGGTGAGGAATCTACCAAACGTTTGTTTGAGGCGAATCGCAGAGCGGGAGAAACCGTATGTGGCAGGAGGGTGTGTGGCAAGTAGGCATGGTTGTCGCCGACATCGAGCCCGCGATGAACTCGATCAGCGAGGCGTTCGGCGTCGATTGGATGAAGTCCACCCGTACGATCGACATCGTTCACGGTGATGAGCCGAAGACGATCGACCTCACCATTGCGATAACAGTGCAGGGTCCAATCAACCTCGAGCTGTTGGAGGGCCAGGACGGCTCGCCGTGGTGGCCGCCGCACGGACTTGACCATATCGCAGCGTGGGCCGACGACCTGATTGGCCGGGCGAACCGAATGGAGGCCGCCGGGTTCGTCCGAGAGGTCACCTATCAAGGGCAGCCGGCCCCGATGGGCTTCTCCTATCACCGCGCTCCGTCAGGGTCACGGATCGAGCACGTCGATGCCGGTCGCCGCGCCGCCATGATGAGGTGGATCGCCGGTGGGGAGTATCCAGATGTGACCCTTCCAAAATCTACGGATGCTCCGCCCGATGATGCGAGCGACGGCTACTCGCCATTCGGTGTCTCGATCTGTCGACCGTTCCATGTTGGTCAGGTCGTCACCGATCTCGAGGCCGCCATGGCAGAGCTTTCGGAGGGCTTGGGGCTCGAATGGCTGAGCATCCAGGAACGCACCATGCACCTTGTCACCCCCGATGGCATCGCCCCCGCCAGTCTGCGATTCACCTACTCGAAGGGCGCCCCGCACATTGAGTTGCTCCAGGGCGAGCCGGGCACCATCTGGGGCCCCGAGCACGCCGGCCTCCACCACGTTGGTGTCTGGACCGAAGACATGGCAGCGGACTCCGCATGGCTCGAATCCCACGGCTACCCCCGAGAGGTAACTCTGGCCTCGCGTTCAACCGACGGCCCCTCCGGCTTCACCTACCAACGCTCCCCGTTCGGACTCCGAGTCGAACTGGTCCCCACATCGAGCCAACCCGCATTCGCCAACTGGTTCGCTGGCGGAGAGTTCGCGTAGGGCTCGCAGAGCTCGCCCGATGTGAGATGTGAGATGTGAGATGTGAGGGTTCGCGTCTCTCGCCGAGACAGGTGTTGTGAGTTATCAGTTAAGAGTTACCAGTTACCAGTCAGAACGCGCACCAAGTGCGGTCGGAGCTCTTCCTCGTGCTGGTAACTGGTAACTGGTAACTAAGAGTTG
>JAAELU010000040.1 GCA_024226255.1 bacterium | reverse complement strand
TCGACACGCAGGCTGCCCATCCCGTAGTGAGGCTTGAGCGGGATACCGGCGGCCTTGAGGCGATCCCGGACCGAAGTCTCGAACCTCGTCAATGATGGAGTGCCGTCGCGTCCTGGGATCGACTCGCCTCCCCGTTCGGCGTACTCGAGGTATTGGGTCAGCAGTGCCGCTCCGCGTGATCGAGTCCGAGTTGGATCGATGTCCTTGGCGGCCATCGAGGTAACCACGGTCATCCTTCGCTTGGCCCGAGTCACGGCAACGTTGAGTCGCCGCTCCCCACCCTTCCTGGTCAAGGCACCCCAGCGGTAGACCATGTCGCCCTCTGGATTCCTTCCGTAGCCGACGCTGAACACGATGTGGTCGCGCTCGTCGCCTTGCGCTTCGTCCATGATCTTGATGAAGAAAGGCTCTGCGCCTTTGTCTGCGAAGAATCCGTCGAACACTTCGCTGCTGCCGCTGCGGACGACCCGCAAAGCCTCTGTAATTGCGTTGGCATGGCGCCTCCCGGTAGCAATGACGCCCAGCGACTCATCAGGATTATCCCGGGCGTGGTCAAGGATCATCTCGACAACGCGCCGAACCACCGCGGGATTGCTTGCGGTCTCCTCACTGGTGTCGGGGAGACCGTCAACCAGAACGTGAGACACACCGGTCCCGCGGTTTGTGCCGGGGAAAGAGACCAACGATCTCTCGTAGGTATGGATGTTCGAGAAGTTGATCAGCCGCTCATCCTGGCTGCGGTAGTGCCATCGCAGGCTCCTCTCGGTCATGAGATCGCGCATCACATCGAGAATCGACTCTGAATCCATTGCGGAGCCAACCCTGCCGGACCTTTCCTGTTCCACCTGGTCTTCCGAGCTGTCCGAGACCTGGAACTGGCTTGGTGGCAATTGGAGCGGGTCACCGGCCACTATCAACTGCGGGCCTCTGGCAATGGATGGGATCGCGTCGATCGGGAGAACCTGGCTGGCCTCGTCAAATATGACCACGTCGAACAGATCCGGAGCAGCAGGCAGGACCCGCGAAACCAGAAGAGGGCTCATCGCCCAGCACGGCCGCAGCGCCTTCACGACGTTTGGAGCCCGGCCGACGAGCTGTCTGATGGGCATTCGATTCTTTCGAGCACCGGCCTCATGCCGCACGATCGCCGCTTCCCGCGGTCTCGCTTCGAGGATGTCGGCTGCGCCCGCGGCGACCAATCGCAGCACCCGTTGTGCAGTTGTTTCAATGTGGTGAGCGTCGAGCTCGGCGAAACGCGCCGCGTCCTGCTGGTGACGTGAGCCGTTAAACGTCGCCAGCTCAGGTTCCTGCCACGTGATGGCGTCGATAGCGCTCGCGGCGAACACTCGCTCGGCCATTGCCCCGAGTCCTGCCGGGTGTCGCTTCCCTTCGGTCTCAACCCGCAGCAGGGGTCCGAGTCCAAACAACCCGATGTCCGCAACGGCCTTGGCTAGTTCGGCTTTGATGTTTGCCATCTGGCGATGGACCAGCATCGCTCGAATCGCTGCGTCCTCCTCGGCAAAGCCGCCGAGCTTGCCCAGCGCCGGAATGCTCCTCATGAGGCGATCGCGCACGACGGAGTAGCGATCTAGAGCACCCGCCAGCCCGTCAGCGGTGCCTACATGGCGCGGTAAGGATCGATCACCGAACCATCTCGCCCAGATCCTGCGAGTCTCGTCGAGCCGTTGCGCATCACGCAGGGCCCGAATCGGATCTGGATCGACGCGGCCGAACTCAGCGAGATTGCGACGCTCCTTGCGATAATCACTATCCGTCAGCCATGAGATGAAACGACGCGAGGCAGAGCGCTCGGCCGGCGCCAGGTTGGCGGCAATCCGCTCGGCATTCTCGATGAAGGACGGCTGGTACCTGGCCGACAGTTCATTGATCTGCGAGACAATGCCAGAGAACACTCCAACGGATACCTCAGCCGCAGCCGGCAGCTTCAATTCGCTCAGTGAATCGTGGTACGCATCCTCTACCGCTGGAATCAGGTCGGCCACTAGCTCCTCTGCATCGGCGCGAGAGGCTGCAGCCTCCTCCGCAGATCGGATTGCCGATGTCGACCACATCCCGGTCGGATCCTCATCGAGGCGTTGGGTGTGCCTCTGCCACTGCGCCAGGCGCGACCGCACCTCGCGGCGGCCGGATTCTGTCCAAAGCTGCAATTTCTCAGCCGACAGCCGCAAGCCTGTGGTTTCCAGGTCCGGAGTTCCCAGCATCGACTGCAGTTCGGAGAAGCTGAGGTCCCAGGGCTCACGATTCAGATGCATCTGGCGGCGATGGGCCACAAGCTTCTTGCGGGTGACGGCAAGGTCAGCATGAGCGGCCACCGTCGTATGCGCCAGAAGATGATCCACGGCATCAATGCTGGTGGCGAGACTGCGAGCGACGTCGCGGCGGGCCGAACCGTCGTGCAGGTCCAAGACAAGATCTCCACAGCCGGCGGCTTCGAGACGTCGCGTAACTGCCCCGATGGCAGCGCGTTTTTCAGCAACAAACAGCACCGTTTTGCCGTGGGCTGCCAAGGATGAGATCAGGTTGGCGATTGTCTGGCTCTTGCCGGTTCCCGGGGGACCGTGAATAGCGAGACTGTGACCCCGCAACGCGGCCGCCACGGCGTAGCTCTGACTGGCATCTGCGTCGCACACAAGAAACTCATCCTTGGGTGACGTCTTGTCGGGCAGGTTGATGCTGATGTCAGGTTCACGCCGCAGTCCCTCTTGCGCGTCTGCATCTCCGGCGAGCGCCGCCACGACCTCATTGGCGATCAAGGCGTCTCGATGCTGCTCCATATCCACAACCATCGGAAGCTTGGAGAATTCGAGGTTGGCGAGAAAGACTCGATCGTCGATCGTGAAGCCGGGGACGGCCGCACATCGTTGTTGGATGAGGTCGGGCCAATCACGGAATTCCTCAGGCCGCTCTTCGGAGTCTGGATACGGTTCGGTTTCAGCATCTTGACGAATCGCATAAACAAAGGGCAGGTTGATCTCGGCCGGCCCTCGAACCTCGAGCACCGCGTCATCGGCTCCGGGACCTTCAAGGACTATTCGCAGCGGAATCATCACTGTTGGCGCCCGCGGGGTGTGTCCATCGGACCGATTCCAAGTGGCAAATGCAAGACTGATGAAGAGCGTGGCCAGTCCCTTCTCTTCAAAGTTCGACTTGGCTTTGGCTGCCAGCGAGCGGACCCGCCGCCGCGCATCGGGCAACGCATCGCGCTCGAGGAGATCCGACAGCAGTACGGGCTCGCCGGACAGGAGCACCTCTAGTGCCGGTGAGCGCACTCCGTCGGCCCCGGGAGAAAGGTCGAGCGTCCCTCTGCTGAGCTCGCGGAAGTACAGCATACGATTGCGACCATCGAGGGTGACCAGGCGCTTGCTCCACTCCCCAACGGCAGCGCGCACCGTCTCCTCGCGAGATGAAGCCCTACCGCTCATGCACGCACGCTACCCGAAGAGACCTCGCGGCTCTCCTTACACACTTGATCCGAGGTGACGGCACGGACACAGCCCCTTATCTTGTACTTGCCGATTCGTCACAGAGTACCGAATCGATATCGCGACGATCGGTCCTCAGCCGGCATGCCTGCTGCCTGAGATCGCCCTCAGTAGGGGTACTAGCCTCAGCGGCATGCCAGATGTCGTCATCACCGAGTTCATGGACGCCGACGCCATCGCTGGTCTTCAGAGCCAATTCGATGTCCACTACGACGCCGAATTGGCGGAATCTCCACACCGTATTGCCGTCCTCGTGGCAGGGGCGCGCGCATTGATCGTGCGCAACAAGACCTCTGTTGACCGAGGGTTGCTTGATGCTGCTCCGCACCTAATTGTGGTGGGTCGGCTCGGCGTGGGCCTCGACAACATCGACCTCGAAGCGTGCGACGAGCGCGGCATTGTGGTCCTCTCGGCCACGGGCGCCAACGCCAATTCGGTGGCGGAATACGTGATCGGGGCAATGTTCACATCGATGCGGCCGGCCTTGACGGGCTCCGCCCGCGTCCTCAGCGGACAATGGCCCCGCCAGGACTCGATTGGTTTCGAGCTCGCCGGCAAGCGCCTCGGCCTGATCGGATTCGGCGGGATCGCTCGCCTCGTCGCCGCCAAAGCCCGCGCGCTCGGCCTCGAGGTGTGTGCCACCGACCCGTTCGTGAAACCCGATGATCCCGCTTGGAAGCTCGCCAATTCGGCGGACCTGCCGGATCTTCTCGCTAGCTCCGACTTCGTAAGCCTCCACGTGCCACTGGTCGCCGAAACGCGCCACCTCTTGGATCAAGGAGCGCTGGCACTGATGAAGCCGACCGCAGTCGTCATCAACACATCACGCGGCGGAATCGTCGACGAAGCGGCACTGGCCGGCGCTTTGCGCTCGGGACGACTCGGTGGAGCTGCACTGGACGTCTTCGAAGATGAGCCGCTCGGCAGCGATTCCCAACTGCGCAACGCTCCCAACCTCATCGCCACGCCGCACATCGCCGGGCTCACTGCAGAATCGCAGCGGCAGGTGAGCCACATGACAGCACAGAATGTTCGTCGGGCCCTAGCGGGTGGGAACTGATGGCGACCGTCACCTGCGTCGGGATTGCCGTTATGGATCTCCTGTTTCAGGTCGACGAACTGCCGGTGGGCGGGGGCAAGTTCTACGCCAGCAATTACCGCGAAATCGGCGGCGGAGTGGCGGCCAACGCAGCTGTCGCCATCGCCAGGCTAGGAGGCGACGCCCGCTTGGTCAGTCGCGTCGGCGATGACGCCGTTGGCTCCCGTGTGAAGGCTGATCTCACGTCGCTGGGTGTCGATGCTTCTCAGGTCGCCGCGGTCACCGACCTCACAACTCCCGTGAGCGCAGTGCTCGTCGACTCGACGGGAGAGCGAACGATCGTTAATCACACGCCGGCCGAGCTCTTTGGCGGCTGCGACACCGCGGCGGCCTCTCAGCTGGCGGATTCCGACGGTGTCTTGGTCGATGTGAGGTGGCCCGACGGTGCGTCCGCCGCTCTTGGTGCGGCGGCGGCAGCCGGAATCCCGTCGGTGTTCGACTTCGACCGGCCCATGGACAACGGAGGCGGCGACCTCCTGACCACGGCCACTCACGTGGCGTTCTCGCGTGAAGCTCTCGCAGCTACCTCAGGTACCAACGATCCGGCCGATGGCCTGCTCCGAATGGCCGAGCGGACCGAAGCCTGGCTCGCGGTAACCGTCGGACCCGATGGCGTGTATTGGCTCACCGACGGCGCGATCGCCCATCTTCCAGCATTCGCAGTCGAGGTCGTTGATACGGCTGGCGCCGGAGACATATTCCACGGGGCCCTGGCGCTCGCCATCGCCGAGGGCGATCCGGAAGACATCGCAATCCGATTCGCATCTGCTGCGGCTGCCATCAAGTGCACAAGACCAGGTGGCCGAGCGGGGGCGCCAAGTCGCCAAGAAGTAGAAGAGATGTTGAAGGAGACCTTCTGATGCAGCCCGGAAAACTGTGGGGAATGCGACGCCTGGCCGACGCCAGCGGCCGATTCAAGATGTTGGCGGTCGACCAGCGGCCGCCGATCAAGAACCTGATTGCAGACAAGCGGGGCGAAGACCACGCCACATACAGCGACGTTTGTGCCTTCAAGGCGTTGCTTGTCGAGGCTTTGGCCCCTCATGCATCGGCAGCGTTGCTTGACCCCCACTTCGCCTATCCCGCCGCGATCGATCTCGTGTCCCCCGGCCAGGGATTGTTACTGACTCTCGAGGACTCGATCTTCGAGGAGACGTCGACAGGGCGGCTGTCGTCTGAGATCGACCATTGGAGCGTCGAGAAGATCAAGCGCGCCGGCGGCGATGCCGTCAAGGTGCTGGCCTGGTACCGACCCGATGCGGCACCGGCCGTGCTTGCCCACCAGAAGGACTTCGTGCGACAGATCGGAGATGCCTGCCGCCGCTTCGACATTCCGTTCATTTTCGAGCTGCTCGTCTATCCGTTCCCCGGCGCCGCCGATCACACAACGGACTATGTCGAGGACACCTCGAAGCGCGTCGACCACGTGATTGAGAGTGTGGCCACATTCGCCGCCCCCGAATACGGTGTTGATCTGTTCAAGCTCGAAAGCCCAATGGCGGCACCGGATGTACCCAGCAGGACAGACGATGACGGAACTGTGCAGCGCCACTTCGACGAGCTTGGAAGGGCGGCAGGTCGACCTTGGGTGATGCTCTCGGCTGGTGCGACCCAGGACGCGTTCCAGCGTGTTCTCGAATACGCATACGCCGCCGGAGCCAGCGGCTACTTGGCTGGTAGAGCGATCTGGTGGGATGCATGCCAGGCCTTCCCCGACCTCGACTCGATGCGCGGCCGGCTTGCTGTGGACTCCGTCCCGTACATGCAGACGCTCAATCGGATGACCGATGAGTTGGCAATTCCATGGACGAGCAATCCGGGCATCCTTGGCGAGGCTTCGCTCGACGTCACCGGGCCAACCTTCCAGTCCAACTACAACACCATGGGACTCGAATGAGTCGGGTGGGCGTGCTGGCGCTGGCACGGCCAACCTTCGACGTTGACTACGCCACCGAGATCGCCGAGTCGGCTTTCGCAGTGCTCGACGAAGTGGCCCCCGGTTTTGCCGGACCACGTGAGCTTCTCTTTGACGCGGCGGCAACCGCGCAAGCGATCGCCGAGTTTCAGTCCGTCGACCTAGAAGCCTTGATCGTTCTCCAAGTGACCTTCACGGACGCCTCGATGACCAAGGTGCTGGCCAAAGCCACGAACGCCCCGCTGGTCTTCTGGTCCTTCCCCGAGGAGCGAACCGGTGGAAGGCTCCGCCTCAATTCGCTGTGTGGGATCAACCTCGCCGCGTACGCGTTGCGCCGCGAAGGCCACGACCCAGCCTTCATGTACCGGCGGGTCGACGACCCTGGCGCAGCCCAGGAATTGCGCGGTCTCATCGCCGGCCATACCCACCAACTAGCTCCGAATTTGGGCGCTGGAGAAGCACCGTCGCCGGCGGCGATCCAGACTGCTGCCGCGGTGGCTGAATCGTTGCGTGGCCTGACCGCCGGAATAATCGGCGCTCACCCAGACGGGTTTGATCCGTGTGCGTACGACGCGGCTTCCGTCAAGGCGCTGACCGGCATCAATGTGCAACGGGTCGAACTCCCCGAACTGTTCTCGGCAGCCGACGCAGCTGATAGCACCGCCGTCGAAGCCGCCCGAGCCCAGGCGACCCAATCATTGGGTACTCTCGACGACCTCGATCAGGACGCCTTGAACAGGAGCCTCCGCCTGTACAGCGGTCTGCGGAAGCTGGCCGCCGAGCACGAGTGGTCGGCCCTTGCAACCCGGTGCTGGCCCGAGTGTTTCACTGAGTATGGGGGCGCCGCATGTGCCCCCCAAGGCATGCTGACCAACGAGGGAATCCCGGGCGGGTGCGAGGCCGACGCCTACGGGACTCTCACCAGCCTGGCGCTTCGAGAGATTGCCGCAGAGCCCCCATTTGTTGCCGACCTGGTCGATATCGACATTGCCGAGGACACCGCTGTCTTCTGGCATTGTGGAGTGGCGCCACTTCACATGGCAGATCCGGAAGCAGCCGTTGGACCCACCGTTCATTCAAACCGCCGCAAGCCACTCCTCCACGAGTTCCCCCTCAAACCGGGACGAGTCACAATCAGCCGGCTCAGCCAGGCCGGCGGCGAACACAAGCTCGTCGTCGGTGGAGGCGAGATGCTGCGAGCCGACCTCCCCTTCTCAGGGACCGCCGGCGTAGTGCGCTTCGATCGCCCTAGCGGAGAAGTGTTGGCCACAATTCTGAGCGAGGGGCTCGAGCACCATTTCGGCATTGCCTACGGCGACCATCGAACGGTCCTACGTGGGCTGGCCGAGCAATGGGGCATCCCGGTTCTCGAGTTGACTTAAAGACCGGCTCCGTTCGATTGTGGCCGCCACGCAACCACTCGCGCTTCATGGCGCCCCTGCGTCGTCCACCCCTCGAAATAGCTTGCGATTTCAAGAGTAGAGAGCAGGCTCGGCAACTCCCCCGGTTCAAGCAGATACCGGCGGCTGGGCCGATCGTGCCGCTCGAGGTTGATGAGCGTGGGGTGCGCCATCACCAAATGACCCCCTGGGGCCAGAATCGACTCCACCTCAGAGAGAAGGCGCCGGTTCAGATAGTGGTGGATGACGGCCAGATCAAAGGGGCCGGTGGAAGGCATGCCGGCGTCGAGATCGTGCTCCGCTGTGGATATAGCCAAACCGCTCTCTTTGGCCAAAGCAGCTGCAACCTCGAGTGCAGAAGGAGCAATGTCGATAAGAGTCGTCGCCCAGCCCTGCGCCGCCAGCCATAGTGTGTGGCGACCGGTCCCCCCTGCGAGGTCACATGCTGTGCCCGGCGGGCCGAGCCGGCTGACCGATGAGAGTATGAAGGGCTCAGGCTCGCTCAACCCGGCACCACGTTCTCGGTGACGGGTCTCCCACTCGACTCTCTCGGCTTCCGACATCAGATGAGCCTAACCCGCAAGGCCTGATCAACGGCCGCGAGTGCCGAGACGGAGGTGGCCACAACCGTTGTCTCCCAACGGTTCACGGTCGCTCGTAACAGTCAAAGATTCCTTGACACCTTACTGGAGGGAAACTAGTATGTAAGGGTCATCAAGGACCTTACTGCTTACAACGTCCCTGGAGGAGACCCCGAATGAATTCAGAGATCTTGATCGCCCTCGCCAAAGCTCAGTTCCGCGACCGCATCACCGAGGCGACTCGCAACCGGGTCCCCCGGAGGTGACCTCCCAGAGCCACCGCTTTCGTATCGGTGTCGCCCTCGTCGCCGTCTACGTCGTGTGGGGCTCCACATATCTCGCCCTGCGCTTCGGCCTGGAGGGATTCACCCCGTTCATCATGAACGGGATCCGGTTCATCGTTGCGGGATCACTCCTCTTTGGCTTCCTGCGATCGCGGGGAACACCGCCGCCAACCAGAAGACAGTGGTGGAACCTGGCGCGCATCGCACTGCTCATGCTTGTCGGCGGCGTTGGCCTGGTCACGGTCGCGGAAGATCTGGGAGTTGGCTCGGGGGTGGCGGCAACCGCGATTGCGGTAATGCCTCTGTGGGCCGCGCTGTGGAGCGGATTCTTCGGCCGCTGGCCCCAGCGCCTCGAATGGGCCGGCCTGGTGGCCGGCTTCGCCGGCGTGGTCGTACTGGCTCAGGAGGGTGACTTCGAGACGACGGCCAGCGGCATGGCTTTGGTACTGATCGCCCCTATGTTTTGGGCGTTCGGCTCGGTTTGGGGACGCCGATTGGACCTTCCTTCGGTGTGGATGGCAACCGCCGGACAGCTGTTGGCGGGAGGAGTCATCCTGCTGGTCCTCGGCCCGCTGCGTGGCGAACGAATCACAGAGATGCCACCTCTCGGAGCCTGGTTGGCACTCGGCTACCTCATTGTCATGGGTTCATTGGTGGCATTCACTGCCTACGTGTATCTGCTCCACACGGTCAGCGCCCCGCTCGCCACGAGCTACGCCTATGTCAATCCCGTCGTCGCTGTGGTCCTGGGCCTCACGTTGGGCGACGAAGTCATCACAGGTCCGGCGTTCATCGCCCTCCCCCTCATCCTCGTCGGTCTCGGACTCGTCGGCCTGGCGCAGCGCCGTCCACGATCGTTGATTACCGAGACCGCTGTGCCCGAGGAAGAGTTACGTCACCCGGCCGCGGAACCCTCGAGGGGGTACCCGGCCTCCGCCCAGTCGGAAAGCCCTCCCTCTTAGCGTCGCACGTTCTGGTAGTCGTGTTCCACCAGTCCGAAGTAGGCGTATTTGCCGGCCACACATGCGGCGTCGGAGCAATACACAACAATCTCATCGTTTTTGTCGAGAGCCTCCAGAGCCGCTGCAATCGAAGGGAAGTGCAACGAGCCGGGAATGTGCTCGGCCCGGTAGGCCCACTCGTTCAACGCCAGGACCAACTTGAAGTCATCACCCCGATCGAGCTTGGCCTTCAACTCGTCGCGTTCGATGGTTCTGAGGTCCACAATGCCCTCCTTCAAACCAGCTTGTAGAAGCGCCACAGCTCGGTGTCGATGGGCAGCACCTCCAAATCGGCAAAGCCGGCCTCACGGGCATACTCTCGCAACGTGTCGGGCCGCATCACTGTTCCCGTTCCGACTGACCCCTTGTGGGAAAGCCCGTCGGGCAGGCAGA
This sequence comes from bacterium, assembly GCA_024226255.1. Taxonomy (GTDB): domain Bacteria; phylum Actinomycetota; class Acidimicrobiia; order Spongiisociales; family UBA5794; genus JAHEJX01. Next base: position 8,935 of record JAAELU010000040.1, on the reverse strand, counting down.
TGAAATTGGAGAACCCGTACATGAGCTGCTCCACCTCGTCGCCATCCGGACTAAACGCCTCGGACACCTTCTCGTCCATCACAACAACGATGCCGCTGTCGCCCGCCAGTCGTCGCATGGTTGCGAGTGCAGAAACTGGATCACCCATGTCGTGAATGCACTCGAAAGCAGTGACAATGTCGTAGTCGCCAACGACCGACGGGTCCCCCGCGTCCATGGCGTGAAAGACTGCTCGTTCGCCGACCCCGGCGTTCTCGGCATGGCGTCGAGCCGACTCAACCGAAGGCCCGTCGAGGTCATAGCCATCAATCGTGGCGTTTGGATAACCTTTGGCCAAACCGATTGCCGACCAGCCATGCCCGCAGCCAATGTCGGCGACGCGGCCGCCAGCGACAAGACGTTCGTGCAGCTCGGGAACGCTGCCGAACCACTCCTCGGCCAGCAGGTTCTCAAAAAAGGGACGATTCATGTCGCCCTGGGCCTCGCGCATGTCATCGCCAAAGTCATCCCAGGGAACACCGTGTCCCGTACGGTGAGCAGCGACGATGGCAGAGAGCTTCATCCCCGCCGCGGAGATCATCCGGGCAAACGGTGCGATGTAGTTGAGGCTCAAGCGGTCGGTCAGCGCCTCCGCATGGCCAGGCGGCAAACCGAACTTGCGATGGCCCGCCTCGTCGGCGTCTTCGGCCATAAGAACGATGCCGGTCACGGTTTGCTGCTCGAGCCACTCGCGGGCGTAGCGCTCCGTGGTGCTGGCTCGCGTGGCGAGCTGGCCCGACGTCAACGGACCCTCCTCACTCAGAATGTCGTAGTAACCCAGCCGATCGCCCACATAGACGGCGTACACGTCCAGCGCTCCAAGCACGGATCCAGAAATGCGTTCGACTAGAGCATCAGCGTCGGTGGATGCAGTCATAGATGTACCTCCTTGACACCCTTGCTACTGGTGGGCTGTTAGGAAGTCAAGGGGCACGAGCTCGGCAGCGACTGGCAGAATGGTGAAATGCACGAGGCGATCGATCAGGTGAAGCAACTCATCGAATCCCGTGGTTTCCGGTGGGACGACGTGGTCCTGGTGGCGGAAGCCGGTTCCACCATGCACGGGGTCGGTGTCAGCGACCAAGACGACCTGGATCTCGCTGTCGTCCGCGTCGAGACGTGGGCCGAACTCATCACCGGTCCGCAGAACGACCAGAGCGTGATGATTCGAACCCAGCCGGAAGGCCAACGATCGGGCCCGGGAGACATTGATATTCAGGCATACAGCTTGCGGAAATTCACTGCACTGGCAACCGCAGGCAACCCGACGCTGCTCAATTCTCTGTTCGTACACTCATACTTGAAGCTCGACGAGCGTTTCCAAGTCGACAGACTGCGCCAACTGGTCGACATGAGGAAGGCCGGCGCGGCCTACCTCGGGTACATGGGCCAACAGCTCCAACGATGGCAGAACAACTCGGGCAGACGAGTCTCGCGTCCCGAGCTTGTGGATGCGTACGGCTTTGACACCAAGTACGCCTACCACGCGATCCGACTGGGGCTGCAAGGCATTGAGTTCCTAACTACCGGTCAGATCACACTCCCGATCCCAGAACCACACCGAAGCGAATTGGCATCGCTTCGTACCGGAGGTCTGTCCGAGAAGGACGCCCTGGACTGGGCGCACGAAGTCGAGGGGTCTCTGCAATCGTGTGCGGAGGCCGCTCGCCCCGCGACCGACAACGCCAGAGGGTTTGTGACTGACTTCTACTCGCAATGGTTCGGCGTAGCCGCTTCACCGCCCGAGACGTTTGCCTAGCCGAGTTCGCCGGCCTCTTCCCAGTTCTCTCGAGCCTCGTTGGCGGCGGCCATCGCCACAATCAATGCCGCTGCCGGATCAGCCCACCACCACCCGACGGCGGCATTCAACGCGAGGCCAAGCAGAGTTGCCGCGGCCAGCCACCCGTCGAGGAAGGTCATCGCCGCCTCCGCCGCAAGTGGCGCCGAGCCAAGCTCGCCGGCAGTGCGCCGCTTGAGGAATGCCAGGCCGAACATGACCACAACCGTGATCGCCAAGTAGGTGATTCCCCACGGCGACTCGCCGGCTTGGCGGCCGCTCACAAGATCGTTGATGCCCGCGATCGTGAGCACGATGGCGAGGGCAAGGAAGGCCCCTGCCGTGAGCTGGAGCGCCCGACGGGTCCGACCGGGATGGTCCGCAGCATGAGTAGAACGCAAATGCCAGACGACTACGACGGACGCAAAGACTTCGACCACAGAGTCGACTCCGAAACCAACGAGGGCCAACGATCCGGCGGCAAGACCGAGACCGATGGCAAGCCCCGCCTCGCCGACGTTCCACACGATCGTGGCGTACTCGAGCCGGAGCGCACGGCGTTGCAGAGATTCCCGATTGGGCGCAGGAGAAGACACGGCGAGATCATCGCAGCAGCGCGACCAAGCAACCATTCGAGCCGGTCAGGAACCTGCCTGATTGAACCCGAAGGGCATCTCGAGACGATGATTTCGCAGCAGCTCATCGTTGGCAAGAATCTCGGCCGCTGAGCCGTCGGCGACCACTCGGCCACCGTCCATGATGACCGCCCGTTTGCAGAGCTCGAGAGCAAACGGCAAGTCGTGCGTGATTACGAGCTGGGTGATGTTGAGACCCTGCAAAGTCGCTACCAACTCCCGGCGGCCCGCCGGGTCGAGACCGGAGCTGGGTTCGTCCAGAACCAACACGTCGGGCCGCATCGCCAACACCGTGGCGATAGCGACACGCCTTCGCTCCCCGCCGCTGAGGTGATGAGGCGCTCTGTCAGCCAAGCTGCCCGCCTCGACAGCAGCCAGAGCCTCGGTAACCCGCGCATCGAGTTCGGCGCCGGACAAGCCGAGATTGGCCGGTCCGAACGCAACGTCCTCGGCAACGTTTGGCATGAAGAGCTGATCGTCCGGATCCTGGAAGACGAGACCGACTCGCCGCCGTATCTCCATGAGGTTCGATGGATTGAGTTCGAGTTCGCCGACGTGAATCGCTCCAGATTCAGCCTCATGAATGCCGTTGAGATGAAGCGCCAATGTCGTCTTGCCGGCACCGTTGGGACCCAGCAATGCGACCCGTTCTCCTTCCTCTACACGCAGATCCAAACCCTGAAGGACTTCTCGGCCATCGGGGTAGGTGAACCACACGCCCTGCGCGGCGATAGCCGGATTCGTCATGTCACCACCAGAGCGACAAGAGCCACGGTGATCCCAAGAACCGGGAGCGAAGCCGACATCAGCCATTCACTTCTGTTGGCCCGTCGGTGGTTCAGCTCCGGCATGGCGCCGGCGTATCCCCTCGCCAACATCGCGGCGTGAACTCGCTCCCCCCGTTCGTAAGACCGCACGAAGGTCGCTCCGGCCGCCGCCGCAATCGGCTTGGCCTGCCAGAGCCACCGCGGGTCATAACCTCTCGCGATCATTGCGGTGCGCATCCGCCCAAGCTCCTGAGCGACGAGTTCCATGTAGCGGACCATGAACAAGGCAATCGCCGTCAACGGAGCGGGGACCCGCAGCACGCTCATGCCGCGCAGAATCTCAGGGATCTCCGTGGTAGCGGCAAGCACGATGCTCACAGTGGCCCCAATGGTTGCCTTGGCCACAACATTCCAAGTGCCCCATAGGCCGTCCCGTGAGACAGAGACGCCCAAAAGTTCGACCTGCTCACCGGACGCGATGAAAGGGATGAACAGCGCAAACACGATGAATGGAGCAATAGTCGTCAGACGAACGGCGACAAAGCGGGCGGGCACCCGCGCGGTGCGGATCAATACAGCGATGGTCACGGCGTAGATGGCGAACGCCCACACCGCCTCACGAGGGGTGAGAGCAACGGCCGCTACGAATGCAAAAGCCGCCACCAGCTTGGCCTCAGGCGCCATCCGATGAATTGGGGTGTGCTCATGAATGTAGAGAGCATGAGCATGACCAACGCCCATCAGTTAGCTCCTTGCCGCATCCTGGTTGGGCTGCCCACTACGGTCCCTGACCGCGTAGAAGGCACCAAAGCCCACTGCGAGAGTGATCAACGTACCGGCGACTCCCGCCAGCGCCAGGCTCAGCGACTCGTTGTCGACGCCTTCGGTGGCGTATTGCGCAAAGAGGCTGTTGCTCAGTGCGTGATCTTGTTCACTCTCGATGATCCCGGTGTCGGAAGCTACCTTCTCGAGCCCATCGGGGCCGCCGGCGGCAAACTGGCTCACCACCGTTGCAAGGAATAGTGCCACGAGCACGCCTGCAATCGCCACGACCCGCACCTTGATCGGCTCGCGATTCGCCAGCTCCGAGCGATCGAGATCTTGCGCACCGTGCACCAAATCGGGGCGGGCCGCCAATACCGAACCGACCACGAGAGCGGCAATGACCGCTTCACCGATACCAATCAGTGAGTGAGTCCCCACCATCGCTCCGAATACGGTGTCGAACGGAACCGGCACTGTCGCCCCGAACAGCCATTCGATTGAAAACGCCATTGCGGCGAACACCACCGAAACCAACGACGCGATACCGGCGGCACCGATGACACCGCTGGCACTTCGCGGCAAGACCCTGCGCACGAGCCGGAAGACCGCGTACCCGCCAAAGGCCGGGATGATGGCCATGTTGAGCACGTTATAACCGAGGGCCGTAAGCCCGCCGTCGGCAAAGGCGAGTGCTTGGACGACGATCACGATCGTCACCACCAGTGCGCCCACCGTGGGACCGAGAAGAATGGCCGCCATTGCGGCACCAAGTAGATGGCCCGTCGTACCGGCTGCCACAGGGAAGTTGAACATCTGGGCCGCGAAGATGAAGGCCGCCGTGATTCCAGCGAGCGGAACCTGACGGTCCTTGAGGTGGTTCGACGTTTGACGCAACGCGGCGCCGACCGTTCCGACACTGACCACACCGGTCGCTATGGCGGTACCTGCGTTTAGAAATCCGTCAGGTGCGTGCATTGCCCATTGCCCATTGACTACCCGGCAACCTATCCTAATTGCGAATCATTCGCAATTAGGGGGGGGACCCCTTCCCCACACCCGATACGATGGTGCCATGCATGACCCAATCGACCTTGGTCGATACCTCCATGAAAGAGGCCATCGGCTCACTACCCCACGCCGCATCGTCTGGGATGTGCTCGATGGGATTCACGGTCACTTGACGGCCGAGCAGGTGGCCGAGCGGGTGCGTCGAGAAAACCCGAGCGTCAATCTTGCATCGGTGTACCGATCACTCGCGCTGTTCGCTGAAGTGGGGTTGGCGCGCGAGTCACAGTTGGGAACCGACGGCCCGGCCCGCTGGGAGGTGGCGCACCCCGACGACGAGTTCCATCTGATCTGCTCGACGTGCGGCTCAGTGGAGCACCACGGAGGCCAACTCGTCGAAGAGATCCGATCTCATCTCAGTGATGGTCACGGTTTCCGCGCCGACGGGGTAGAGCTGTCAGTGACCGGAACGTGCGCGACATGCCTCGCGGAGCAGACGTAGCACCCCACCGCCGAGTGTGCGATGTGGGGAGAAACGCCGCAGGACGTCACGGCCACCTCACGCGCCGTCTCACATCTGGCCGCGCGCCCACTCCTGGAGTTCTCGCTTCAGCACTTTGCCGGCGGCGTTGCGGGGCAGCTCGTCGATGGTGCGCACCTGCTTGGGGATCTTGAAGCGGGCGAGCTTGTCCCGACAGAACTCAATCACGTCTGGTCCGTCGAAAGCGGCGACGTCGCGAGGCACCACAATCGCTAGGCCGACTTCACCCCACCGCTCGTCAGGAATACCGATCACAGCTACGTCGAGCACGTTGGGATGGCGGAACAGCAGCTGCTCCACCTCGGCCGGATACACGTTCTCACCGCCGGAGATGAACATATCCTTCCACCGGTCAACGATGTACACGTAGCCTTCGTCGTCGACCCGAGCCGCATCACCGGTGTGCAACCAGCCGTCGGTGAACGACGACTCGTTGGCCTCGGGGCGCTGCCAGTATCCAGGCGTGACGTTGGGGCCCTTGGCCCACAATTCGCCGATCTCGCCGGGCGCAACGTCCCGACCGGCTTCATCGACAACACGAATCTGGGTGTGGAGGACGGGCTTACCCACCGATCCGGCCTTGCTCATCGCATGAGCCTCGTCGGTCAAAAAGAGTGTCGGACTCGTCTCGGTGAGACCCATCCCCTGACGAATGTGGATGCCGCGTGCGGCGTACCTCTCGAGCAGTGCCACCGGCATTGCCGATCCGCCACATGCCCATGATCGAACGTGCGTGAGGTTGGCCTCGGCCCAGCCGGGCGCCTCAGCCAGGAATTGATAGATCGCCGGGACCGCAAAGAAGTGGGTTATCTCGCCCGATGTGAGCCAATGGAGGACGCGGGCTGGGTCGAACTCGCGCAGGTTTATCGACTTGGCCCCCAACCGAATGCAAGGCGTGGTGTAGAGGTTGAGCCCACCGGTGTGGAACGTGGGCAATACGTTGAGGTTGACTGAGTCGGACGTCAGGCCGACCGCGGAGCCGATGTTGATGGCGTTCCAGAAGAACATGCCATGAGTCTCGATGGCACCTTTGGGATGCCCCGTAGTTCCCGAGGTATAAAGAATTGCCCAGGGATCATCGTGCGTGGCCGAGACAGTTGGAGCGGTGGCCGGATCGGAAGCGGCCTTGGCTGCTTCGTAGTCCTCGCCGAGACGAAGGGCGTGCGCCACATTCAGCGTCGTTACCGTCGCCTCGTACTCACCCTCGTAGATCAGCACCTGCGGTGCCGAGTCATCGACGATGAACGCCAGCTCCGGCGGAGCCAGCCTCCAATTGAGCGGCACGAGGATGGCACCCACCTTGGCGCACGCAAACAAGGCCTCGAAGATGTCGGTGGTGTTGCCGGCGAGGAAGGCCACCCGGTCTCCGCGGCTCACGCCGTGGGCAACCAACCACGCTGCCAATCGGCGAACCTGATCCTCGAGGTCTCGGTAGGTGAGCGTCACTCCCCGGCCGTCGTCGATGAGGGCGATGCGGTCGGGCGCCAGGTCGGCGTGATAGGCAGTCCAGTCGTACGAGGGGACGGGTCGCGGAGTCGTCACATCTACCACCGCAGCACGCTCGCCGCCCAGGTGTACCCGGTGCCGGCTGATAGACACAGCACCAGATCCCCGGGACTGAGGTCATCGCGCCGCATGTCGATTCCGACCAAGGGGTCGATACCGGACATATGGCCGTGGCGCCGCAAGTAGGCCGTCCGTTCCTCGGGAATCCCCAGTTCAGCAATGATCCAATCGAAGAAGCTCCGTTTGAAGTGGATCGGGGCGAGCAGTTTGATGTCTGCAATTTCGACACCGGCAGCCGCACAAGTGTCCAATGCGATCTTCACAAAATTGACTCCCGACACCGGATCCAGGCGCTCCTTCATCGACTGCGGATCCCCAACGTCAAAGAAGTGCATCCCCGCGTCAACCGTTTCGTGCGTCGTCGGAGTCCGGCTGCCTCCGGCGTATATCGCGACGTCATCGGCGAACTGACCGTCGGTGATGATCTTCGAAGCCAGAATCTCGTGCCCCTCATCTCCGCGGCGCAATACGGCGGCGGCGCCGCCATCGCCGAAGTTGAACATAAAGCGTGAACGCTGATTTGTGTAGTCAAGGAAGTGTGATTCACGACAGGCCCCGGCGATGACCATCGTTGAAATATCAGGGTCTGCCCGCAGCAGGTCGGTGGCGACCTTGATGGCCACCGGAGCCCCGCAGGAAACATATGACATCTCCAGCGACCAAGCATTGCGGGCGCCGATCAAGTCCTGGATCTTCGGCGCCGCCGACCAGATGTAGTAGTCCTTGCCCATCGAGCCGAAGTACATGACAACATCGACCTCGTCAGCGGTGACGCCGGCCCGCTCCAGGGCCTGTATCGAGGCGGCGGCCGCCATCGTCGAAACATGGTCATCTGGTCCTGCGATGTGCTTGCCGTCGAGGCCGAATCGTTCGATCAGCACCTCCTCGGGTATCTCCGACGCCTGAGAAATCTCGGCGGCGGACATCCACCTCTCGGGCATGAACACGCCGATGTCGAGCAAACCGACACGTGGTGTCATTGGGCTCCTTCCAGAATGAACTCAACGATCGCATCGGCTGCGAGCCTTGCTGAATCGCCAAACAAGGATGTGATGTGGTTGCCGTGGAGGTCCATCATCCGGCCATTCGGCATGGCGCCAACTGTGCGCTCGGCTTTGTCCATTGGAAGGATCGGAGGGTAGCCAGCCGGACCGAAGGGGCCAGGGGCTCGTAGCAACAGGGTTGGCTGTTGCATGGTTGCTGCCAACGACAGCCAATCGTGTTCGAGCGTGCCCGCAACTGCCTGTTGGATGTGAGCGGGCCGGCACCGTGAGCGGATTCCCCCGGCAGGGGCCTCCTCAACATCCGACTTGTAGAACCCCTCCAGATGAGGATCCCACCAGCCGTCGGTGTAGTACGGCATCGACTGGACGAGTTCGAGATAGGCCTCCCACGACGGGTAGGTGTTCTCCAGACGGTCAAGAGAAGGCTGGATTTGCTCGACGATCGTTTCGTCCACCTCAGCGGGCGCGTCGATCACGACACACCGCTGGATCCGTTCTGGATGGTGCGCTGCCAGGTAGTACGTGAGCAAGCCTCCGAACGAGTGCCCCCCGAAGTTGGCTCGCTCGATTCCGAGCTGATCCATCATGCCGAGCATGTCGGCCGCGTGATCTGCCATGGAGTAGCCCTCGTCCGGCTTGTCAGAATCGCCCCGGCCGCGCAGGTCGACGGCGAGGACGTTGAGCCGCGGGGCCAGCCCGGCATCGACCAGAGCATCGAAGAACCGAGCGTTGGCCGTCAGCCCCGGGGTGATGATGAATGTCGGCCCACTCCCCTGGTGTTCCACGTAGTGCAGGCGGATCCCGTTGGTATCGATGTAGCGATCCGCGCCGCTCAT
>JAAELU010000039.1 GCA_024226255.1 bacterium | reverse complement strand
GGTGCCGGCGAGCGGATTGTGGTGCTGCGGAGCCAGAGTGCGTTTGCCGCGAAATACGACACCGCCGGCATGCGCCTCGCCATTGGCGAATACGACGGCAGCGCAACGAAGCTCGGCAACGACGGTGAGGAGATCACCCTCCGGGATTCCCTCGGCGGGCTCGTCCAGCAGTTCACCTACAATGACGTGTCTCCATGGCCGGTGCTCCCGGACGGCGCCGGACCAAGCCTCGTCCTGGTCGCCCCGCTGGCGGATCCCGATCCCGGTGATCCGGCGAACTGGCGGGCCAGCGCGCTCTTCGGTGGCAGGCCGGGGAGTTCCGACTCGGTGGCCTTCTCCGGTGATCCGAACGCCGACCTCGATGGCAATGGGGTGCCCGATCTCATCGACCATGGGTTGGCGGATGGCGGGGCGCCTGTCATCAGCATCGTCGACAATCATGTGAGATTTGAATTCATCCGCAATATCGGTGCCGATGATGTCGTCGCTGATCTGCAGGTCTCTCATGACTTGTCCAACTGGGTGGATGGCGCGTCCGTCTTCACCGAACAGATGTCCCAGCATCTCGGGACCGGCGGGATGCTGATGCGGTTTGAGGTGCCGCTAGCCGCCCAGCCCGCCCCTGACCTTTTTGTGAGAGTGCGCTTCCAAATCGCCGAGTAAGTCGGGTTTGCACCCGAAATCACCGGGTCGGTCCGGCCGTCAATGGACGATGGACAATCCCGGACTCTTCAGCGTCGCCGCTGTCCCGGTCCGTCCCCCGACCAAGCTTGGGACAAATCCACAAATCCTAGAGATGTGCATTGGGGAGAACCCCAGTGTAGAACAAGCACGCAACCGACGAACTCCTCACTCCTCGCACGACTCATGAAATCAACCAAGAAACTCCACCCACGTCCGATGCACTATTTCCCG
>JAAELU010000038.1 GCA_024226255.1 bacterium | reverse complement strand
CGACGGCCCCCGCCGATGGGAAGCGCGTTGCGTAATACCGTCCCTCACTTCCGCCCGACCTCGTATCGACCTGGCTGTTGTTGAAATGCCACGCCAGCACGAACGTCACCGTCGCCGATTTGCCGGGCTCCAGGGAAAGTGACCTACCAACTGAGCCGATGAGTTTGCCGCGAGAGCTGTCACGTTCGACGGATGAAGGACCGCCCAGGTCAAACGCCGCCTCCGGAAGCGATCCTTTGATCCCAGCGCTGCGAAATGGCCTTCCGTCCCCGGCGGCCAGCAGAGCCATCGTTCCGTAGTCCGGCAACTGGTCGAGCGGCCTTGGCTCGACGTCCAGGTCATCAGAGAAAACAATGTGATCGACGAGCACGTGCCCCCATCCCTCCGTGTGGCTGTCCACGATCTCGAGGTGCGCTTCCTTGCCCTCGAGCTTTGAGGTCTCGAACACCCGCGGCTCGAGGGTCTCGCTGTTACTCCCTGTGACCGACTGGACCACCTTTCCCCCGACCACCAGGTTCACGCAGGTCTTCCCCTTGTGGCGGCCACCGCCGACCAGCAGCTTGATCGCCCGGCGCTCGATGGTGAACGGCTTCGACACGAGCTTGCCGGTGTGGGCATCACTCGCCTCCGACGTCGTGTAGCCGGCCTTCCCACCATTCCGGAACGAATCGGCCAATCCTTTGCCCCGGTACCCCTGCAGGCGTTGGTCGTGGTGATTGGGTTTCGGATTGCCCACGAACGCCTCGCCCTCGGCAGTCCATTTGTCCATCCCACCCTCGAAGTCGTCGAAGAGGATGTCGGCGCGGTCGTTCGGTTCGTCCGCCTTCGCCTCGGGAGTCACTGCAGCCAGCGAGAGCTTCGCCGCTCCTCCCT
>JAAELU010000037.1 GCA_024226255.1 bacterium | reverse complement strand
TCGGTATCACTCGAATGCCCCTTCGTCGGCACCAGTCGGCGCGGCTGCACTCGGGTTGCGAGGACCCCCGCCTGTGATGCGCGGCCTTCTAGAGGACGTGAAGGCCGGTAGGGTTGCTGGGTGGCGATTCGTTTCCTGCTGTCAGTTCCGGAGTGCGCTTCGTAGTTGACGAGGCCACGCCCTACGGGGCCGATCTCAAGCCCTCCGACACGACTCATTTTCGAAAATGGCGGACAAATGGCGGATTCGTGGCCACCAACAGCGGAACAGATGTTCGCCCGAGTGGACGTTTCCCCTGGTCACGGTTGGCGCCCCCGACAGGATTCGAACCTGCGGCCTAGTCATTAGAAGTGACTTGCTCTGTCCAGCTGAGCTACGGGGGCGGGACGATTCTAGCAATGAAACTCTCGACCAATATCGTCGCGCTCCAGCTGCAATCACATCTCCTGGTGAAGACCCAGCCCGGCCCGATCCGGCAATCGCCGAGCTCACGAGCGCGCCGATCGAAACGATCCCACCACCGCCGGCCGACCCCTGCTTCTCGGCTGCGCCCACCGAAGACTCACTGGGGCAATAGGCGTGAGATGGTCCGGTCGAGGACCTCATAGCTGAAGTGCTCGGCGCCAAGCCGATAGTTGTGCTCGGTCATCTCCCGTCGGGCGACAGATGAAGCCAGTAGCGACTTCACCCTGGCTACAACACCATCGGTGATCTCGTCGTCGCACTCGACGAATCGGAACCCAAGCGGCTTGATGTCCGCCTCGTACACCGGATAGCGGTTGACGAGGGCGGGAAGCCGGAAATACACGGTCTCGATCAGCGCATTTCCGAAACCCTCGATCACGCTTGGATAGGTAACGAAGTCGGCGTGGGGGTACACATCCCACAATGAGTAACGCTTGGCCCCGTCGATCGTGTGGCGGCGACGACCACCGATGCGGTCGGCGACGTTCAGCAGAGGTACTCCCAGGTCGTCAGCCAGATGTCGAAGATCGTCCAGGTAGCGGTCTCCCTCGTCACCGGTGTCATGGGTGATGACCAGCTTGGCCCGCGAGTCGTCTAGGCGAGCCACAAGCTCGACGGCCAGCTCGATCCTCTTGCGGGGGACGACCCGAGTCGGCTGCATGATGAGGAGATCACTCGGAGATAGGCCGATGGCGTGGCGGAAGTCGGCGTTGTAGTCGTCGATGGCGGGGGGAGGCGTTGCAAAGTCGAACACGTTGGGAACAATGGTGGCGGCGACCCCTTTCCTCGCAGCAAGCTCTCGTTGGGCCAGCGAGTTGATGACAGCGTGCTCGATGTTGTTGGCGACCGGCGGGAAGTAATCATTGATGAAGTCGGGGATACCACAGGGCGAGAAGCGTTGTCGTTCCCAGTGGAAATCGTGGTTGTGGGCCAGCGTCGGAACAGCCCGGTCGGTGAGTGCCCTGTACAGTGCCTTCGCCAGTGACAGGTGCATCGGAATGGCAAATGCGTTCTGGACGATGGCAAAGTCGATGGCATTGTCGTCAATGAACTGCCCTATCGGCCTTTCGAGATCGATGGCGTGGGATTCGATCTCCGACAGCAGGGTCGGATCGGCGGTGTCGCCCTTGAACGCCCGCTCGACATGATCGAGTGCTGTCGGGTCGGTGAAGTGCATGCCCTCGATGACCGTCCCCGCCATGCCATCGTCGAGCTCACCAGCGCAGTTGAGCACCCGATGACCGCGGTACTCGAGGACATGAATGATCTTGGCCGCCTCGAGGCTGACTCCGTCAGTTCCGGCCAACCTCGTGGCGAAGACGCCGACGTTCATCTCAGCCCTTGACGGACCCGACCGTGAGTCCCTCGGTCATGAACCGCTCGGCAAGGAAGAACAGCAGTATCACCGGCAAACTGATGACAACCGATCCAGCCATCAGCACGGTTCGGGGCACTTCGGTGCTGTCGAGCTGCTGGACCCCGAGCGAGATCGTCCACAGGTTCGGTTCCGACTGCACGAATAGCATGGCAAACAGGAATTCGTTCCACGCGATCATGAAGATGTACAGCCCGGTTGCGGCGATGGCCGGGGCCGACAACGGAATGGTGACGCGGCGCAGCACGCCGAGGCGCGAAAGGCCGTCGATCATCGCTGCTTCCTCGATGTCGACTGGCACGGTCTCGAAGTAGTTGCGAAGCATGTACATCGTGATCGGCAATGCCTGTGTGAGGTAGACGATCATCAACGCCCAAAGCGTTCCGCGGAGCCCCAGCTGGCTGAAGAGGACGAACAGCGGGATGGCGACGATGAGAGCAGGGAACAAGTACACGACCAAGATCCCGACGCTGACCGCACGTTTGCCGAAGAAGTTGAGCCTTGCCGCGGCGTAGCCGGCCAGCGTGCCGACGATCAGCGTCGTAACCACT
>JAAELU010000036.1 GCA_024226255.1 bacterium | reverse complement strand
GGCCGGCGGACACATGACCGCCGCGAGTACTCGGAGATCGTGCTCTTGGTACCGCGACGCGACGTTCGCTTTGGGGACTGCCTTTGTTTCCCCCCTCCCCCTCGTTCCTCGGGTGCTCCCCCCGGGTGTGACCCGCCCAAAGCGGCGTGTCACGGGGGGAGAGACACACCGGGACCGCCGCAGGCGTTCCCGGTGTCCTCCAGCCGGCGCTAGAGCTCTGTCTCTTCCAGTCGCGTGAAGACGATGTCGGAGTTGCGTAGGAATCGGGACGGGGAGAAACACTCGGCGAGGGCTTCCTCGTCGAGGTCGACCTCGGGGTCCTTTTCCAGCAGCTCATGCAGTTGGTGACCATCGTCCCAGGCCAGCATGGCATTGCGCTGCACGATCCGGTATGCCTCGTCTCGCGAGTGCCCGACCTCGATGAGTGCAAGTAGCACCGCCTGCGAGAAGACAAGGCCGTTGGTCGCGTCGAGATTCTGCATCATCCGGACGGTGTTGACCTCGAGGTTGGCAATGAGCTTTGTCATGCGCACCAGGGCGAAGTCGAGCACCAAACACGCGTCGGGTAGCACGACCCGTTCGACCGAGCTGTGGGAGATATCACGTTCGTGCCACAGCGCCACGTTCTCCAGGCCCGCCACGGCATACCCGCGCAACAACCGGGCCATGCCTGTGGTGTTCTCGGAGGCGATCGGATTTCGCTTGTGCGGCATTGCAGACGAGCCCTTCTGCCCTTTGCCGAAAGCCTCGAGTGCCTCACCGACCTCGCTGCGCTGCAGGTGGCGGATCTCGGTGGCGAATCGTTCGAGCGAGGCGCCGATCAGGGCCATCGTTGAGAGAAACTCGGCGTGCCGGTCCCGGTGGGTGATTTGTGACGAGGCAGACTCGACCTCGATGCCGAGGCGCCCGCACACGTAGGCCTCCACGCTTGGCGGGAGGTGGGCGTAGGTGCCGACCGCGCCCGAAATCTTGCCGACAGAGATTGCATCCCGAGCTCTCTGTAGCCGTGCGTGGTCACGGGCCACTTCGAACGCCCACGTGGCCAGTTTCAGCCCGAACGTCGTTGGCTCCGCCCAGATGCCGTGGGTGCGGCCGATCATCACAGTCGCCCTGTGCTCGAGAGCTTTGGCCTTGACGACGTCGAATAACTCAGCGGTGCGGGTCAGCAACAGGTCGGCGGCCTCGCGCATCATCACGCCTTGGGCGGTATCGACCACGTCTGAGGATGTCAGCCCGAAGTGGACCCATTCGCCGCCCTCGGTAACGGTCCCCGCCAGAACGTCCACAAATGCCGCCAGATCGTGGCTGGTAACGGCCTCTCGTTCCTTCCAAGCCGTGATATCCACTTCGGGGGCGGCACGAACCGCGGCGGCCGCAGTCGCCGGAGCGACGCCGTGGTCGGCCCACGCCTCCACAACGAGAGTCTCGACCTCCTTCCAGATTCGCAGCTTGTTGGTCTCACTCCAGACTGCCGTCATCTCGGGGAGTGAGTAACGCTCGATCACTGCTGCAGACCTGTTCGGTAGGTGCTGAGGCGCTCAGCCAGGGCGGTGTCACCGAGCGAGAGAATCGATGCGGCCAGATATGCGGCGTTGGCTGCCGAGTCGACAGCAACAGTGGCTACCGGAATGCCGGTTGGCATTTGGACTGTGGCCAGCAGGGCATCGAGGCCACCCAGCTTGCCGGCCGCGATTGGGATTCCAATGACAGGTAGATCCGAGTGTGCGGCCACGGCTCCCGCGAGGTGGGCCGCTTTGCCGGCCCCGCAAATGATGACCCCGAAACCGCGGTCGCGCGCATTGGCGGCGAACTCGGCTACCCGTTGGGGGGTGCGGTGAGCCGACATGACGTGGACCTCGTTGTCGACCCCAAATTCGTCGAGGACTTCGGCGGCCGGTTGCATGATGGCGGAGTCCTTCTCAGACCCCATGAGGATGGCGACTTTCATAGGTCGAACTCTAGGTGCATCTTGATGAGGTGGATCGGGGCCATTCGCGACCAAAAAACCGGTCCACCGGATCGCGCCCCCATCGAGACGTGTAGCCTATTTAGGTATGCATCTTTACGCACGAGTTCATATTCTCGAGGGTAAGGCAGTCCGCTTGCCCCGCGGCGACATCGCCGACGCGATCTTTCTGGACGCCGACCCCGTGGCGCGGGCCCAGGGCTGGATCGCCAAGGGTGCTGATCGCCTGCACATCGTCGACCTCGATGCCGCCACCAAGGGCGACCATCGCAACCGTGACCTCATTCGTGACTTGATCGAATCTGTCGACAGCCCGGTCCAGGTTGGTGGGGGAGTTCGCTCCTCCCATGAGGTTGAGAAGCTCCTCGAAGATGGCGCCGACCGCGTCGTCATGGGGACGGTGGCCATAGTCGACCAGGTGTTGTTCTGGGATCTGTGTCGTGACCACCCCGGTCGGATGATCGTCAGCCTGGACGTACGACCGGACGAGGAACTGGCGATCCGAGGCTGGACCACCAACAGCGGCCGCTACCTGGAAGAGGTGCTCATCGAGCTTTCGTCCGCCGGGGCTGCCGGGTTCATGGTTGCCGAGGTAGGCCGGGACGCACTTGAGGAACCACCGAACTTCGAGGCGTTGCGCAGAACGCTGTCGATCGTCGACGAGCCGGTTATCGCCGCCGGTGGCGTGCGCAATACCGACGACTTGCTCGAGCTCAAGGCGCTCGAAGCGAACGGCAACCAGCTGAGCGGCGTGGTGGTCGGCCGGGAGGTCACTGCGGGCCGTTTCACCGTTGAAGAGGCGGCGGCCCTAGTGCGGCGCAGCGCTGTTGCCCGGGGCCCATGGTCGCTTGATGACCTCAAGGCAGGGCTGAACCAGTATCGAGATACGGTCGCCGAAAGCTTTGATGCTGAGAGTGTGGAGTCGTTCCTGGCATGGTTGATCAAGCAACCCCGGTAGGCCCTTGATCGTCTGCCGCCAACAGTGATGTTGGTTCGAGGTCGCGATGCCTCACCCTCACGCCTCACGACAAAGTTCATCTTTTTCAGGCGTGTAATGTCTAGTCGGCATGAGCACGCCATCAGGCATAAATCACCCTCCCTGCGGTTGGTTCCGCACGTTGAGGACTAGGGCCGCCGCAACCCATGGCTGCGTAGAGAGTTAGAGGGCCACGACATCTTGGATTCCAAGGACCCCAGAGTGTCCGTCGCTGATCAAACGCTGGCTGCACTGTTGGACGGTCTCGAGCTGCCCGGCGACTTGGTGAACCTCGGCAGCGCTGAACTCGAGGAGCTCGCAACAGCGATTCGCAGCTACCTCGTCGCGATCCTCTCCGAAACCGGCGGGCATCTGTCGCCCAATCTTGGTGTCGTTGAATTGACTCTCGCGATGCACCGGAGTTTTGACAGCCCCCATGACTCGTTCGTGTGGGACGTCGGGCATCAGAGCTACGTCCACAAGATTCTCACCGGGCGCGCCGACAGGTTCTCCGAGCTGCGTCGGGACGGCGGATTGTCGGGTTATCCGAGTCGTCAAGAGAGCGAGCACGACCTTGTCGAAAACAGCCACGCCTCGACATCCCTCAGTTACGGCCTGGGACTAGCGCTAGGCAAGACCGAGGGCCACACAATTGCGGTGATCGGCGATGGCGCCCTCACTGGAGGAATGGCCTACGAAGCGCTCAATCACATCGCCCAGGTCAGCCCCGAACGGCTGATAGTCGTCCTCAATGACAACGGTCGTTCGTACGCACCAACGGTTGGGGGCCTCGCCAAACACCTGTCACGGCTGCGTCTGGACCCTCATTACGAGTCAACCAAGAAGAAGCTCGGTTCCCTCTTGAGTCACCTGCCCCTCGTCGGGGAGCAAGCCGATGAGACTGCCCGGCGCATCAAGGAAGCGGTAAAGCAGGTCGTGTCTCCGTCTACGTTCTTCGACGTCCTCGAACTCAAGTACGCCGGCCCCGTCGACGGCCACGACACCAAGCTTCTCGAAGAGACTTTTGCTCGCGCCAAGGAGATCAAAGAGCCCGTCGTCATTCATGTCGTCACCGAGAAGGGCCGTGGCTATGAGCCGGCCATCGCCGATGAGCGCGACAAGTTGCACGGCGTCGGCGGATTCGATATCAGCACTGGCGAGCCCACCCTCCGCCAGCTGCAGTACACCCATGTGTTCGAAGCGGCTTTGGCCGTCGCCGCTGACAACCGTCCGGAGTTGGTGGCCGTTACGGCCGCCATGGAATCTTCGACTGGCCTCGGTGCAATGGCCGCCAAGCATCCCGAGCGGGTCTTCGACGTCGGGATCAGTGAGCAGCACGCGGTTACGTTCGCCTCGGGTCTCGCCATGGGCGGCCTACGCCCAGTCGTGTGCATCTACTCGAGCTTCCTGCAGCGCGCCTTCGACCAGGTGATGTTGGACGTCGCCCTGCATGACCAGCCAGTCACCTTCGTC
>JAAELU010000035.1 GCA_024226255.1 bacterium | reverse complement strand
CGTAGCCGAGTGCTGTTCCTCCACGTAGGACCCACGGGTTGTCGAGGCTTCGGAGGGTCTGTAGCGAGGCCAGTACTGCCTGTTCACGCACGATTGCTGCCAGGCCCAACCCCAGTTCGGCGGCACGTCGTTTCAGGAGAGGCTCAGGGACCATGCCACACGCTTGCTGCCACGTTGTCAATGAGTTCGTATTTAGGCACCGGCTGCCCTTCGTTCGGGCGGGCGGGGTCGAGTGGCGAATAGCGACGGTGCTTCTTTGCTGGTGACGGCCCGGCGCCGTCCTGTGTCAAGCCGAGCCGAGACATGATGTATTGAGTGCGCCGGGTTACCGACGACACATTGAGGCGCCGGAGATAGCTTGTGAGTTTGTCCACTCGGAGTACGTCGGCGCTGCGATGGAAGGCTCCGATCACCGTGTCCATCTCGCCGCAGTACTGGGGCCGATTCACGGCATCTACCAGCGTCCGCTCCAGGTCCGACCAGGGGACGCCGTCCTCGAGGGTCGTCCCGAACAGCCGGTCCGGCCGAACGGTGACGAATCGAACGGGCACACCGCCGATCGTGCGCGATCTTCGCCGAACGGCGGATGCGACGTACACGGTGGTTGCGGGCCGAACGACGAGGGCGTGATGGTGAAGTGCCGTGTAGAAGCCTATGTAGGCGGGACTTGGGTCGGTGATGGCGATTGCGGCGCGGTAGGCATCAACTCCAAGCGTCGGCGTGCCGATTTCCGTGGCGGGTTTCAGGAGGTAGAGGCCGCGGCGCACCCGGGTGGCGAGCTGCATCTTCACCATCCTGCCGAGCACGTCAGATGCCTCCGCATTCGACAGGCCGAGCAGGCGCGCAACGACATCCACGGAGACCGGCTGCATGTGCCCCGCAGCGGTGAGGATGCTGTATGCTTCCGTACTCTTCATGCGACTCCATTGTGCCGATATCAGGTGTTATGGCGATAACGATACACTAGAGTCGCACAGAATGGAATGGCGAAATCGTCACCTCTGGCCTCCCGAAGGCTGCAGAGTCGCCACGAGTTCCTTGAGCACGAGGAGAAACGCGTCACTTTGGCGGCGCTGAACCTCAGCCGATCCGGTTGGCGTGAAGGGTTGTCCGGTGTGGTACTCCACCGCCCTGCGCCAGGCTGCATCTCCCTCCGGGCGCACTCTCGGCATCAAGCGGACATGCTCGCCGTCAACAACGTTGAACTCGAGCGACTTGAGACCTTCGGCAAGGACCAGGACGGGTTCTCCCGCAATGAGAATGGTTGTGTCGATACTCATGGCTCGACCGTAGATGGCAGGTATGACAAGGACGGCTCCGTCTTTGAGGCGGATGTCGATGTCGTAGCCGGCGGCGAACGGGCCCACCGACTCCGAGCCGGATCGGGCGAACGAGAAGTTGTCTCTGACGTGGTTGAAGAATTCCTGAAACGCATCTTCCGATGCGGCAACTGTGATATCTGCCATTAGGGCGCCACCTCCATGTCTACGAAGACCTTGCGTTGGTCTTCTTCGATCGCCGGGTTGTTGGGTAACCTGGTGGCGGGTTTCACCGTCGCCCAGCCGAGCCCGAGCGGCAGATCGAACACGAACACCGGCAGCAAGATGCGCAGCCGCGGCATGATCGCGTACTGGAGCATCGCTTCGATGTAGCACTTGAGACCGTTCTCGAGGCCTTCGGGTTCGATGTCGACGATCTCAAGGCCGTCGATGACCCGCGCCACCGTCTGCGCACCTTCGGGCCCGGACACCTCGGCGTGGGCCTTGGCGTACAGGTCGAGGTGGAAACAGGTGAGCTCTTCGGTCGGCAACTTCATCGGGCTTGGATCTGCCTCTCCCCGCGGGAGAGGCACCCGAGCAAAGCGAAGGGGGTGAGGGGAGTCAACGTCAATCTGCGCTGCGAGTGAGAAGGTGTTGCGGTGGTTTAGGTCGAGAGGGCGCGCTCCTGGTCTCGCAGTCGGCCACCAGCTCCCGGGGCAATTCCCGGGCGGTTGGGTAGAAGTCGATGGCCATTTCGGCAAGTT
>JAAELU010000034.1 GCA_024226255.1 bacterium | reverse complement strand
GCGGTAATTACCGACTCTCACTTCCAGCTCCCCGGCGCCACCGAGCAGAGCGCCTACGCCTCGGATGCCCGTCACAATGCCCGGAACAGATTTGTGGTCGAGACCATCAACCGCTCCAGCGCCGTGTTCGTGGTCCATGGAGGAGACGTACCGCATCCGGTGCCGGGGCTGTCGTCGCACCGGGCCGCCCTCGCCGTCGCATCCGAGACCTACGCCCATCTGAAGGTTCCCCTTCACGTCGTGCCTGGAAACCACGATGTCGGAGATAAACCGAACGCGTGGGAGGTCGCCTCTGCTGCGGATGCCGACAGGCATGCGGTGTTCAGCGAATACTGGGGCGCCGCCTGGCGCAGGTTTTCCCATGCCGGCTGCAGCTTCGTACTCATCGACACCCCCATCATAAACAGCGGAAGTTCACTCGAGACCGACCAGTGGCACTGGCTCGAAGATACTCTCGGGCAGGCGAACCGGCGTGGCGAGCGTATTTTTGTTTTTGTACACTATCCGCCCTTCCTCACCACCATCGACGAGGCGGAGCACTACGACAACATCGCCGAACCCGGCCGCAGTGCACTGCTCAAGCTGCTTGAGATCCATCGGGTCGAGGCGGTCTTCTGCGGCCACGTCCACCATTTCTTCTACAACCGGCACAACGAGATCCCTGTCTATATACTACCCGCGACCTCGTTCGTGCGACCCGAGTACAGCGAACTCTGCCGTGTTGGCCCAGGGGACGAGTTTGGTCGTAACGATGCCGGCAAGCTCGGTTTTTTCTTCGTGCATGTCGACACTCACGGACACCGCATCGAACCGGTGCGCACTCATGGAGCAGAAGCCTATGACGCGCCGTCGCACGCGCTCCTCACTCCCGGACGCTACGCAGTCCCGCCCAGCGCGCTTATAGCAAACTTGAGTAACGATCTCGCCGAGCTCCACGATATCCCGTGCGGCAACCTGGATGCCTTCCGACGCAAGGCTGCCCGCAACGACCTTCCCTTGCAGGCACTCATCGAACTCGGCATCTCTACTATCCGGCTCCCCGCCGGCGACTTCACCACCGAAACTCGCGTCGCCCGACTGCGGGACATCGCTGCGCTCGGATTCCGATTCGCTGCCTTTTCCGGTGGTGCGGAGATCGACATACACCTCCCCGGCATACTGGCCAACACCGACATAATCGCCCATTGGGAACTCGTTACCAGTGACGGCTCGGTCAGCTC
>JAAELU010000033.1 GCA_024226255.1 bacterium | reverse complement strand
GGCTCGGGTTTCCCTTTGGTCACAACCAAGAAGGTCCACGTCAAGTCGATCATCCACGAATTGTTGTGGTTCCTTGCCGGCGACTCCAACGTCGGATATCTCAAGGAGAACGGGGTTCGTATCTGGGATGAGTGGGCCGACGAGGCCGGCGAATTGGGGCCGGTCTATGGTGTGCAATGGCGTTCATGGGCGACACCTGACGGTGAAACAGTTGACCAGATCGCCCACGTCGTCGACCAGATTCGCACGAATCCCCATTCTCGCCGACACATCGTTTCAGCATGGAATGTGGCTGATCTCGCCGACATGGCACTCCCGCCATGTCACACGCTGTTCCAGTTCTATGTCGATGGCGACCGCCTGAGTCTGCAGCTCTACCAAAGGAGCGCCGACCTCTTCCTTGGTGTCCCGTTCAATATTGCCTCGTACGCACTTCTGCTGCAGATGGTTGCTCAAGTGACCGGTTATGGGCCAGGCGACTTCGTACACACACTGGGTGATACCCACATCTATACGAATCACTTCGAGCAGGTCACCGAACAATTGCGACGATCGCCCCGGCCGCTTCCCACGATGAAGATCAATCCGGCGGTTACCGACCTCTTCTCGTTCGGATACGACGACTTCGAGCTCGTTGATTACGACCCCCATCCCGCCATTCGCGGCATGGTGTCGGTCTGAGCCGGAGTCGCCCGCAATGATCGTGCTTGTCGCGGCTGTGGCGCGCAACCGCGTCATTGGCGTCGATGGGAGCCTGCCGTGGTCGATTCCGGCCGATCTGCAGCGCTTCAAGGCATTGACAACCGGCAAGCCCATTGTCATGGGCCGGGCCACCTACGAATCGATCGGACGACCACTACCGCAACGAACCAACATCGTGTTGACCCGCAACCCGGACTTCGTCGGAGCCGGCGTTCGCCCGGCGGCCGACGCCGCCACAGCACTCCGGATCGCCCGACAAGAGCACGGAGAAAACGCCGAGATCTGTGTCATCGGCGGAGGTCAGGTCTATTCGTTATTCATGCCGGTGGCCACGCGGATGGAGTTGACGGTTGTCGACTTGGCGCCGGAAGGCGACGTGTACTTCCCCCCATGGAGCGGTGATTCCTGGGAACACGTATGGAGTGAGCGCCACCCCGGTCCCCCATCTTTCGAGTTTGTCCGGTTTCTCCGCAAGCCAGAAGCCAGAGAATCCGCGGAGACTCGCAGCAAATCGGAAGACTGATCTCTAGCCGAGCGGGATCCTGAGAACGAGAGCTCCGTCCTCGACGGCCCAGCTCGCGCTGCCGACCAGTGAGTAGTCCAGAAAATCATTCTCGGCTTGTTCAACGAATGACTGGCGAGCGGGCCCCTCGATCGGTGGAATGCCACGCTCTTTGACAGCACTTGCCCGTTCCTTGAACCGAGCCAGGAACTGATCAACATCTAACTGCGCCACAAGAGGTCCTTTCGCCTATGCCCGTACGCTAACCCTTTTTCGGACCGTCCCGGGTTGGCTAGTCTCACAAGGATGCTCGAACGAAAGTTGGTCATCGTCTCCGGTAAGGGGGGAGTCGGCAAGTCTGCCGTGACGATCGCCCTCGCCATCCGCGCCCAACGCGCCGGGAAGCGCGTCCTGGTCTCGGCCATGACGGACGAGGTCGGGAGTGCCATCCGCGGTGGGACGGGACGGCTCGCGTACAAGCCGGCGGAATTCCAGGGTGGCATTGGCGCCATGGCCGTACAGCGTGCCGAGGCACTCGAGGAGTACCTCAAGGTTCAGCTCGGGGTTCCCCAAGCTGCTCCG
>JAAELU010000032.1 GCA_024226255.1 bacterium | reverse complement strand
TTGCGTACGGTCTCGGGACGCTGCCGATCG
The DNA here is from genome assembly GCA_024226255.1 of bacterium. Lineage (GTDB taxonomy): Bacteria > Actinomycetota > Acidimicrobiia > Spongiisociales > UBA5794 > JAHEJX01. Next base: position 7,090 of record JAAELU010000032.1, on the reverse strand, counting down.
TGGGCTGGAAGGGCTGATGAGTCACAACTGGTTGGGCACGCTTCTCCAGGGCCAGGGACAGCCTCTCATCGGTGAACTGAGAACGCCGGCCCGCTGCTGTATCAATAACGTGCCGTAGTGCTCCTCCCCTTCGACAACCACTCCCCCTGGGTGATTGACAGAAGAGAAGGAGCACGCCATGCAGATCGGCATCGACCACTCGAACGAGGCCCAGGGTGGCCTGATCGCCACCCCCGTTGACCCCTATCCGCCCAACGAGTTCGAGTCGCGGTACCGCCTCAACTACTTCGAGGCCAGCGCGGACGAAGTCCCGCCGTTCACTCCGATCGAGATCACGTGGTCGATCGACCCGGTCGGCAGCTCGATCGATCCCAATGATCTCGCCGTTTGGCTGACCTCGCCCCACGGTGTCGTTCATGCCCGAGACCTCCCGCTCGAAGGCTGCACGACATATCGCCCGACGAAGACGGCGTTGCTCTTTCTCCAGTTGCGGACGCGCCAAGGCCGGCACATCGGGACCTTTGACGAGCGGCGGCAGATCCGAACGGACGAGACCGAATGCATCCGAGTCGGGATCGCCGCTTCACTCGTCGGGTCGATCGCCGAGCAACGGATTCGCCAGCTTGACCAGGCCAGCCAGATGCTGCGGGTACGAGGGGACGACGCGATCTCTGCCTCGTGGGACTGGTTCCGGGTGACGTTCAACATCCCACTCGAGGTCGTCATCAACGACTTCTTCAACGCTGACCTCGATGTCTCCCTGACCCTCCAGATCGGCGTCCGACACACCGGAGATACGACCGAGCTCGACGTGACAGTGCGTCACGAGAGCAAGCTGGACTTCAGCCTCGCCGAAGACATCCTGAGCCTCGGTAGCTCTGGAATCGTGGCCAAGACAGCCAACCACCTTCTGCCTCTCATCATCGGTTGCGAGGCGCGTGCGCTCGAGCGGGACATCGCTCGCCAGCTCGTCGCCGTCATCGAGGGCAGGCTCACCGGTCGTCGCCTGCAGGATGCCCGCATCCATCCAGACGGCGATCCCGGTGGTCCCCGGATCGAGCTCGTGCTCTGCCCCTATGGGCCCTCATAGCAGGGGAGCTCGGAATGCGCTCCACGCCACGATTCGTCCTCGACAACGGTCCCGACCAGGGCTGTTCGATTGAGATCCCTCCCGGTCGGACGACGATCGGGCGCAGCGAGTCGTCGGGCATCGTCGTTCTACACGACACGGTCAGTAGTCTTCACGCCGTCATCGAGGCCGCTGGCGGCCAGGTGACGATCCACGACCAGCGTTCGACCAACGGCACTCGGGTCAACGGTCAGCCGGCGTGGGGCTACATGATCCTGAACGACAACGATGTTGTGCACCTCGGAGCGGTGGCTATGACCTACCGCACCGGCTGCCACGAAGGTCCAGGCCCTCGCTCGGTCTACGGTTTCGGCGACGTCGGCGGCCCGATTCAAACGGGAAGCGGGCAACAGCAGACGGCGGGGCGCGATATCCACCTCGGCAACCGCTACGACGCCGGCCGCAACCAACACATCGGCGATCGCTACGGTGATGTCAACGTGGACGTGGAGGGGCTAGCCAACGACCTCGACGAGCTATTCCGCGGCCGCGGCTTGGGTCTCATGCTCACGTGGCTCGGACTCATCGCCACCATCGCCGGCTTTGCGCTCTTTGCTACCGCCATCTTCGACTTCTTCGCCACCGTCCAGGAGGGGTTCTCGGGAGCCGACCCCTTCGCCGACGGCTCGACTCCGTTCGACCTCGAGGTCCTCGGCGTGCCCGCCCTCCCGAGCGGTTTCGGCCTCGCAGCGGGAGGCGGCGTCGTCTCCGCCATCGGTCGTGCGATGTCGAGAGGGGCGCGTCGCCGGGCCGAGGGCAGAGCCAGACGACAACAACAACGATGAAGGAGATCAGACCATGACCAGAGACACCTATCGCTTCGGCAACGTCTCGGGGCCGGTGAGCACTGGCTCGGGGATCCAGCAGAACGCAGGACGAGACATCGTGCACTCGCCGCCGGTGGTGGCAGCGCACCTAGGAGGTGACGCGCTGGGCCGGCTGGCCGCCGACCTCGATGTCCTGGCCCGGGCTGTCGACGACTATCGGCTCTCGGCTGCGGAACGCGCCGATGCCCAGGAGGCCCTGGCCGCCATCGGCGACGAGGCAGCTGGTGACCAGGTCGACCGCAGCCGCCTCGGCGACGCCCTGGAACGGCTCACACAGATCCTGACCTCGGCCAATGCGCTCGCTTCAGGTGGAGCCAGTGTCCTCGCAGCGATCAACCGGATCCAGCAGTGGATCCACGGGCTCGGCTAGCGCCGGGCCGCCAACGAATACCAACGAAAGGAACAAAACCATGACACCAACATTCGATATTGAGGTGAGCGAGCACACCCCAGAAGGGCGAGGGCGACTACGTGGTCTTCACTGGATGGCCTACCGCTTGCCGGACGACCGAACGCTCGTCGACCTATCCGGCGTGGCGCTCGTCGGTCTCGTCGGTGACACGAGCTGGAATCGCAAGACGCTCAAGGTGAGCCTCGACAGCAAGAAGGTCGTGCGCCTGCTCCCACCGCCGCCGGAGGGGCGGATGTGGCAGCTGACGCCGGAGATGTGGTCGGTCTCGGCCGCACCAGCCGCGATGTTCAATCGCCACACGGCCAAGAACGCAGGCTGGGCCGTCGACGAGGTCGACACGGCGTGGGATCGGGGCGTACCAGCGACCCAAGGAGACCTCCTCACGAACGTCGAGCTGTTCCTCGATCTTGCCGTGAGCGACACCGACGGGATCCTGCACCGGGTCAGCTTCGACTTCCGAGGCGTCGGCGGTCTTCGCCACGTCCCCAAGCCGGTGATCGACTAACACCGCGGCAACCGTCCTCAGCCGCCGAGCGTGGCTCGACCTGCCGGTTCAGCTCCTGAAGGCTGGGTTCCGAAGTTTGGGTCCCCAGCCTTCAGTCTCCCAAGCCAAACGAACCTCTGTCTGACCTGGTGGACCGTGCTGGACTTGAACCAGCGGCCTCTCGCGTGTGAGGCGCCCCGACACCAGGCCGACCTCCCACCGACCCTGGCGGGACTGTCCAGCGGTGTCCACCACCGTCCAGCCGAGCACGCCCCTGTTGGCTAGCAGTAGGGCAAGCACACCCCGGCTGCTGCGCGACCAGATCAACCCGCACCAGGGGAGCGAACTCTACAGTCAGTCCCGGTTCCGGGACCGCTCCCTTATCGGCTCTGCGCACGTTGTCCGCCCCTGACTGGAAACGTCCTTTGACCTGCAGCCCTAGATGTCGGCCTGCAATGGCGAACGCTGCGGAGAAGACTTGCCGAGATGGGAGTAGAGATCCGGACACGAACCTGATCGCCGACATGAAACCAGCCGGTATCCGCCATTCAGTGCTTTCAGCTCACCGGACGCCTCGGTCGACGTCGCACCCTGCTCTGCGGCGCTTGACTTGCATCGCCATCTCCAAAGCACCCCGCCCGCAATGGCTGCCATCCGCGTGGTACCCACGGGATCCCGCCCGCCGCTACCACCGAAACCACGATCGAGAAGCGGCTCTCGGTCACCGAGTTCGAGGAGATATCCCGCTGCCTCGCTCTCAATGGCTCTTTCCGTGCGATCGCACGTCGCATCGGGCGGGCCCTGACGACGATCGCGCCTGAGGTAAACAACAACGGTGGCCGTAGCGGCTACCAGGCCGTCGGGTCGAGTCGGATCGGGAACGCTGTATGAACTGGTGGAAACCAACCGTCAACGCGTTCGCCTCCGAAGGACGGCTATGCACACTTCTCAACTGCATCTTCAAGGGCCATGACCACGCTCGGGACCGTTTCCTGTCGAGCAAGGTCCACCAGGGACGTCTCACCATAGTGAGCTGCAATGTCACCTGAGACTTCGTGACAGGGGCTCGCACCCAGCGATACCAACATCTCAACAATGTCAGGATTCTCTTGATGGAGCGCAACAAACACGAAGACGGAGTTACCTTGCTCCATTTGTGTCACATCTCCTCCGGCGTCCAGAAACACTTGAAGCGCCCGCATGCACTCAGGCCCGCCACCAGTGCCAACCGCATAGAAGATGAGCGGATAGGTGTAGCCATCGTATTTGCCATTCGGGTCCACGCCCGAACCAAATGGACCGATCCCCTCGAGTATCGTGAAAGACAACCCAAGACGATCCTTGGCCGAGCAGCCCGGTCGGACGGTGACGATGCCTGCAGGACGGTCGGTTGGGAGTGTGGGCACCCCCGTACGGGCCACAATCCAGTCGCGGCCCGGAGCAAGCTGCGATTCGGCTTCGTCATGGCGGGTGAGGACGAAGGAGCACATTGGTTTGCTTTCCGAGGTTGGCGCGGTCGACCAGGAACAAGATCCGCTGAGCGCCAGCCCGCTCCGCGATGTTCGCGGCGGCGAAGGTCTTCCCTGACCCGGTGGCCATCTGGACCAGGGCCCGGGGCTTGTTGTCCCGCAACGACTGTTCGAGGTTGGTGATGGCGGCGTGCTGGGCGTCACGCAGCCACGGCGTCTGCTCCTCTGAGGGGAGCGGTTCGATGTCGTGCATCCGAGCCCGGAGGGAACCGCCCTGGAGGTCGTGATCGTTCTCGATCATGTCGCCGAGTGTCATCGGTCGGTGGAACCAGAACACTCGACGCGCGGTTGGTTCGGGATCGAACTGGCAGGTGAACCAGATCTCTTCGCCGGTGGACTCATAGCCGAATGGGAGTCGGTCATCGGGCGTGAGGTAGGCCGGCAGTTCGTCAGGAGTGTTCGACTGGTACTTGACGGTCTGCCACTCGATCCCGGCGAGGGTGGTGCCTTGCCTCTTCGCCTCGATGACCCCGACGGCCTGACGGTCCACCAACAGCACGTAGTCGGCGGGGCCGGCGTTGGTCACCAGTTCTCGGACCGCGACGCCCTCACCGGCCTACAGGTTGACGGACTTGTAGTCCTGCACCACCCAGCCAGCGCGGCTCAATTTCTCGTCGATCCGGATGCGTGCCTTGTCCTCCGGGGGTCGCCCAGCCCCGAAGCCCCGGCGCCGAAATGGGCTACAAGCGTTGCCGATCCGGCCTGATCAGCAAGCCGGCCTGTCCAAGCTTTCCGAGCAGCGTGCCCGACCGGAAACGCCGCCTCCTCCGCTGTTAAGTCGCCAAGGACTTTGGCTGGGGACTGCTCCTAGCCAGGTCACAGCAAGGGTGGAGGTCGAGCCGCCGGGTGAGCATTGCGTCGCATGCGCTGCCGGGCGACCATCATGGCCGCCGAGCCGGCGTCGCTGGGCAGTCGTTACCGTTGTATGGAGTCCTACGACGGAGTTCAAGCCGCCGGACGAATATGTCGACCGGTCCGGGGTCGGGTGTTGTCCAATGAGGCTTACAGATGTCGCAACAGGGAGGTCCTGAATATGGGTTCGAAGACGATCGTGGCCCTGGTCACGGTTCTAGCCTTGGGTCTTGGCGGTGGCGTGGTCGCTGCTCTATCCGTCGACTCTTCGATTGATGATGTGGACGTGGCCGACTTGGACGCCGAGGTAGAGCGACCCCCTACGAGCGTTGGCACCGCCACGACTCACGACCCGGAAGCACCCCCACCGCCCCCGATCGATCGTCCTCTGCTTGAGTCGCCGCTTGTTGAGCGCCCAAACTCACAAGAGAACGAACAATGGCTGATAGCCGAGTTCGTTGACGTCGAACTCGACGTGATCAGCGAGTGGGCTGAAGCGTCGGGCCTCGATCTGGTTGTCTTCCACAGCGATCGGCCTGACATCTCGACACCATCGATTCGGCTCATCGCTGATGCAGACAGGCTCGTTGTGTGGGTCACTGCTGGACGGGTCACCCAGGCCGTTTTGGGATAGGCCATCTCGCTCTGGCCGGGCGCCAGGACGGCGAATCAGAACATGCCGATTGGAGCCTTCAATCCAAAGTGGGGTTTCAGATAGCCAGTGTGGCTGTACTTGATGCTCCGGTGGCAAAGCTGGCCGTTGTGGAAGAAGGTACTAGAACCGTTCGATGCACTGACGATCCCCGTCAGAGTCTTATCACTGTCCCGAAAGATCGTGCCGCCACTGTCCCCAGGGCAGCCGTGGGTGCTGGAGATCCGCTGATTCGTGAAGTTAGATCCAGTTGCGCCGTCTGTATATGCGTGGTAGCGATGACTCAAGACGCCACACCACTTTGCGTTGGCGGTCCGCCCTGACTGGCACACAGTATCGCCGTAGGCGTCGGTGTGAATACCGGGACCGCTGGGCGACTGAGGCGACCACTGCCACCAATTCATAAACTGCCAAATGTTGGCTCCGCTGCCCCATGCCTGCCCGACGTGGGTGTCGTCCGCAGTTTTGTCCGCAAGTCCAAGCTGCACTCGAGTACCGGGCTGAGGCACATAACTCGCAGGTATGGCCTCGCAATCGGCCGGAAAGTCGGTCGGCACATCCCAGCTATATAGCACTGGACCACCATCGACACCCTTGACCTCGTCGTCAATGATAGACGCCCCACCGTTGTCCTGTGCTGAGGCTGATCCAGCTGTGAAAACGACCACCCAAACAATGGAAAATGCAACACCAACAATGGATCGGCGGATCTTCATCACGTGGCCTCGCAGTTGACGACGGATGCAGGAACAAACGCAACGTAACACAGCCGTGGCCTCTTGTCATCGGCTGTTTGTCTGAGGTCGACTCAGCATCCAATTGCCGGCCGTCCCCCGCAGGCCGAAACAACAAGCTCATTGTCGAGCAGTCTTGGAGTTTGGCCGGAGTCTTTCTGAATCATGGAGCTTCCGGGGTTCTCGCCACCCTCTGGGTGGTCGACGACTACACGGCCAGGGTATTCTTGCTGCAGTTCATGGATAGGTGGGAAGCGGGCAGTAACGCTGGGGAAGCCTACGACCTCACACTGAGGGATCTCTGGGCACAGCTAACTCAGGCAGCCGGCTTGATCATTGGACTCTCTTGGCCTTTGTCCTCTACGCGATCGGGACTGTCCATGGCCTATTTAGGCTCCGTCCACCGACCCTCGGTGGTACTCCAGTGGACCGTACTGGACTTGAACCAGTGACCTCTCGCGTGTGAGGCGC
>JAAELU010000031.1 GCA_024226255.1 bacterium | reverse complement strand
GAAACAAAGTGATCATCGAGACGACCAAGGTCTGGAAGACCTTCGGTGAAGGACACACCGCAGTCCACGCTCTGCATGATGTCGACCTTGACGTCCCACGCGGAGAGTTCTCCGTCATCCTCGGTCCGTCCGGATCGGGCAAGACAACACTGCTCAATCTCGTGGGGGCAATCGACGATGTGACCAGCGGGCTGATCAAGATCGCCGGTGTCGATCTGGCCAGCCTCGGTGTCGACGGCACAGTGAAGTTCCGCCGCGAGAGCGTTGGCATCGTGTTCCAGTTCTTCAATCTGATTCCTACATTGACCGCTGTCGAGAACGTCGAACTGGTTGCAAACCTGACGATGGACAACGGTGCCGAGCGTGCTGCTGAGATGCTGGACAAGGTGGGTCTGGGCGACCGTATGGACAACTTCCCTGCCCAGCTCTCGGGAGGTGAGCAGCAGCGGGTCGCTGTCGCCAGGGCGTTGGTGAAACAGCCCCCGATTCTCCTGTGTGACGAGCCGACCGGCGAACTGGACTTCGAGACTGGCCGGATGGTTCTGGATCTGCTGCAGCAGATCAGTCGCGACGCCAACCAGACGGTGCTGCTCGTTACGCACAACGCCGCGATCGGAGCGATGGCCGACCGGGTATTGCGACTTCGCTCCGGCCAGATCGTCGACGACATCCCCAACGACAATCCGGTTGACGCCAGTGTGTTGACATGGTGAAGCCGCTCCACCACAAGCTATGGCGTGACATCCGCAGGCACCGGTCGCAGTTCATCGCGGTGACAATCACGATCTTCCTCGGCGTAACGATATTTGGCGCCACCTACGACTCGTTCCAGAATCTTCAGGCGTCGTACGACTCAACGGCAACCGAGTTTCGCTTCGCCAACCTCACCGTCGTAGGGGGTGAGGTCGAAGCCGTCGCCGCCATCGCCGACCGGATGTCGTCCGTCGAGTCGACCGCAACTCGGACCTCGGCAGATGTTCCATTCCGGGTCAGCGGGACGAAACTGCTCGGAAGAGCGATCGGCGTCCCCGCAACAGGCCAACCCGATGTGAACCAACTCAAGATCCTCTCCGGCACCTATTTGGACCCAGCCCACCCCGACGGGATCCTCGTAGAGAAGCACATGGCAGACCATTTCGACCTCAGCCCGGGAG
>JAAELU010000030.1 GCA_024226255.1 bacterium | reverse complement strand
ATCGGGCAAGATTGACCAGCCCGGCATTGGACACACCGACGACCACCGGCACCCGGCCGTCAACCCGAGCCAGAACCTGCCTGGCGAAACTCACGGCCTCGTCAGGCGCGAGCTTCGGCGCTTCGCCCAACATGCCCAGGATGGTCATGCCGCTGACCCCGGCCGCGCCCGCCGCCATGCAGGTCTTGGACAATCGGGCTAGATTGACCAGCCCGGCATTGGACACGCCGACGACCACCGGCACCCGGCCGTCGACCCGCGTCAGGATATGCTTGGCGAAACTCACAGCCTCGTCGGGCGCGAGCTTCGGCGCTTCGCCCATCATGCCCAGGATGGTCATGCCGCTGATCCCGGCCTCTAAATAATAGTCGACCAGCCGGTCGGCGCTGGCGAGATCGAGCGCGCCGCCGTCATCGAACGGCGTCGCCGAGATAATGTAGACGCCGCTCGCGTCCTCGCTCAGACGAGCTGTGGGCATGTGTGTTCCCTCGGTTCTTCTTTCCTCGCGAGTGGGTATAGCACCACTCGACTATGTGTCGAAGCTACCCATCCTTCGAGACGCTCCTGCGGGGCTCCTCAGGATGAAGAGATGTGGCGGAAAAATGCCTTCATCCTAAGGAGGGTTCGAAGAACCTGTCTCGAAGGATAAGCAATCAGTCAAGAAGCCCCTCTCCTTTTGGGAGAGGGGTTTGGGGTGAGGGGTAAAGACAATAACAGTTTTCTTGATCGTAACCCCTCACCCTCCCACGCTTCGCGCGGGTCCCTCCCTCTCCCTATGGGAGAGGGTTCTTGATGCCAAGCCTCGATGAAAGGCCGCTGTCATTGTGGGAGAGGGTTCACTGGCACCAACCACCACTCCAATCACTCCGGCTCGATCGCGCCGATCTGGTCAACGATGCGGGCATAGTGTTCGGGCCGGCGGTGGCGGGCGAAGTCAAAGATGGTTTGCTTGCCGAAGGCGCAGGCGTCCAGGTCGCAGGCGTGGACGATCAACTCGTCGTCCTCGGTCGTGGCTTCGGCGACGATCTCGCCGTCGGGATTGACGATGACGCTACCGCCAATCAGCGGATGGCCGTCCTCGACCCCGGCCTTGGCGACGGCGACGACCCAGGTGCTGTTCTGGTAGGCGCCCGATTGCAGCACCAGGCGGTGGTGGAACAGGCGGCGCTCGGGTCCCTCCTCGCTTTGCTGGGAGTTGACCGATGGGGTGTTGTAGCCGAGCAGAATCAGCTCGACCCCCTGCAGACCCATAACCCGATAGGTCTCCGGCCAGCGGCGATCGTTACAGATACACATACCAACGATCCCGCCCAACGTCCGCCACACCGGAAAGCCCAGATCGCCAGGTTCGAAATATTTCTTTTCCAGGTGCTGAAAAGCGCGCTCGGGGTCGTACTTGGTATGCCCGGGCAGGTGAACCTTGCGGTACTTACCGACGATCGCGCCGTCCGGCCCGGTCAGGATCGCGCTGTTGTAGCGATGGCCGTCGGGCGTCAACTCGCCATAGCCGAACGACATCGCCATGCCATACTCGTGCGCACGGTCGAACAAAGGCCGCGTCGCGT
>JAAELU010000029.1 GCA_024226255.1 bacterium | reverse complement strand
TCGACGTTGTTCCACCACATGTACTCCGCACCCTTGCGGTCGGTCCACAGGTTCTTACATGCGACCGAGCATGTGTGACACCCGATGCACTTGTCGAGGTGGAAGAGCATGCTCATCTGTGCGCGAACTCTCATAATCTTCTCCCTCCTAATACTCGGGCTTGTCTATGCGATGGACGTAAACAAATGTGTCTCTGTTGACGCCGGTCGGCCCCCAGTAGTTGAAGGCGTACGTGAACTGGGCATAGCCGCCACTCATCAGCACCGGCTTGAGCCGAGCTCTCGTCAGCGAGTTGTTCATCCCGGCCCGCGTCTTGCGGCGGGGTGAAATCGGTATGCCTACTGTGCGCTCAGTGGCGTGATAGACGAAGACCGTTCCCTTGGGAATCCGGGCCGATGTCGTACAACGCTGCACAAAAACACCGTTGTCGTTGAACAGCTCCACCCAATCGTTGTCCTCGATGCCGAGGCCGATCGCGTCCTTGTCGTTGAGCCACACCGTGTAGCCACCTCGACCAAGCGTCTTCATCCGATGGTTCTCGGAGTAGGTCGAGTGGATCGACCACTTGCCGTGGGGAGTGATGTAGTTGAACAGACGCCCGTGCTGGCCCTCGGCCATCGACTGCTCGTTCTCGGACAGCATCGAGTGGTCCGGCCGGGGCTTGTACACCGGCAGGTGTTCACCCCAGGCCAGATACTGCTCGTGATCGAGATAGAAATGCTGCCTGCCCGACAGCGTCCGCCACGGGATCAGCTCCTCGACGTTCAGCGTGAACGGGTTGTACGCCCGCCCCTTGGTGACGATGCCACTCCACGTCGGAGTCGTTAGAACCCGGCGTGGCTGGGCCACGATCGAATCGAAGTCGATGCGGACGTCTCGCTGTCCGTCACCCATGTGACGCAGCGTGCGGCCGGTCTTGGCCTCCTCTGCCTCGAATGCGCGATAGGCCAACTCTCCGTTGGCGGCCGGATCCAGCGCCAAGATCGCTTCACAGACCTCACGGTCCCGCTTGAGCGATGGCATCACGATGCCGTTGCCACTGTCCGTTGGCGATGGCTGCTTGCGCGCCAGCTTGTCGTAGAAGTCCGCCACCTGGATGCGCAGTCCGTGCTGGCCAACACCGTTGGCACGGACGCCCGGGCCCAACGTGCTCATCCGCTCACTGAGCTTGGAGTAGTCACGCTTGATGATGCGGAACTTCGGCATTGTCTTGCCGGGAATCGCATCAACTTCGCCATCCCACCAATTGCCGGGAGCCGTTTGCGCCAGCTCGTCGGCAGTGTCGTGGGTCAGCGGGATCATGACGACGTCCTCGACCTCTCTGAGGCCACTGTTGACAGCCAGCTCACTGACCTTTTCGGCCAGCGCCTGGAAGATCTTCCAGTCCGACTTGGACTCCCACGCCGGGGGCACGGCCGCCTGCATGGGGTTGATGAAGGTGTGCATGTCCGTCGTGTTGATGTCGTCCTTCTCGTACCAGGTGGCTGCGGGAAGCACGATGTCGGAGTAGAGCGCCGACGTGTCCATCCGGAAGTTGAGGTCGACGACCAGGTCCATCTTGCCGATCGGTGCTTCCGGTCGGACTTCGACTTCAGACACTTCAAGGTCGTCCGGCTCCGCGGCGATCGCCGTGGAATGGGTCCCCAGGTAGTGCTTCATGAAGTACTCGTGGCCTTTGGCCGACGTCCCGATCGCGTTGCCCCGCCAGATGAACCAGGTACGTGGCCAGCTCGACGGAGCATCGGGATCATCAATGGCGAACTCGATGCGGCCGTCCTTGAGACCGGCGACAACATCCTTGAGAACCTCGGCATCGTCGGCGCCCTTGCGGCGCGCCTCGCCTGTGATGTCGAGCGGGTTCTGCGTGAAGTGCGGCGTGAATGGCAGCCAGCCCTGGCGAACTGCCCGGGCCTGCTGGTCGATCGTGTGATCATTGCGGCCGCCGTTGTTCGGCATCGAGTCGTACTCGCGATAGCCCTTCTCGTAGCGCCACTGATCGGAGTGGACGTAGTGCCACGACGGCGTGTTCTGGTGACGCGGCGCCATGCCCCAGTCGAGGCCGAAAGCAATCGCGCCCCATGAGGCCTGGTTGACGACCTTCTCCTGGCCCACATAGTGAGCCAATCCGCCGCCATTGACACCAACCGAGCCGGTCAACATCAACGCCACGATCGCTGAGCGATACAGCAGGTTGTTGTGGTACCAGTGGTTGGCGCCGGCGCCGATGATCACCATGTTCTTACCCTTGGTGAGCTCAGCGTTCTTGCCCCAGCCACGGGCGAATCGCAGCACGTCATCACGATGGATGCCGGTGTACTTCTCTTGCCACGCCGGGGTGTAGGCCACGTCTTCGTCGTCGTAGCTCTTGGCGACAAAGCCACCGAAGCCACGATCGACGCCGAAACGAGCCATCATCAGGTCGAACACAGTCGCCACGGCAACCCGACCCTTTTCGGTCTCGATGTATCGGACCGGAACGCCGCGTGTGACGGGGCCTTCTCCACCGAAGTCATCGAATTCGAGCGAGGCCACCTCGTCGTACTTGTCAACGAAGGTCATCCGTGGGGTGATCTTCTGGCCCATGACCTGATCGGCCAGCTCCAGATTCCACTTGCCCTTCTCTTCTTCGGCCCAACGGTAACCAATGGTGCCGTTGGGCATACGGACATCGTCCGCCTCGTCGTCCCACATCAGCAGCTTCCAGTCACCGTTCTCGACCTGGCTGTAGCGGCCCACTCGATTGGCCCGGAGGTATTGGCCCGGCCCGTCCTCGCCGATCTCGACGAGGAGTGGAAGGTCCGTGTACTGCTTGGTGTACCCATCGAAGTACTCGACCGTGCGGTCGCGGAAGTACTCGGTGAGCAGTACATGGTTGACCGCCAGCCAGAACGCGGTGTCCTGACCAGGGTTCGATGGAATCCACCAGTCGGCGTACTTGGCCACCTGCGAGAAGTCTGGGCTGAAGACGACCAGCTTCCCGCCGGCGTGACGCACTTCTGAGATGAAGTGCGTGTCTGGGGTGCGGGTCATGTTCAGGTTGGAGCCCATGACGGCGATGAACCGGCTGTTGTACCAGTCGGCCGACTCGGGCACGTCGGTCTGCTCGCCCCAAATCTCGGGAGATGCCGGCGGCAGGTCGCAATACCAGTCGTAGAAGCTCAAGATGGCGCCACCGATGAGAGCCATGAAACGGCTCCCGGCGGCATAGCTGATCTGCGACATCGCCGGGATCGGCGAGAAACCGGCGACACGGTCCGGACCATGCTCCTTGATCGTGTGCACGGTGGACGCTGCCGAGATCTCGAGGGCTTCTTCCCACGACACCCGGCGGAAACCGCCCTTGCCCCGTGCGGCCTGATACCTGGCACGCCACTCCGGGTTGTCCTGAATCGACTTCCACGCCGCTACCGGATCGCCAAGGTTCTCCTTCTTGGCCTGCCGGAACATGTCAATCAACACGCCGCGGGCGTACGGGTACTTCACCCGGATCGGGCTGTAGAGATACCAGGAGTAGCTGATGCCACGCTGACAGCCGCGCGGCTCGTACGGAGGTAGTCCTTCTTCAAGCTGGGGATAGTCCGTCGCCTGGAGCTCCCAAGTGACGATGCCGTCCTTGACGAAGACTTCCCATGAGCAACTTCCCGTGCAGTTGACGCCGTGCGTTGTGCGCACACGCTTGTCATGCTGGAAGCGGTTGCGATAGAACTCTTCCCAGCGACGGGCGGCGGGATCGGTTACCTCGAGTACCCACTGATCACTCATGGTTTTCTCCTCAGCCGTTGCTTGTATGTTTCGTTGGGTCCGCGGATCACCAAGGCCATCAGGCCGAGCAGAACCAACAGCCCAATCCCTCCGGCGATCAACACCTGGTCGATGCCGCCGCCTTCAGATTGTCCGGCCGTTGTCCCCAGGAACGCGGTCAGATCGGCGATTTCGCCGGTGGTCAGGGGTTTGTCATCGAAGATCGGTTGCATCGTCGCCGATGCGGGTGAGGTCAGCCATGCCGCCAGGCCGACTTCGCCTCCAAAACGATCGAGCACGTTCGTGAGGTCGGGCCCGAGGCCTCGGCCACCCCTGAAGTTGACGTCTCCGGCGGCGTGGCAGGCGTGGCACGCTGCGCCGCCGTTGCTCAGGCCGGCCTTGCCGCTGAAGAGGTCCTCACCATGGCGTGGATCTGCCTCAACCGGAAGAGCGATTGTTGTTGGTGGGGGCTCCGTACTGGCATCCGCCAGAGTTGCCACGTAGGCAACAACGTCGGCGATGTCGCCGTCACTCAGTGCAACCGGCGGCATCACTGAGTTGTACGTGGTTCCATCGACTTCGATTGCGCCGCTCAGGCCATCACGGATGACCGACTCGACATACGAAGCATCAGCCGCCTTGGCGTTGCCCGCCAGTGGCGGGAATGTGCCCGGAATGCCGGCGCCCGTGGCCTGGTGACAGGCGGCGCAATTGGCTTGATAGACAACCGCACCTGCGGTGGCGTCCTGCAATGCCACGACGGTGGGTGGCCCCACCGACTGAGCAGCCGCGGCCGCCGTCAATCCAATGACGACGATCGCGCCGGCGAGCAGGTACTTGACTGACTTCATCGCAGTGCCCTTTCTGCGGGGATACTGGTGAGTGGAATTGCTGATAGCTCTTTGATGAGAGCCGTTCGGGCACGGGACCAGGCATCATGGGTTGCGCATGGTTCCCCCGCCGAGCATTGGCCTGAACGTAGGACACACGATTCTGTGTCCGTGGGACCCTCGACTGCTTCGATCACATCGAGCACGGAAATGTCCTCAGCGCCGACGGTGAGTTCGTAACCACCGCTGCGGCCGGGTTGGGACGCGACCCATTCGTGCTGGGTGAGCGGACGCATAACCTGTGCCAGATATGCGGTGCTGGTCTCGACCCGATCAGCCAGATCGGATCCGCTCACCATCCCACCCGCGCTCCGCAACTCCGTGAGTACGCGGATCGCCAGGTGGGACTTCCGTGTGATGTCGAGCCTCATGGATTCTGATACTCCGCCTTTGGTCCTAGGTAGTACCACCAGTTCAGAACGAGGCAGATTGTGTAGAACGCCGCAAAGGCCATGAGTGCGTATTGCGGAGTCGCTGCCTTGATCTGGTCGCCGAACTCGATCGGAATGATGAAAGCGCCGTATGCGGCGACTGCGGACGTCCAACCGAGAACCGGTCCTGCCTGCTCCTTGTCGAAGACGACCGCAATGGTGCGGAACGTCGAGCCGTTGCCAACGCCGGTGGCTGCGAACAGCACCAGGAAGAGGAGGAAGAACGGAACGAAGTAGTCCTCAGGCGTCGCCGAGGTGTATGCCTTGTTCATGTAGTAGGCCACACCGAGAGCGCTGGCGATCATCGTCACCGACACCCACTGCGTTACCTTGGCGCCGCCCACCTTGTCGGCGATCCAACCGCCGAGCGGACGAATGAAGGCACCGATGAACGGCCCCATCCAGGCGAACGTCAGGGCGGAAGGCCCGTTGGGATTGACGAGGTCGTGGGTGAGTATCCCGTCGACTTCAACGTGCTGGAAGCCGAATATCACCTTGATCGCCAGGGCAAATCCAGCCGAATAGCCGATGAAGCTGCCGAATGTCATGGTGTAGATGACGCTCATGATCCACGTGTGTTTGTGGCCGAAGATCTTGAACTGGCGCTCCAGGTTCGGCTTGATCTCACCGCGGACCTGCTTGAGCAGCATCACCGTGGCCCAGATGACGAGGCCGATAACCGGATAGCGAGCCCACGTCAGGCCGAGGCCGGTTGGCGACGGCAGAATGAGCCACAAGCCGATTGCGGCCGGAATGAATGCCAAACCGAGCAATCCGCTGATCTTGGCGAATGAACTCAGAGGTGAGCCGATATTCGGCGACACGTGCTCCGTTCGGATGTTGTTCATCTTGAACCAGCCGAGGAATGCCAGCGGGATGAGGAACACCAGCCAGACAAATCCGGCATTGTGAATCCATGCCTCGGTGCCTACGGCGATCTTGCCGATCAGGGTACCGGAGGGCTTCTCGAGGACCATGGCGCCGCCAAAGACACCCATCGTCATGACGGCCGGAACCACGATCTGCATCGTGGTGACCCCGGCGTTGCCAAGTCCGGCGTTGAGGCCCAGGGACAGCCCTTGCATCTTCTTGGGATAGAAGAAGCTGATATTCGACATCGATGAGGCGAAGTTGCCGCCACCGAGACCGGACAAGAAGGCCATCAACTGGAAAACCCACAGCGGGGTGTCCTGGCTGAGTAGTGCAAAGCCGGTTCCCGCCGCCGGGATCATCAGCAACGCGGTCGTGAAGAAGATCGTGTTGCGTCCGCCGGCAAGGCGGATGAAGAAGCTGCTGGGAATCCGCAGGGTCGCTCCGGTCAGGCCGGCGATCGACGACAGCGTGAACAGCTCAGCAGTGGTGAATGGGAATCCCAGATTCAGCATCTGGACCGTGATGACGCTCCAATAGAGCCAGACCGCAAAGCCGCACAGGAGGCTTGGGATCGAGATCCACAGGTTCCTCGTGGCGACCTTCTTGCCTTCGCGCTCCCAGAACGCATCATCTTCGACATCCCATTCGTAGATGTCGACGGAAGATTTGCTCTTCCCTAGATCGGCGGACGTGTTGGCCATCAGCTCGCCTCCGCTTCATGAACGTCGAGTTCGTCTGCAAATGCCCCCTTGGGCTCCTCGAGCATCACCAGCGTCACAATGAAGCTGAGCAATGCACCGCCGGCCAGGACGAAGAAGAACGTCTTGGAGTCGACGAGAGAGAAAATCACGAGGTAGATCACTGCGCCCACGTTGCCGTAGGCACCTGCCATGCCGGCTATCTGGCCGGTCATGCGCTTGTTGATCATTGGGATGATGGCGAAGGTCGCCCCTTCGGCACCCTGTACGAATACCGAGGCAAAGATGGTGATCGCCACGGCTATGACGAGCCACGTAACGCCGCCGAAGCTCGGAATGACC
Source organism: bacterium (assembly GCA_024226255.1). Taxonomy (GTDB): domain Bacteria; phylum Actinomycetota; class Acidimicrobiia; order Spongiisociales; family UBA5794; genus JAHEJX01. The sequence goes on along the minus strand of JAAELU010000029.1, from coordinate 24,548 downwards.
GTCTTGAGACCGTCCGCATCGATACTCCCATCCCACTTGCCGATGAAGGCCATCAGGAAGAATCCAATGACGATGCCGAGCATATAGATGAGCATCGTACGCTTGCGGTTGGTCATCCGGTCGGAGAGGTAGCCGCCGAGGGGCCGAGCCACCAGGTTGACGAATGCGAACGAAGCAGCGACCACACCGGCCACCGTTGCCGTTACAAGGACGCGGCCCGGGCTTCGCTCGAGTGGTGCGAAAGTGTTCTCGTAGAACGCCGGAAGCATCGAGACCACGGCCAGCTCAGCACCGAAGTTGGCGAAGTAGGTGCTGTTGAGGGCGGCAACGCTCCCCCAGTGATACTTCTCTTCCTCGGGCACTCCCGCTTTGAGATATGGGAGGTTGATCTGCAGTGTCTTGTAGACATGACTGATGTAGACAAAGGCCAGCACTGCATAGATCAGGTAGAGGACCGTGCTCGAGATGACCGGATCACCGTCGATCTTGACGTTGCTGACCCGCCAGGCCAACACGCCGAGGGCACCCATCAGTGGGAACGACCAGACGACGTATTGGATCAGGTCCCCGTATGACGTCACCATCATCGGTTCCGTCTTCTTCGTTGTCATCAGGGTCTTGCCCACGGGGACGTCGCGGACCAAGAAGTAGTACATGACGCCGTATGTGCCCATGACGAGGCCGTTGACGGCCATTGCCCAGCGCCACGAGTTATTGCCGAGGTTGAACCAACCGTCCATGACGGTGATGGCAAACCAGGGAAGGGTCATCGCAGCGAATGCCGAACCGAAGTTGCCCCAGCCTGCGTAGAAGCCCTCGGCCCGCCCGATGTACTTCGGCGGGAACCACTGGGCCACCATCTTGATACCGATAACAAAGCCGGCACCAACCGAGCTCAGAACGAGACGGGCAATGAGAAGCTGCATGAACGAGTTGCCGAACGCAAACACGACTGCAGGAAGTGCCATGATGACCATGAGGCCCGAAAAGACGATTCGGGCTCCGTACCTGTCGATCAATGCTCCGACGATTATCCGGGCCGGAATGGTCAACGCAACGTTGGCGATCAGCAAGATCTTGATGTGCTCGTCCGTGAGCCACCCGACGTTGTCCAACATGGTCGTCGACAGCGGCGCCATGTTGAACCAGACGTAGAACGTCATGAAGAACGCTATCCACGTGTAGTGGAGCGTTCTGATGCGTTCTTGCTGGAAGTCGAGAAGTTTCGGAGCTTGTTCGTCGGCGGGCGTCGTCGGGTCCATGACCACCTTCCTCCCCAAAAGGTGAGGGCGGGCCCGCTCCCCCGCGAAGGCCGTAATCGACCTGCCCGCGTCTATTTCTTAATTCCTTGAGTAAGGAAAGCAATATTCCGCTCGCGTCAATAGGGCCGAACGTCACGAATCAATAGGGACTAGTCAGAGTTTTTCGCCGTGGGGCGCAAAAAGGTCCCGGGACCCCGGGTGGGAAGGAAAGGGCCGACGGACACCCAGCCGCCGTGGCGAACGCGGCTCGCGGGCGCTTCGCACCGCGACGCAACGTTCGCCTTGTGGACTACCTTTTCCCCCACCCCCTCGGTCCTCGGGTGCTCCCCCCAACCGCCTGCCTCCCAAAGCGGAGTCAGACGGGGGGAGAGACCGGTTGGCCCATCGACGTGGCTGGAGCTGTGCAGCAGCTCCGAAGGAACGCCACAGGCATTCCCGACAACACAGGCACCACGCGTTGACGGGGCCGCGACCAGTCAAGGCCGCGACAGGCCTGAATCGGTCCGCTCGGTATGACCTCCGCCGGCCGCCGTGTGGTAGAACATTGTTATGGGTTTGCTTGGCGGCACGGTCGCTCTCATCACTGGTTCTTCTGGGATCGCGGCGGCAACAGCGCGGCGCATGTCCGAACGAGACACTTCGGTCTGCGTCGTGGGAATCGACCCGGGCGAGGTGGCCGCGCTCGTCGGTGAGCTGGGAGAAGCGGCTCTCGGGCACGTGGCAGATCTGCGCTCAATTGAAGAGACCGATGCGGCGTTCGCGGCGTGCACCGAACGTTTCGGTTCACCCGATGTCGTCGTTGCTGTCGCCGGAGGGAGCGGACGACGCTTTGGTGACGGCGCCATCGACACCATGACCGATGAAGCCTGGCAGGACACCCTCAGCCTGAATGCCACCCCCGTGATGACCACTACTCGTGCGGCCGTGAGCGCGATGAAGACTCGCGGAGGTTCGATCATCATCGTTTCCTCAGTCCTCGCTTCCTCACCGGCCCCTCCTCGATTTGAGACCCACGCCTACGCCGCGGCCAAGGGAGCGGCTCTGGCTTTGGTCACCTCGCTGGCGGCCTCGTATGCGGGCCATGGCATCCGAGTCAACGCCGTTCTGCCGGCCGCAACCAACACTCCGATGGCGGCTCGGGCCGCAGACGACTCAGAGATTCAGGACTACCTAGCGCGCAAGCAGCCCTTGACCGGCGGCATGATCGAGGCCGACGACGTGGCGGCGCTGATCACGTTCCTTGCATCGGACGATGCGCGGGCCATCACCGGCCAGCTGATCGCCGTTGACGGCGGCTGGTCTGTCTCGCAGGCAACATGACCGGCCGTCCCGCCCTCCCCGCCGCCATTTTGCAGCAGAAACTCATCGCCGTGATGCGCCGATTGAGCCTCGAGCGAGTCCTCCAACTGGCTCCCCGATTGCGCCAGGCAGGTGTCGGCGTCCTCGAAGTGACCCTTGATGGGTCGGAGGCCATCGAGTCGATCGCTTGGCTGAGCACCGACGGATACGACGCAGGAGCCGGCACTGTCCTTTCTATCTCCGAAGCCGAGGCGGCCTGTATCGCCGGCGCATCCTTCCTGGTGTCCCCCAGCTTTGATCGCAAGCTTGTCGAGTGGGCGGTCCGCGAGGGGATCCCGATCGTGCCTGGAGCACTTACCCCGTCGGAGATCGCCGCAGCCTGGGATCTCGGCTCCAGTGCCGTGAAGCTGTTTCCGGCGTCGCTCGGCGGGCCGGAGTACCTCAAAGCAATTCGAGGGCCACTGGCCAGTATCCCGATTATCCCGACCGGTGGCGTGTCGGCTGCCAACGCCGCCGGCTACATCGAGGCCGGAGCAGTAGCTGTAGGTATCGGCGGATGGCTCACGGCCCAAGACGACCTCGACGAGATTGACCGTCGTGCGGCGAGCCTGGTCGAGTCAGTCGCCACCGAGCACTGATCGAGCTGCAATCGCGGCGCCAATAGCACCGGCTTCACTGCCCAGCTCGGCCCGCACGATCCGAATATCCTCGTGAGGCACCAGGGTCACATTGCGCAGTGTTGCCCGCCGGATAGGTTCCAACACCACCTCGCCTCCGTGGCTTGCCGGACCGCCGCCGATGACGATTACGTCCGGGCCGAGGACGGTCACTATGTTCGCCAGAGCCCTCCCCAAGCTGGCTGCCGCTCTTTCGACGGCGGCGACACACTCCTCGTCGCCGTTGACGTACCCGCGGTAGACGTCCTCGACGGTGTCGCGTCCGGTCGCCGACGTCAATGCGTCTGCGCTGGCTGAGGCTTCGGCACAGCCCTGATTGCCACATCCGCATATCGGTCCGTCAGGATCGACGGTCTGGTGGGAAATCTCTCCGGCCGACCCGGTCGATCCGTGAAAGAGCTCGCCACCGACGAGCAGTCCACCCCCAATCCCGGTTCCGAGAGTGAGCCCGGCCATGACGGCGGCCCCTTTGCCGGCCCCCAGCGTTCCCTCGGCGAGGGTGAAGGCTCGGGCATCATTGATCAGTGTGACGGGCAACCCCAATCCGGTTCGTAGTCGGTCGAGTAGCGGTACCCCCACCCACTGACCCGGCAAGTTGGTGAATATCTCCACGACGCCGGTCTCGGGGTCGAACAGACCCGGGGTTCCCATGCCGACGGCGCCTATCCCGCGCTCCGAGATCAAGACTCTGACCCGATCGATGAGACGACCGAGGACAACATCGGCGCCGTCCTCACCACGGGTGGGGAAGGCTTCCAACACCTCTATCTCGTCACTATCCGAAAGGATCACCAGCTTCGTGTTGGTTGCTCCGAGATCGATACCGAGCACATTCATCGGCTGCCCCCCGCCGTCATCACTGTCGTGAACGTGTAGCGCTCGGCGGCATACCAGGTGTCCGTATGTTCGAGCGCCTCGTCGTTCTGGTCATAGATGATGCGGTTCTCGTTGAGGATCACGCCCCTGGCAGGCAGCTCCAGCAGCCGACGCTCCCGGGCGGTGGCCAGCCGGGCGCTGACGTGTGACCGAGCCCACGCGGGAGTGCGGCCGATGGCAACGAACTGCTGGTGTAACGACTTGCCTTCGATCGAGTCGACCACTGCGGCGACGCCGGGGGCCAGGACAGCACGTTCTATCGCCATCGGTACTCCGTCTGCCAGGCGAAGCCGGGTCAGGACTTGGACCTGGCCGTCGGGGTCGAGGTTTAGTGCCGCAACGTCCTCGGCAGATGGAGACTCCAACACTGCCTCGATGGTTTGTGAGGTGGCCACCAGGCCCTTGGCCTTCATGCTGGTGGTGAACGACAGCGGCGAACCAAGCATCCGGGCCACCGGCCGCGACGATACGAAAGTTCCGCGGCCCTGCTCCCTCACGAGCAGACCCTCACTCTCGAGGACTTGCACCGCGTGGCGGGCGGTCATCCTGCTCACCTTGAAACGCCCGGCCAGTTCAGTGTCCGAAGGGAGCCGATCCCCCGGCTGCGCCTCGTCAATCACACCGCGCAAGAAAGCAGCAATCTCCTCGTACCGATTCTGGCGTCCGCTCACAAGTGGACCATACCGATGGATGCGTTGACACAGGGTGCGACGGTCATGTTATCTTGCACACTACACATCTAGACATCTAGAGGACTTGTCTCGACATGCGGACGTATGGGGAGGGCTCGATGAATTCACTGCAGACGGCGGGGCGTTGGCTCGAGCTGGCCAAGAGGACGCTCGACGAGATTGGTGCCAGCCAAGAGGGTGCGATCGCCGATGCCGCCCAGCTGTGTGCGACCGCCATTGCCGCCGGCGGATTCGCCCACGTGTTCGGTTCCGGCCATTCGCGTATCCCGGTCGAGGAGATGTTCCCCCGCTATGGCTCGTACCCCGGATTCCACCCCGTCGTTGAGCTGTCGATGACGTTCCATACCCAGATCGCGGGAGCCAATGGGCAGCGCCAGGCAATGTTCATCGAGCGTGTCGAGGGGCTTGCCGATGTGATCTTGTCGAACTTCCACTTCAAGCCAACCGACGCCATGATCGTCTTCAGCGTCAGCGGCGCCAGCGCGGTTCCGATCGAGATTGCGATGGGAGCCCAACAGCGCGGCCTGCCGGTGGTCGCAGTGACCTCGCTTGACCATTCGAACGCCAGCGAATCGCTCCACCCCTCAGGCACACGGTTGCTCGACCACGCAGACATCGTGATCGATCTCTGCACCCCGGTCGGCGACGCCGCCGTCGCCATCCCGGGCCTCGACACGCCGGTTGGTCCCCTGTCAACGATCGCCGCCGTGACCGTGGCCAACGAAATCAAGGTGCAGACTGCTGAACTGCTCCAGGCTCAGGGCAAGATGCCGGCGGTGCTCACCGCGTCGGCCGTCGTCGGGCCCGAGCGATCGAAGACACTGTTCGACATTGCATATTCCGATCATGCCCAGAGATTGGCACGGGCACTGGCGGGTGATCTGTGAGTTCCCAGGGTACGGTTTCGCGCTTTTGTATGGATTTGACAGACTTTTGCTTGTCGAGCAGCATAAGTCCTGCATATAGTGACGAAAGGCGCGTACGACTGGGAGGGTCATGTCGGCCTCAACGGGAAGGCTTCTGGCGCTGATTCGCACGCTTGGCGAAACGACACGCGCCGAATTGGCCTCAACCGCGGGACTTGCCCGCTCGACGGTTGCCACCCAGCTCGGTCAACTCCTCTCGGACGACCTCATCACCGAAGGCGGCACTGCTCAGTCCACCGGAGGCCGTCCTGCCACCCTGATTCGTTTCAATGAGAGCGCCGGTGTTGTGCTCGTCGCCGACCTCGGGGCCACCCACAGCCGCCTGGCCGTTTGCGACTTTGGGGCAACTCCCCTGATCACCGAGCCGATCGAGATGGACATCGGTATCGGACCGGACGCGGCGCTTGACCGCCTTGGAGAAGTGTGGGAGCGGCTGCTCGCCGCAACCGGCAAGACCGCCGCCGACGTACGCGGTATTGGGCTCGGAGTGCCTGGACCGGTCGAATTTGCCGCCGGCCGCGCTGTACATCCCCCGATCATGCCCGGTTGGGACGGATTTGAGATCGGTACCGAACTGACGCGGCGCTACGGCGTCCCCGGGCTGGTCGACAACGACGTCAACATCATGGCCCTCGGAGAACGCTCGGCAATGATCGATGCTCCCAACGACATGGTCTTCGTGAAGGTCGGCACCGGCATCGGCTCCGGGCTCATCCTCGGCGGCCGCATTCATCGCGGCGCCACCGGCACCGCCGGTGACATCGGTCACGTCCAGATCGCAACCGACGGCACCCCGTGCAGATGCGGCAATGTGGGCTGCCTAGAGGCGGCAGCCGGCGGGGCCGCCCTCGCTCGCGAGCTGACCGCCGCCGGCCTCGATGCCAGCCAGAGCCGCGATGTCGTCGATCTGGTTCGCTCCGGAGAACGATTCGCGATTCATGCCGTCCGCCGGGCGGGTCGGGTCATCGGCGAGGCGCTTGCCTCGATCGTGAACCTGCTGAACCCAACTCTGATCGTTGTCGGCGGCGACCTAGCCGGCGCGGGTGAGCAGCTCATCGCCGGAATCCGGGAAGTGATCTATCAACGATCCACCGCATTGGCGACTCATGTTTTGGAAATCCGAACGTCGAAGCTCGGCGATCACGCCGGCGTCGTTGGCGCCGCCATGATGGCCCTCGACCGCATCCTCGACCCTGCCGCCGTGGATGCCGCACTCGAGAGGAGCGGCTAGGCAGGGCTTAGATCACCCCGGGCGATTCCGGGGCGTAATGAAGGAAGGCGGCTGCGGGGACGCAGCTGCGGCCGTCGGGAGACGGCTCGAACAAAGAAAAGAAAGAGGAGGAATCCGTATGCGACACAATCGGTTCGTCCGCCTGATCGCGCTTCTTGGTGCTTTTGCCATGGTTGTAGCGGCCTGTGGCGGCGACGATGAGGGCGGCGGCGACGACACATTCACCATTGGTGTGTCGAACAACACCGTCGGCAACGGTTGGCGTGAGCAAATGATCTGCGCCATCAAGGCAGAGGCGAAAGTCCGCGGCAACGTTGACGAGGTTGTCCTACTCAACCGCGACACAGACACCGCCGGTCAGATCAGCGATATCACGAGCCTTATCTCCCAGGGCGTGGATGCCATCATCCTCAACCCGGGTGATGCGGAGGCGTTCAACTCGGTGATCGAAGAAGCAGTGGCTCAAGACATCGTGGTTGTCGTTGTGGACAACGCGGTCACTTCGACCGCTGCCTACTTAGTATCGAATGACCAGGCCGCATATGGCGAGCTAGGTGCTCGCTGGCTCTTCGAAGAGATGGGCGGCACCGGAAACGTCGCCTACATGCGCGGCATCGACGGCGTTGGCGCTGACACGCTACGTGATGAGGGCTTCCAGAAGGCTCTTGCCGATTACCCAGGCATCACCATTTCCTCTGAGGTATTCACCGATTGGTCACCGACCACCGGCGCTCAGCAGGCCTTGGAGATCATCACCACTCAGGACATCAACGGCATCTGGACCTCTGGCATCGACTACTCGGTCGTCCAGCAGTTCGACGCTGCCGGGATGGCCTACGTACCGATCGTGGGCGCTGACAACAACGCCTTCATCGGTCAGTTGCTGAACATCGCAGGCCTGTCAGGCGTTGCCGTCACCAACCCGCCGTCAGTCGGCGGAGCCGGTGCCGCGGTGGCAATCGACATCCTCGAGGGCAAGGACATCGACAAGGTCACCCTGCTGACGCCACAAGCGTTGTCAGATTCAGGTGATCTCGAGGACATCTATATCGATGGTGACTTCCCAGACGGCTGGAGCTCCTACATGGAGATCGACCCGTACACCCACTACACAGCCGACGACGTCATTGCCTGCAAGGGCCCCGGCGAATAGCGGAATCGATGACGGTGGGGCCCCTCGGGGGCCCCACCCCATCACCTGCCCTAGAGCCCCGATTACCTGAAAGAACCGATGTCGGACACGCCCAATTCAGTCCTCACGGCCAAAGGAATAGCCAAGAACTACGGCCCGGTCGTGGCGCTGCGCTCCGTCGACCTCTCGGTAGAACCCGGCGAGATTCATGCACTACTCGGCGCGAACGGTGCAGGGAAGAGCACCTTCGTCAAGGTCTTGGCCGGCGTGATCCACCAGGACGCTGGAACCAATCACATCAACGGTGACCCCGTCAGCTTCAAGATGCCCAACGAAGCCGCAGAGGCCGGCATCGCCACCGTCTTTCAAGATCCAGCTCTGATCCCCGACCTCTCCCTCGACCAAAACCTCACTATTTCTGGACTCCAGCACCGCGACGTAGAGCCGTGGCTCGAGCGGCTCAAACTCGCCAACTATGACTTCGGCCTCCTCGCGCGCGACGTTCCGCTGGCAACGCGCCGTCTGATCGACCTGGCGCGAGCCCTCGCCCTCGATCCCCAACTGTTGATGCTCGACGAGATCACCGCCGCCCTCACTCCGGAGCAAGCCGACCTGGTGTTCGATGTGATGCGCGAGTGGAAGCGGATGAACCGATCCGTCCTGTTCATCTCCCACCGACTCGGCGAGGTCCTCTCCATCTGCGACGTTGCCACCATCCTTCGCAACGGCCGCGATGTCGCCAACTTCAGTCTCGATGGGGTCGAAGAATCCGAACTCGTCGCGGCCATGCTCGGAGAAGCGCTGGCCGGGGCGGCACCCGCTGCCGACTCAGGTCTGACTTCGTCTGTCGCCGACGACACCGATGTCGTTCTCAAGGCCATCGACCTCGACTTCAGAGGCAAGGTCAACGGAATCTCGTTCGACCTGCGGCGTGGTGAGGTCCTCGGCCTGACCGCACTCGAGGGCCAGGGTCAGGACGAGCTGTTCGCCCTCCTCTCGGGCGACCATCGACCCAATACCGGCGAGATCATCGTCAACGGCGAGCCCATGGTGGCAAGGTCCCCCTATGACGCCATCCGAAAAGGCCTCGTCTTTGTTCCGGCGGACCGGCAGGAAGCCTTGCTCCCGCAACGCTCAGTCCGCGAAAACCTCGCCATGCCGCTCTACAACCGAATCGAACGATGGTTCAACCTGAGGCGCGACGAGGGCAAGCGGGTTGGCGCGGCAATCGAAAGGCTGGACATCGACACCCGCGCCGCCAGCCAGGTGCAGCGGCTGTCCGGCGGCAATCGCCAGAAAGTCACCATCGGGCGCTGGCTGGTCGAGGACTTTGAAGTTCTCCTCTGTTTCGATCCGACCCGAGGAATCGACATCCAGACCAAGACCCAGATCTATGAACTGCTCAGAGAAGTGGCCGCCGGTGGAGCATCAGTGTTGATCTACTCGAGCGAGCTGCGCGAGATCCCGCTGGTGTGCGACCGCGTGCTTGTCATGTACGACGGGGCCATCGTCCACGAGCAGCCGGCCGCCACCGCTACCGAGGAAATACTCCTCACAGCAGCCCACGGACTCGAGGTGGTGAGCTCATGACAGCCACCACACCCACCGCCGAACGGCGCCTCGGTTCGCCGGAAGTCAAGCGGTGGATTCAACGCCACGGCTGGACCGTGGGTATCTGGCTATTGCTGGTCGTGCTCGTGATTTGGTACACGACCCTTATTCCAAAATTCGGAGGCTTCCAGACCTCGACAATCATCACCGGCGGCACCTCATGGATCTTCCTCGGAGTCGCCCAAGCCGTTGTGGTCATCGCCGGTGGGCTTGACCTTGGCGTCGGCGGGATGCTCGTGCTGACAAGCGTCGCGGCGGCACAGTTCATGGACGGACAGTCGCTTGGCGTGATCCTGATCCTGGCCGTGCTCATCACGATCGCCGCTGCCGTCGTCAACGGACTCGTCGGTTGGATCATCACAGTGTCCAAGGTCCCCGACATCGTTGTGACCCTCGGATCCCTCTTCATCTACCAGGGGCTGGCCCTGATGGTCCTGCCCAAGGTCGGCGGGGGCACGAGCGGTTCGTTCCGATGGATGTTCACTGGATCCGAGAACGGAATCGGGTCCAATCCATGGCCGGCCATCGTTGTAATCACCATCCCGGTAGTCATCATTGCCTGGTGGATGGGGAGAACCAGAAGTGGGCTTTCCCTATATGCCGTCGGCAGCGACAAGACCGCAGCTTTCCTCTCCGGTGTGCGCGACGCCAAGACCAAGATCGTGGCATTCGCCGTGGCGGGTGCATTCTCCGCTCTGGCGGGCTTCTCTTCGGTGAGCATCTCCGGCGTTGGCAACCCAACGACCGACGGCGGAACGCTGACGCTGAACTCGGTTGCCGCCATCGTGCTCGGCGGGGTGGCTTTGACCGGCGGTGTCGGCTCCGTTCTCGCCGTAGTACCTGCGGCGATGATCCTCTTCTTCTTCAATCCAATCCTGAGCGCCCTCGGTGTCGATCCGAATCGGGCGCAAGTCATCCAGGGCATCCTCATCGTGTTGGTGATGATGGTCGCCGGCGTTCTCGAGTGGCGGAGGTCGCGTCGATCATGACTGAGACACGGACAACACCGCCGTCCGACAGCATCACCGATGTCGCCCCCGAGGCACCCTCCATTGCAAAGCGACTGGCATCGCGACCCCAGCTGGTTCTGGTCGCCGTTCTTGTCGTCTTGATCGTTGTGACCGGCATCATCGAGCCCAACTACCTCTCGGTGGCCGGCCTCCGCAACTCCCTGGTGTGGGCCATCCCGATTGGGATTCTGGCCGCCGGCCAAACCCTCCTGATGCTCACAGGGGGAATCGACCTATCGATCGCGATGATTGCCACGGCCTCGGCCTATGTCACCGCCAACCAGTCGCCCAAAGGAACTGCATTCGCCATCGCCGTAGGACTCCTCGTCGGACTCCTGGCAGGGAGTCTCAACGGGCTCGGCGTGGGCGTGTTCCGGGTGAACCCCCTCATCATGACTCTCGCCATGGCGGCCATCCTGCTTGGCCTGTTTACCGGCTGGGCAACAACGATCTTCGCCGGATCCACCCGGATGAATGACTTCATGAGGACCGTCGGCGGAGGCAACTTCTTTGGCGGCAGAGTCCCCTGGGCGGCGGTGGTGTGGCTCGGCGTTGCCTTATTGGTGCTCTACTTATTGCGCCGGACGGGCTTCGGGCGCAACCTTTACGCGCTCGGCGATAACCCGATCGCCTCGCGGCTGTCTGGAATCAGGGCATGGCAGGTGCTCGTTGCCGCCTATGCGCTCAGCGGAGTGCTCGGATCGATCGCCGGCCTGCTGATCGGTGGCCGCATCGGATCGGTCGACCTGCAGCTCGTCGGATTCCTCCTGTTGCCGTCGGTGGCCGCAGCCGTCATCGGAGGAACATCGATCTTCGGCGGCATTGGTACCTATTCCGGAACGATCCTTGGCGCCCTCATCCTGGGTGTCCTGCAGTCACTACTGACTTTCCTGGGAGCGGGCCAAGGCGTACAGCAAGTGCTGTACGGATCCATCGTCATCGGTTTGTCATGGATGTATACCCGCCTCGCTTCGGCGCAATGAGGCCGGGCATGGTGAAGAGAGGAGCACACAGCTTTGCGACTGTCTGAAATCAAGGCTGGGGTTGTTGGCGTCGGCTTCATCGGTGTGGCCCACGTCGAGGCCTTGCGCCGTCTGGGAGTAGACGTAGTCGGCGTGGTCGGCTCCACGCCGGAACGGGCCCAGGCCAAAGCCGATGCCGCCAACCTCCCCAAGGTGTATGACAGCGTGGAAGCGCTGGCAGCCGATCCCAAGATCGACGTCATCCACATCGCCAGCCCCAACTACGCCCATGCCGATCAGGTCCGCATCTGTCTTGAAGCCGGCAAACACGTCGTCTGTGAGAAGCCGCTGGCTCTCAATTCGGCCGACACCGAGGATCTGGTGGCCAGAGCGGCGGCAACCGGCCTGGTCAATGCCGTCTGCTTCAACATTCGTTTCTACCCGAACTGCCACCAGGCAATGGCGCTCGTCGCCGACGGCACCCTCGGTGAACCCCGCTTCATCAGCGGCAGCTACCTACAGGATTGGTTGCTCCTCGAGACCGACTGGAACTGGCGGCTCATCCCCGATGAGGCCGGGGCGCTGCGCGCCGTGGCCGACATCGGATCCCACTGGCTCGACCTCGTCTCGTTCGTCTCGGGCCGCCGGATCGAATCCGTGATGGCCGACCTGCACACGTTGGTCCCCGTCCGCCGGCACCCGGCCGGTCCGGTCGAGACGTTCGCCGTGACCGGAGATTCAGAGGACCTGGTCTCCGAAGAGATGTCCAGCGACGACGCCGCCGGAATCCTGCTGCGTTTCGAAGGCGGCGCCCGCGGCGTCTTGGCGGTTTCCCAAGTATCTGCGGGCCGCAAGAACTCTGTTTCGTTCGAGGTCGATGGGGCGAAGTCTTCCGTTTCATGGTTTTCTGAGGATCCCGATCGCCTGTTGATCGGCCATCGCGGCCGGGCCAACGAGGTCATGCAACGTGATCCATCGCTGGCTGCCCCACAGGCGGCCGCCCTGATCGGATACCCAGGCGGACACGTCGAGGGCTATCCGGATACGTTCCGGGCTCTGTTCGGCAGGGTCTACGCCGACATCGCCAATGGTGGTCCCGCCGCGGAAGCCGACTACCCGACCTTCGCCGACGGCCACGACATAGTTCAAGTCACAGAAGCAATCGCCCGCAGCTCTCAAGAGGGCCGCTGGGTGTCAATCGACCGAGGAGAGCATTCATGAAACTCGGACTCCTGACCGCACCATTCCCAGACACGTCTCTCGAGGAAGTGGCCGACTGGACCGCTGCCAACGGCTTCACCACGATCGAAATTGCCTGCTGGCCGGCATCGAGCGGCGATGTCCGGCGCTACGCCGGGACGAGCCACATTGACGTCGATGGCATCTCCGACGCACAGGCGTCCGAGATCGTCGATCAGATGAACACCCGCGGTCTCGAGGTCGCCGGACTCGGGTTCTACCCCAATCCGCTCCATCCCGATCACGAGCATGCCCGCACGGTCATCGACCATCTCAAGAAGGTCATCGTCGCCGCCGGCAAGATGAGTGTCCCCGTGGTCAACACGTTCATCGGCGCCGATCGGGCGCTCACCCAGGACGAGAACTGGGAGAAGGCCACCCGAGTGTGGCCGGAGATCATCGCCTGCGCCGAGGAAAACGGCGTGAAGATTGCGATTGAGAACTGCCCGATGATCTTCTCCAAGGACGAGTGGCCGTCGGGCCACAACGTGGCGTACAACCCGAAGATCTGGCGGCGCATGTTCGAGGAGTTCGGCGAGACGATCGGCCTCAACTTCGATCCATCGCACCTCGTGTGGCTGATGATTGACATCGAGAGTGCCATTCTCGAGTTCGGGGAACGGTTCTACTTCTTCCAGGCCAAGGACGTGATGATCGACTACGCCGGCCTCTACGAAAACGGGTCGTTGTCCTCCGGCATGGGCTGGCAGGTCCCTCGGCTCCCCGGCCTCGGTGACGTCGACTGGGCGATCGTGTTCCGTTCGCTCTATCGCGTCGGCTACGACGGACCGATCATCATCGAGCACGAGGACCGGGACTTCGAGGAGACCGACGAGCTCGTCAAGCGCGGCTTCCTGATCGCCCGCGACGTGCTGGCGCCCTATTGCCACTGAGACGACGCACTGACGGGGAGGTTTGGGTAGTGGGAACTGCTCGATGGAGGACTCGTATTACGTATTACGTAGAGGTTGCGTGGATCGGTGGTGGTTGCGGGGCTGTGCTTGTCACAGCTGTGTCCGTTGCTGACGGTGCGATCCGGTGTGAACCCCGCCCTCGCCCGGACGCACGGTCCCATTTCTGCACCTCAGACGCCGCACGGTGTGAGTCCCCCCGGAGGGGGGAAGGTACCTGCGAGCCGCCCCCCTGGGGCACCGATGTAGGTAGGGGGGCGCCTGCGAGAGGTGGCTCACGGCCAGCAGCTCGGAACCCAGTGGTGCACGAGAAACTTCGCGCCGGGATCCACCGAAACGGCTGCGCCCCCTTACCCTCTGCGACGGCCTGGCGGCCGCCTGGGGGTCCCTTTCCCCCTCCGGGGGAACACACGTATGGAACGCCCACCACCCTTCCCTATCCGCTGATCCTCCACGTATTACGTATTGCGCGGTGGACGAGAAACAGGGACTCACAATCACCCCCCCGATTCGCTGATCCTCTGAGTCGGAGTCGCGCGGCGTGAACATGCTCCCGACGCTCGGTTCGTTTGACGTAGTTGTCGTCGGCTCCGGGTCTGCGGGGTCGACGGCGGCGATAGCTGCCGCCCGCAGCGGCGCTTCGACTTTGCTGATCGAAAAACTGCCGTTTCTCGGTGGGGTCTCAACCGCGGTGCTCGATACGTTCTACGGCTTTTACACGCCCGGCAGCCAAGCCACCAAGGTGGTCAGTGGCATCCCCGACGACGTGGTCGAAGGGCTGCGGCGCCTGGGCCCGGTCCTCGAGCGGCCCAACACCTACGGAGCCGGCACGGGAGTCACCTATCTGGCCGAACATCTCAAGGTGGTGTGGGAACGGCTGGTGACCGAGGCAGGTGCCAAGGTGCTTCTTCACGCCTTTGTGCAAGACGTCACCGTGGTCGACGGCCGGATCACTCGGCTCCTCATCGCCACCAAGGCGGGGCTGCACACAGTTGACGCCGTCACGGTGATCGACTCTTCGGGTGACGCCGATGTGTGTCATCACGCCGGTTTCGCCTACGAGCTCGCCGGCTCGTTGACAGCAGCCCAGACGTTGACGACCACGTTCCGCATGGCCAACGTCGACATGGACAAACGGCGCACCATCACCAAGGATGAGCTGCACACTCTGATGGCTGCCGCCGCCGAATCCGGCGACTACGACCTTCCCCGCCGCGAGGGCAGCGACCACATCACCCCGGTCGATGGCATGATTGCCACAGTGATGACCCGAATCGATCACGTCGACGGCGAAGGCGAGATGCTGCGCAACGCCGGTGACCCCGAGATTCTCTCGCGTGCTGAGATGGCCGGACGTCGCCAAGCGCTCGAATACGTGCGCTTCCTGCAGGATCTGGTGCCCGGCTACGAAAAGGCGTCCTTGATCGCCCTGTCGAGTCAGGTTGGCGTGCGTGAGACCCGGCGGGTGTACGGCGACTACCGGCTCAATCGATCGGACGTCCTCGGCGCCCGCCAGTTCGACGACCAAATCGGGTTATGTGGTGCTCCGATCGAAGACCACCATGGCGGGGAGGGAACCGGCACAACCTGGGAGTACCTCCCGGATGGTGCGGTCGTCGGCATCCCCCTGGGAACGCTGATCGCCAAGGACGGGCAAAACGTACTGATGGCGGGACGATGTTTCTCGGCTGAGCACGACGCCCAAGCTTCGGTGCGGTCGATGGCGCAATGTATGGCAATGGGCCAGGCGGTCGGGACCGCGGCGGCCCTGGCCGCCCAACACGGCGGGCTGGTGCGTGATGTCGAGACGGCGGCTCTTCTCGACGCTCTGCGATCGAACGGTGCGATCCTCGACCTGGAGAGGGCCCAATGATTGTTCGCACCGTTCTTGGTGATGTCGACCCGGCGACCCTCGGCGCAACGTACATGCACGAGCATCTCATCCTCGATTCGCCATTGATCGCCGAGCAGATGGCTCACATCCATCTGCCATCGGTCGAAGACGCCGTGGCCGAAGTCGAGATGGTCAGGGCTGCCGGGGGCGGCACCATTGTCGACACGATGCCGTGCGCCGGGGGCCGCCACCCACTTCGTCTGGCCGAGATCAGCCGGCGCACAGGCGTCCACGTTCTCGCCATGACCGGGCTGCACACTGAGAAGTATTACGCCGGCCATCGCTGGGCGCTCGAGGCTGACGTTGCCGAGCTGGCTGACCTCTTCGTCGCGGACATCAGCGACGGCATCGACGAGTTCGACTACACCGGTCCGGTCGTGCGGCGCACTTCGGTCAAGGCCGGGATCATCAAGGTCGCCACCGCAGCGGCGACCCCGAACGAACGTGCCCGGCGACTCTTCGCGGCGGCGGTCGCCGCCCATCGGGCCACCGGTGCGCCGATCCTCACCCATTGTGAAGAGGGTGCCGGCGCGATGGAGCAGGTGGACTTGTTCCGAGAGCTCGGGATGGATCTGTCGCGGGTGGTCATCTCCCATACCGACAAGGTTGCCGATCCCCGCTACCACGACGCGCTGCTGGCCACCGGGGTGAACCTCGAGTACGACCAGGCGCTCCGCCAGCCCCCCGACACCGAGATGGGCACCGCCTGGCTGCTCGCCGAGATGGTCCGGGACGGTTTCGCCGACCAGATCATGCTCGGCACCGACGGCGCCCGCCGCTCCCTGTGGAGCTCTCTCGACGGTTCGCCCGGACTGGCGTACTTGCGAGGCGGCTTCGTGGAGGTGCTGGCGAATCACGGAATCGACGCCGCGATCATCGAGAAGCTGTTCGTCACCAACCCCGCCCGTTTTCTCGCCTTCGATCCGGGAGGAACATCGTGATACCCGCCACAACCACCGGCCTCGGCAAGCTGGCTGCAGGACCCGGCCACCTTGGCTTGCGCGAACAAACCGTGCGCTCCCCCGATGCCGGCGAGGTGACGCTGCATGTGATCGCCGCCGGGATCTGCGGGACCGACCTCCACATCGCCGACGACGAGTTCCCCTGCAATCCACCGGTGACGATGGGCCACGAGGTGACCGGCGAAGTCGCCGCGGTGGGTGATGGTGTCCAGCCGGACTGGATCGGCGCCCGAGTTGCCGTCGAGACGTACTTCTACACCTGTGGCCGATGTGTCCACTGCCGCAACGGTCGCCCCAACCTGTGCAACGAGCGCAAATCGATCGGCTCGTACGTCGATGGGGGCTTCGCCGAGTGGCTGACCCTTCCCGCCCGCAACCTGCACCGCGTGCCCGACCATGTCGGGCGCCATGCCGGAGCACTCGCCGAGCCGCTGGCCTGCGTCACTCAGATCCTGTCCGACCCGCCACTCATCAACAGCGGCGACCGGGTCCTCGTGGTCGGCCCCGGAACGATGGGGATCCTCACCGCCCAGACGGCGCGAGCCGCCGGCGCCGATGTGACTCTGGTGGGTCTGGCACGAGACGGCGCCCGCCTCGATGTCGCCGACGGACTCGGCATCACTACCAAGGTCATCGACGATGGCAATGTCGCCGGCGACTTTGACGCGGTATGCGAGTGCTCGGGAGCTGAGGGCGGGGCTCAGCTCGCTCTGGCTTCAGTGCGCAAAGGAGGTCGCTACATCCAGGTGGGTATCTTTGGCCGCCCGATCACGATCGACCTCGACCAAGTGTTGTACAAGGAGCTGGCGTACACGTCGGGAAACGCCAGCACCCCGGCCTCGTGGGAGCGGGCCATGCAGTTGCTCGAGTCGGGGGCGATCAAGCTCGACCCGCTGGTGACCGAGGTCGTGCCACTCGTCGAGTGGGAACGTGCTCTGGCGGCGACCCGGGCCGGCGAAGGTGTGAAGTTGGTTCTGGATCCAAGGACAGGCTGAGGTGCGTAAGTGACCACAACGGTTGAATTGGTCGGTCCCGTGGCCATCGTCACTGGCGTTTCGAGTGGAATTGGCAGGGCGACCGCGGTTGCTCTGGCGAAGGCTGGAGCCAACGTTGCCGGCATCTACATGGGCCCTCCTGAGGAGGGTGAAGCTGTGAGCGCCGAGATTGCGGCCACCGGACACGACTCGTACATCGTGCCCGGAGATGCCGCCGATCCGGCAACCCACGCCGATCTCGCCGCCGCCGCACTGGCGCGCTGGGGCAGTGTCGACATCTGGGTCAACAACGCCGCCCGTCTGATGGTGAAGCCGCTTCTCGAGATGTCGGACGACGATTGGCACGGTTTGCTGTCGTTGAACCTGCACGGCTATTTCTACGGATGTCGCCAGGCGGCCCGGTTGATGTTCCCGCAGAAACGAGGCCGGATCATCAATGTCACCTCGGCAGTCGATTTCCTTGCCGTGGCCAATCTCAGCGCGTACACAACGGCCAAGGGCGGGATCGTTGGGCTGACCCGAACCGTGGCAATCGAAGCGGCGCCACACGGCGTCACCGTCAATGCCATTGCGCCGGGGGCTATCGAGACTCCGCTCAACGCCACGGCCTACACGCCCGAGGTTCGAGCAACCTATGAGCAGCGCATCCCGTTGAACCGCCTCGGCGTTCCCGAAGACATCGCGGATGCCATCGTCTTCATTGCGTCGACAGCGTCCCGCTACATGACCGGCCACGAGATGGTTGTCGATGGCGGTCTGGTGATCGATGGAACCGTGGGACACGCCGGCGACGACGACTGACCGGTGAAAGGCGACGTCGACGTGCCGGCCCTCGGGTCCGGCTAGGTTCGACCCTCCCGTACTCACAATAGAAGTGGAGCAACCTTGGACCTGATGGACGTCATCCCTGTCGAGACAGTTCTCGGCGAATCTCCACTGTGGGACGAGCGCAACGGGCTGCTGTATTGGATCGATATCCACGGTGAGGAGATTGGCGCCCTCAGTGTGACCAGCCGTCGTTGGGCAACCCGGCCGACCGGCCGCCGCTACGGGTCGATCGCCTTGACGTCGACCCCCGGCCACCTATTGGCGGCGACTTCCAGTGGGCTCGAGATCATCAAGCTCACCGACGACGGCGTTGTCGAGCTCTCCTCCATCGCCGCTCCTGAAGCCAACATCCCTGGCAATCGGTTCAACGACGGCAAAACCGACAGACAGGGCCGCTTCTGGGCGGGCACTATGGAGGACGCCGAGACGGGACAGCGCACCGGGTCGATGTATCGACTGGACCCGGGAGGCGCCCTGACCCGTGCCTGGGGTGACGTTGGGATCCCCAACGGACTGTGCTTCTCGCCTGACGGCGAGACGATGTACACGGCCGACTCGATGAACGGCACGCTGTGGGCCGCCCCCTACGACACCGCCACCGGCGACCCGGGACCACGGGTCGTCATCGCCACGACCGAGGAGCCGGGTAGTCCTGACGGGTCAACCGTCGATGAGTACGGCGGCATCTGGAACGCTGAGTGGGGTACCTCCCGCCTGGTCCGCTACCTCGTCGACGGCACGCTCGACCGTGTGCTCGAGGTGCCCGCCACCATGCCGACGTGCATGACATTCGCCGGCCCCGGCCTCGACATGCTGTTCGTGACCACGGCCCAAGTCGGCGCCGACGCCGGCCAACACGGCGGCTCGATCCTCGTTTACGACGTAGGCATCAACGGCCTCCCCGAAACCCCGTACTCACTGGGCTAGGACCTACGGCTGCAGGGCCGCCACCTGCTCGATGATGTCGAGAGCAATCGTCGTCGCCTCCTCAATCGTCATCTGCCCTTCGAGCCGCCACCCGTAGCCCTGCTGCTCCCAAATCGCGTAGCTGCGGCCTTGGCTCTGGGATTCGCCGACGATCAACGGCCGCTCGGCAGCAATCTGGCGCGGTTGGGGTACCCGCAGCGCCACATCGGACACATAGGGTCCGTCAACCGGAAACAGTCTCAGAATGACGACAGGTCCGAAGATCGAGACCTGGAGATCGCGCCGGGTAACCCGCACATCTTCATTCAGGAGGTCGAGCAAGCCAACGAGCTCCTCGTCAGACACGGCATCGAGATCGAACTGCGGCTCGGGATCCGTGAAGAGGATTTCGCGGCCACTGACGAGCGGGATGCTCTCGGCCACGTTTATCAGATCCACATCTGCCAGCCCACTGCCGATCACCACAAAGACATCGTTGGGGCCCGACGGAAAGGCAGCCTCGCTGTTCTCACCGGTGCTCAGCCAAAGACCTGTCTCGGATCCCTCGATCGGCTCCGCTTGATCCAAACGAAGCAACGCGGCGTCCTCGACGCCGATTTGGATCCACACGTCCTCGGCATTCGGATCACAGAACCGATCCCCCAGATCGACTCTCTCCAGGTGGCGGCAGAGCTCCCATCCCTCGGGGAGCAATGTCGGGTGGTTGAGGAACGCCTCCTCCGGGATGTAGGGAACCAAAGACATCGCCACCGTCTCCACCCCCGAGGTGTCCGGCAACCCCGTCGTCGCCAGCAGCGGCTCGGTCACAGCCGGCTCGTACGTGCCGCAACCGGCCACGACGAGCGCCAGACCCGTCAATCGGACCGACCACCGCCGACCTCTACGCGATGAGACCACCATCAACTCCGATTGTATGCCGCCCACGCGGACAACCCGAGGCGACAAGAAGTGTGGGTCCCCCCAGAGTTAGCCCAGGCCGGCGAGGACTGTGGTGGCCATTTGCTGCAATTGCTCAACGGTGGCTCCTAGTCCGTCGGCCCGCAGCTGGATTCCCAGTTCACCTTGGACGATCGCCAACAGCGCTCCGCCGCTGCCGAGGTCAGATTCGCCACCCCAAGCCTCGGTACCCAGGCCTTCGATCGGCTCGCAGAAGTCGCAGATGTCCATCGGTGTGAGGAATCGAGTTTCGATGTATACGGACACATTCGCCGCGGCGAATCCCCGAGACCACGAACACGATCTACCGGCGACCGAATCCCCGGGCCCAGTGACATTCCTCGACTTGGGGGTCGGGCTCGGGCCTCCAAATAGGTCGTCAACGTCGTCTTGCTCCACCAGAGTGCATGGGTCGGGCAGTTCCTCGGCCGTCCGCGGAGCCGTTGCGGCCGATTCGTCTGGATCCGGATCTGAGGGACCGCCGGCGGAGATCTTGATCGGACCCACTACATCAATGACGCGCCCTGAGGAATCGATCGCAGCGACGGACCACGACGTACCAGGAACCACGACCGGGCCCGGCATCAGCTCAGGTCGCTCACCACTGAGCCCGCCCAGATTGACGCTGGTGTCCTCCCCCTCCCAGGCCCAGATCGGACCATTGGGGCCGAGCACAGCCAATTGATAACTCGCGGCTCCGTCGATGGATTTCCACTCGAATCTGGGTACCGAGCCAACGTCAGCTTCCAAGGGAGCGACGGCCTCCAGTCCAGCTTCGCCGACCGTTGGATCGTCATCGCCCGCACCGCAGGCGGCGGCAATCAGTGCCAGAGCGATCAGGAGCGAGAACCGTCTCACGACTGCGAACGCTCCTTGAGATCGGCCCAACCCCACATACACGCCGCGGCGTGAATCGCCTCAACTGTGCCGGTCTGGTCGGTGCGCAATGCCACATCGAGGTGATCTCCCAGGATGACCGGGTACCGCTCGACGATCCCGGCTATTCGTTCATCCGGAATCGTGAACGACCCCAGGGCTGCTCCTAAGCGATAGAACTCGATCAGCTCCTGAGCGGTGAAGAACTCGCCGTTTGTGCTGACCATTTCGAGAATCGACGCCACCATGCCGGCAAGCCACTGCTGAGCCACACCAACCTCGTGTTGGCCAGTCGCCGGTCCACAGAAGCCGGCATCCACTATGGCCTGGTTCAGGTCTGCGGCCCACTTGATCAGGAACCGCAGGAGGTCCGCCATGGTGTCGTATCGCTGCTTGTCCCAGGACAGTTTGCCGGACTCAATGGAATCGATAATGTCCCAGTACCCGGCGCGCATGAACTCGAGTTCTGTCTCAAGGTCCTCGGATGTAAGACCCGGTCCCACCGGGAACGTCACGAACGGCGCCGTGAATGCGACCCCTGCAGCACCTCCTGGAGGTCGGATCAGATCGGTCGTGAATGTGCCGGAGACACCAGCACAAGACCCCGACACTACGGAGAGAGTCCCGGTTCCTTCGCTCACGAATTCGATCGGCACGCCTTGGGAGCCTCGAGCGTCGTCAATCTTGGCCGCATCGACGCCACGCGCCGTGACCTCCCCGCCGGCGATGGGTTCATCACCGTCTCCACCAACACGCCAAGTCGCCTCATAGAGCCTGGCCGTTTCAGCTTGGCTGGTCAGCCCGCGCACCCCAACAGCAAAGATGAGGTCACCCTCAACGTGTGTCGACCCCGTCTCATCCCCGACGGCGGTCACTTCGAGTCGGCCACTCCCGATGAACTGGACTATCGAATCGGCGTTCTGAATGTCGTGACGGAAACGAAGCTCGCCTTCCCACGTCCCGGGAGGGAATCCGGGAGATTGCTGCGCCACAGCCGATCGGGGAACGGAAACGGCGGCGACTAGCGCGAACACCGCCATCAACACAGTCACTCGAGCTGTTCGAGCCGACATCTACCTTCCCCGCATTCCGTGCGGCCGACCATACCACCAGCTCTCTTCGGCCTCCCGGGCGCTGACTCGACACGCGGCTGTCGAATGTGGAGCACGGATCACGGCGGTATGACGACTGTGACGCAGCTCTACGGGCTCAGATGAGGCCTAACGATTGAGGTGGACGGCGGCTGCCTCGTCGACGAGGGCACGGGCGTTGGGGTGATCGCGCAGCAGGCTGGCCGGGCGGTCGGGGGTAATCGGACCCTCGAGGACTTCGTGCACGATCTGGGCCTTGGCGGTACCTGTGACGATCAGCCAGACCTCGTGCGACGTCATGATCTCGTCGATGCCCAGGGTGAGCCCCCAATCGGTCGAGGAATCGCCTCCGTAGGCCGCCATCGACGCCTTCGTCTCTGGATGGAGCAACGCCCGGCGAGTGACCGAGTCCGCAGTCGAGCCGGGCTCGTTCAGGCCGATGTGCCCATTCGGGCCGAGACCGAGGATCGTGAGATCGAGGCCGGCGGCAAGCACTCTGGCGCGGTAGTCGGCAACCTCAGCATCGAGATCCTCGGCTTCGGGGTCGAGCCGATGGAAGTTGTCCGCCGGCAGGTCGATGTGGTCGAGAAGATCACGCTGCAAGGCCTCGGCGCATCGGGCGGGGTCATCCTCTGGAATCCCTCCGAACTCGTCGAGCAGGAAGACCGTCGCTGTACCGAAGCTGAGCCTGTCATCGGCCACCGCCGGGCCCATCTCGACATACATCGGACGAGGCGTGTTCCCGGTCGGCAGACACATCACAAGTTCCGGATTGCCGACTAGACGGGCAATCCACCGTTCGGCGACCGAGTGTCCCCAGCCGCTGCTGGGGTAGATCTCTAGATGCAAGGTGCCGCTAGCCCGAGACGATCAAGTCTGTGATTGCCCCAGTGTCCGGGTCGCTGAGGATCAGCTTGCGGCGGCCGTCAGGCAGAAGCTCTTCCTTGACGATGTTCTTGCCTTCGTAGGTGGCCGGCGTTGTGCCGATGCGCGGCGTGCTCCCGCCCCGCCACTCCATCTCAACCGACTCCCATTGCCCGCTCTTGGCGGACCGATATGCCGCATCGATGACAGCGTTGACTACGTAGCCGTCGTAGAAGGTCTCCGCGGGCTCGCGTCCCTCGTCCATCGCATTGAACATATCGCTGAACATATCGACGTATCCGAGTTCGGAGACTTCGTCACCAACCGGGAACAACCAGCCCGCCGATGTTTCGGCCTTCTCGGCGACATAACCTTCGCCGCCACCGGAGGTGAACATCTCGAAGCCGGTCCGCAGGAAGTGGTTGAGCCAGATCGTGCCTTCGGTGCCGGCGATCTCATCGCGCAGGTCCATGCCCCCGCGGAACGTCCACGACACCTCGAATTGGCCGATGGCGCCTGACTCGAATCGGATGAGCGCAACCGCGTTGTCCTCAGCGTCAATCGGATGCACCAGGGTGTCGGTGTGACACATCACTTCGACCGGACGATTGCCTTTGCCGACGTACGTACGAATGATCTCGATGCAGTGGCAGCCGAGGTCGACAATACAGCCGCCGCCGGCTCGTTCGGCATCCCAGAACCAGGCGCTGTGGGGGCCGGGGTGGGTTTCACGGGACCGCACCCAGGTGATGTCGCCGAGCTGTCCACCCTGCACTGCTGCCAAAGCCTTCAGGCCCTTCGGCGTGTACACGAGATCTTCGAGGTAACCACCAAAAACACCGGCCTTCTCGACCGTGTCGAGAATCCGCTTGGCCTCGGCCGCGCTACGCGCCAACGGCTTGGTGCACAGCACTGCCTTGCCGGCCGCGGCGGCCAGGGCGATGGCCTCTTCGTGGAGGTGGTTGGGCAACGCAACAACTACAACATCGGTGTCGGGATGGTTGACGGCCTCTTGCATGGAGGTCGTGTAGTTGGGGATGTCCCACCGCTCTGAGAAGGCCTGGCCACGCTCTTCGGTGCGCGAATAGACGACCTTCACCCGGTCGCGACCACGTTGGCCGTGGAGGGTCATCGTGTAGAAATCGGCTATCAAACCGGTACCCAGCATCGTCACCGAATGTGTGTCCACAAGATCCTCCTCAGCCCGTCAAAACGGTGTCACATCAACAACATCCAACCTAGCTGAACCCCCCGTACTGCCCCAGACGGTCAACGCCAAGCAAAGGTCCGGCCGCCATTCGCCCTGCGGACTACCTCCGCTTCCCCCATCGGCTCACAAAGCCTCGC
>JAAELU010000028.1 GCA_024226255.1 bacterium | reverse complement strand
GTGAAGAACGATCGTCGAGATCATGCCCGCGACCAGTCCCCAGCCGACCCCCACCCCTATGGTCCGTCCTGGCGTGTACCGTCCGCCGCTGAGCACCGCGTGCTTGTACATCATCACGGTCCAGAACCAAGCGACTACCAGGCCGCTCAAGGCGCCTAGTACTCTGTCCGAGCGATAACGTGTAGGTGGCCTTTTTGCCGATAGGGTTGATAGAACCCTCTGACCGGCAAGGAGGCCGACCATGAAGAAGTATATCGTCGAATTGACAACCGAAGAACGTTCCCAACTCAATCGGGTCATCGCGGCTGAGCGGATGGCGGCTCACAAGCGACATCACGCTCGGATGCTCCTGAAGCTCAATCAAGGGCCCCGAGGTCCTGGTTGGTCGGACGCGAAGGTCGCCGAAGCGTTCGACACGACTCCGCGGGCGGCCGAGCGACTTCGCCGGCGTTTGGCGGCGCGAGGCTTCGAGGGCGTATTGGAGCACGGTAATCGGGGTTCCCGCAAGGTCCGCAGATTGGACGGAGCGGCCGAGGCGCACCTGATCGCATTGGCGTGCGGCGAGGCGCCAAAGGGGCGTAACCGCTGGACGGTTCGCTTGCTGGCCGAGCAGATGGTGGCCTTGGGCTACGTCGAGTCCTGCGGGAAATCCACGGTGCATGACACGCTCAAAAAAACGAACTTAAGCCTCACCTGAGCAAGTATTGGTGCATTCCTCCCAAAGCCAACGCCGAATTCGTAGCGGCGATGGAGGACGTGCTGGAGGTGTACCACCGACCGCAGGACCCCGTCGGGCCCTTGGTATGCCTGGACGAGGCCTCCAAGCAACTGTTGGCCGAGACGCGCAAGGCGATTGCGGTCGAACCGGGCAAGCCCAAGCGGCTCGACGCCGAGTATCGCCGCTGCGGCACGGCCAGCGTGTTCATGCTCAATGCTCCGCTGGAGGGCACGCGGCACGTGCGGGTTCGCGAGCGTCGCACGCGCAGCGACTTCGCCGAGGTGGTGCGGGAGTTGTGCGACGAGTTGTATGCCGACGCCGAGACGATCGTGCTGGTACTGGATAACCTCAACACGCACAGCATCGCATCGTTGTATGAAGCGTTCGAGCCGGCTGAGGCGCGGCGTTTGGCCGAGAAGTTGGAGATTCACTACACGCCGAAGCATGGCAGTTGGCTGAACATGGCCGAGATCGAACTGAGCATTCTCAGTCGGCAGTGCATGGCGGACTACTTTGAGACTCGCGAGCAACTCGCCAGTGCGATTGCTGAATGGGAACGTTCACGGAATGAACAACGAACGGGCATCGACTGGCGCTTCACGACAGCCGACGCCCGGATCAAGTTGAGAAAGCTATACCCGACAATGTAGCCCGGACAGAGTACTAGTCTGCCTGATGGTTCTTCGGCTCGCCTCCGCCCTCGACGACGTGGTTGCACAGCACCGCCGAGCTCGCAAGGCGATTACGAGACCCGCCAAACCCTCCAGAAGACAGGAGCCCGCCTGATGAACGTGCCCTTGAATCGACGTCAAGCCCTCAAGGCCGGCGCGGCTGCCAACAGATGCGCCGGCGGCCCTTGGTCGGATGGCGGCACATTGGGGAGGTCCACACCCAGATGCCTCACCTCCCCAAAGAGAAGTTCGGCCTCATGGATAAAGGCGATCTCCGTTCACTCTAAACATAGGAGCGTCCCGTCTTTCAGGCTGACGTATATTCTGCCATCGGCAATGGAAGTACCGTCGAAGACCGGCATGGC
>JAAELU010000027.1 GCA_024226255.1 bacterium | reverse complement strand
GCTGCCCGGAATAGATTGCGCAATCAGTTGGGCGGCGTCCGGCAGCGGCTCACGACTGATCACGTTGTACACGAGGCCGGCCCGGTAGGCGGGCAGCACCAACTCTTCGAGAAACTGCAAGGCATCTGTGACCGGCGGATAGACGGTCGAGCCCAGGTAGTTGTCACCCACCCCGAAGCCCAGCAATCCTGCTTCTTGCCACGTGTGGCTGAAGATCGGCAGAAACTCAACTCTGCTCAGTCCGTCGGGGCTCTCGATCACGATCTCCGCGGTGACCAGGTTGGCTCGATCATGACGCCACACCGGGCCGCCCACGAGCGACCATCCGGCAGGCACCAGCGCAGTGCCGGCAACACCGCCAATCCCCAGCGGGTCCTCGTCTTCAATCTGGACCCGCTCGAGAACCACTGCTCCGTCGGGATAGTCGATGTCGACGACGGTGCCTGAGTCGCTACATGCTGTGGCCACCAAGGCCAACCCGAAACAGAGCAGGATCAACCGCAGTGCCAAACCCCGCTTGCCCTGGTTGCCCGTGGTCATGGGTTCGAGCCTACCGATGGCGATCCCGGACGCGCCGAGCTGGCGATGCGGCCGCCCACGGTACGATCAGGCAATGAGAATCGCCGGCGTCCAAGCCGCCCCCGCCTACCTTGATCGCAAGGGAACCATCGCCAAGGTTGTCGCCTCGATGGCAGAAGCATCCGCCGGCGGAGCCCAGTTGGTGGCGTTTCCCGAGACGTTTGTCCCGGGATACCCCCACTGGGTCGACATCACCGACGGCGCCACCTGGGAAGCCGCCGACCAGAAGGCCGCCTTCTCCCAGTACCTCGCCGCGGCCGTCGACATCGACGGCTCAGAGTTCGCCGAGGTCATAACTGCGGCGCGGGATCTCGATCTGTTCACCTACGTCGGCGTCGCTGAACGGTCACCATCGCACGGTTCGGTGTATTGCTCACTCGTCGCCATCGACCCGACGCATGGAGTCGTCGGGCTGCATCGCAAGCTCAAGCCGACGTTTGGCGAACGCCTGGTGTGGGCCGACGGCGATGGCCACGGACTGCGAGTCCATGACTACGCCGGATGGCGGGTCGGCGGCCTCAACTGTTGGGAGAACTGGATGCCGCTGACCCGGGCGGCAATGTATGCCCAGGGCCCCCAGCTGCACATCGCCACTTGGCCCGGATCGCCCTGGCTAACGAAGGACATCAGCCGATTCATCGCCCGCGAGGGGCGGCTCTACGTTCTCAGCGTCGGTGCCGTGCTGCGGGCAGAGCACATCCCCGCCGACTTCCCTCTGCGTGACAAGATGATGGCTGTGGGCGACAGATTCGGCAGCGGCGGCACGATGATCGTCGGACCCGACGGCAGAACCATCACGGGACCGCTCAAAGACGAGGAGACCATCGTCTACGCCGACATCGACCTCGACCTCGTACGCCGTGAGCGCCACAACTTCGATCCGACCGGCCACTACTCCCGCCCCGACGTCCTCCAGCTCAAGGTGGACCGTACGAGGCGAGAGCCGGCCCAGTTCGAGTAGCCGGCCCGTGACGGCACCCCGCTCCCGACGCAATACCCGCCCCGCGAACCCGGTGACCACGGCGCTGCGACCCAGCTCAGGGACTCTGATGCTGATCTCGTTCATATGCGGCCTAGGTCTGCCGCTGGTGAGCCTGGTAGTGGCGTTCGCCGCGGCAGGGACACGCGGCAGCTGGGTACAGGGCGGAGTGGCGACTTTCGCGGTTCAGTTTCTGATCCTCTGGTTCATTGGGTTCGCAGTCCGCCAACGTGCCGGCGCGATCGGCAGCTTCGCCGCCATGACCGCCAAGACGGCGGCCTCAGGAGCCCTATTGCTGGCGGTGTTGTACGGCTCATTGTGGGTCTGGGACTACTGGAAGGGCCTCGACTCCGACTTCGCCGGGATCGACATCCTGCTCCCCATCGGGGCTGCCGCCGTGATCACGTTCGTCGTCGTCTCCGTCCTACTGTCGTCGATCCGAAAAGCCGCCAGCAGGATCAGCTAGCGACACGCGTCCGCGGGCTGATCGGGCACGAACCGTTCGTTGTGCTTAAACGCGCCCGAATACGGCGGTGGACACTCGATGCTCGATCTCCAGCAAGTTGCACTGCCGATCGGTACGGTCAAGAACGTGTTATTGCAACACGAGTTGAGAGGGAATGCGAAACATGCGCGTGTATTCAATCAACCCACGATTAGCCGCGATAGCGGCGTTACTGCTGCTGACGACAGCTTGCGGTGGCGACTCCGGATCTGACACCACCGAAGCAGCCGCGGCCACGACTACTGCAGCGGCGACCACTCAAGCGCCCGCGACTACCGAGGCAACTACGACGACGATCACAACTACCGAGGCCCCGACGACCACGACCACGGAGGACCCGGCGGTGAGGTACTCCGACTTGGACGAGCGCCAACAGGAGATCGTCGACAGGGTATGTGAGGATGCCGCGGCTCGATCTGGCGTCGATGATGTCATGTACCTCGAGGTCCAGGCCGGGTATTCGGGAATCAAACCTCTCGAAAACCTCTTCGTCGAGCACGGATCCGACGACAGGACCGACGAGGACTTCCTGGAAGCAATCTCCGCAATCTGCGACGAGATCGGCTGGAGCGTCTGACGAACGAACCGGGCGGGCCCTCTAGGTTGAGCCCGCCCGGTTCGATTGCACCGGCCCGCGCCACGAACTGGTGCCAATTGGTCGTGAGTGGCTTCTAGAGCTCAGTGCTTCTCCCCTCACCTCCTGCGGGATAGTCCGCATCGCTGATGAGGCCGCCGAGTCCGCCGTCGGCAACCGACGTCACGATGTAGTTGAGCAGCGCCTGCTGGTAGGTGACACCGATCGTCGTGAACGGTGCCCCGCGGAACGGATATTCATCGCCGCCGTTGGCCAAGAAGTCGACGATCGCAATCGTTAGGTCGGCCCCCGGCATCACCACACCGTCATCGACGATGACTGTGCCGTCGTCGAGAACCACGTCGTAGATCCGCGTGCCGGGGACGGCCACGGTGCCGTCGGCATTCAGTTCTTGCGCCGTGCCGCTCCCGAACCAGACGAACGAGAACCCCGCTACCTGGGCGAACCGCCCGGTGCCGCCAGGAGTGTCGCCCGCCTGGGTGCGCGACACCGCGTTCTCGAGGATCTCCTTGAACTGAGTACGCGGAATGTCCGGGACGATCGCCACAAAGCTGGCGAACGGCACCATGGCCCAGGTATCTAGTTCGGTGATGTCGACAGTCGCCCCGGGGGATGCCCCGGCGGCAATGATCGAGTCATTGCGAATGCCTCCGCCATTCTGGAGCGCCACATCCGGCATCGGCTGGCCGAAGTCGGCCGCCAGCTGCCGCGCTTGCCACAGCTGCGAGTCAGCAATCAGATTGCCCTCGTTGGTCTCCTCGGAGCGCACGCCGGGGAAGCGCCGCCCATCTAGCTGAACCTCAGTCTGGGCGATCACGTTGCTTTCGAGTGCCGCGACGTACTCGCCGACCGGATCTTCAATTACCCTCACAAACCTGCGATTAGGCCGGACACCATCGGTGCCGGTGCTCTCGCCGACCACTCGCAGCGGCATGCTGCGATCGTCATCGATCACGAGAACCTCACCGTCATCGAAGCCGACAACGAGCCTGCCGAGGTAGCCGTACTGGCCGGAGGTCGTTACCACCGGCACGTCGTTGCCATCGAGATCCGTGGCGATCATTGGGTACGGGCCGTGGATGTCTGCGGCGACATCACTTGGGAGCAAGGGGTCACCCGGGCTCGCCAGGAGTTCGTCGCCGCCGCCGGCGATCATGATGTCGATACCCGACAGCGACTCGGCCAGCAGCACATCACCGTCGATGTCCTGCAGGTGGGAGATCAGGATGATGATCTCGATACCGCGTGACTCCAGCGCGGCCACTTCTGCTTGGACTGCCGGGAGCACCTCGTTGACCACGACATTGCGGGGAGACGAGATGAATGGCAGGTTCTCGGTCGTCGCTCCGATGATCCCAATTCGCTCGCCGCGCTCCCTGATCACCGTGCTCTTGGCGATCACGCCGCGGTTGACGAGGGTCTGCAGACCTGGCTCGGCACTGAAGTCGAGGTTCGAGCTGAGATACGGTGGCCGACCCGGCCGCCTGAAGCCCTCGGTGATGAACTCCTCGAGAACATCGGGGCCGAAGTCGAAGTCGTGGTTGCCTAAGGCAATGGCGTCATACCGCAGCATGTCGAGAGCCCTGGCGTCATAGAAGACGCCGTCGCCCTCGCTGGCTGCAAATTCCGGGCTGGCTAGGAAGTTGTCTCCGGACGATACAAAAACGACTCCCCGCTTGCCCTTGACACCCCAGTACCTCTTGGCGTCCCGCTCGGCCTGACGGCGGACCGTGGCGAATCTGGCGATGCCGCCCTCCTCGCCGGATCCGAGCAGGTCGGACTCTCCGTCATTGTTGTGCAACACCGTGAGCCAGAAGTCGACGCTAGGGCCGTCATCGTGGCAGGCCTCTGCCTCCGGCCCGGCGACAAGGAAAGTGAGAATCATTGTCAGAGATGCGAGCACCCCCCACATGCGGCGCGAGATTGCAGACGTCATAGTTCAACCTCCCAAATAGAAGAGAGGCCCGAACACTTCGGACCTCTACTGCGGGGAAACCCCCGGCGAGAAGCGGCCTCGGTGCAGCCGTATACGCACCCAGGGCGGAATCCGCCAACGAGTGAACACACCTTTCCCCACTAACCCTGAACCTACCCCCACCGACCCCCCGTTGGGGGTGGATCCTGGCAGTCTCCTCCCCCGTTGCCCGTCGCTCTGGGCGGGCAACATTTGGGGGAGGTGGGCTGCCCCGCGGGCAGCTCGGGAGGGGGAAGCGGAGTCGCGACGACGCCGCCCACACGGCCATGGCGCACTCCGTCTGTCTCCTCCCCCGTTGCACGTCGCTCTGGACGGGCAACACTTGGGGGAGGTGGGCTGCCCTGCGGGCAGCTCGGGAGGGGGAAGCGGAGTCGCGACGACATCGCCCCACGCGGGACGATGCACCGTGCAACGCCCTACGAAGCAGTTCGTTGCGGCGGCTTGGCGCATCCTCACCGCAGCGAAGAGTCGTGTGCGCCGGACCGGCCCTGCTCACGGCGCAGGTATTCGTCCAGGTTGCGCTCCTCCCAGTCCTCGGAGAACCGGCGATCGACCAGTGCCACAGGTGGCAGCGGCACCCGAAGCGCCAGGCGTGAAGCGGCCTCCTACCGGCGGCTCTACCGTGCAGCTATGAGCGGCTCCTTCTCTGTGCTTTCCCACACCGCCGACACCGGGATCGACGTTCGCGCCGATACGCTCGGTGAGCTCTTCGAGTGGGCGGCCATTGGCATGTTCTCGCTCATGTTCGACGTCACCTCCCTTGTGCCGGACCGGACCGTCGCGCTCGAGGTGGAAGCCACTGCCATCGACGAGCTGCTGGTGGACGTCCTGGCCGACCTCCTCTATCTGTCGGAGTCCCAGAGCGTCATCCCATGCTCGTTCCGGATCGATGAGGCATCGGCTACCTTCACTCGCCTGGTCGTCGGCGTGGTCGCCGTGGAGCCCACCATGTTGCAGGGCCCGCCGATCAAGGCGGTGACTTATCACGACCTCAGCGTTGAACGGCAAACCGACGGGGCCTGGACCGCCCGCGTCATATTCGACGTCTGAACCATGTCGCCTCGGCGTAGCCTGAGAGTATGGAGCTACGCCGAACCTCGGACGTCACTTGGGAGATCCCGCGGACAGGGGGAATGCGGGTGCCGGGGCGAGTGTTTGCCAGCGAAGCACTCCTCGTCAAAGCCAAGGAGGATCGGGCCACCCAGCAGGTCGCCAACGTGGCGTACCTCCCCGGGATCGTGGACGCTTCGATGGCGATGCCGGATATCCACTGGGGATATGGCTTCCCGATCGGCGGGGTCGC
>JAAELU010000026.1 GCA_024226255.1 bacterium | reverse complement strand
TTCGGCATGCTCGGTGCATACGCCGGTGGAGAAATGGCATTCGATGTTGAACTTGCCGGTATCTACGGAATCGCCATTGCGGCCATCGGTGTCCTTTCGACACTTGGTATGACCGTTTCGGTCGATGCCTACGGGCCAATCGCCGACAACGCAGGTGGCATCGCCGAGATGGCGCACCTGCCCCCGGAGGTCCGCGAGACGACGGACGCACTCGACTCGCTCGGCAACACCACCGCAGCAGTCGCCAAGGGCTTCGCCATCGCTTCGGCGGCGGTCACCGCTCTGGCACTGTTCTTCACATTCCGCCAGGCAGTCATTACTGCCGGTGGCGAACTCGGAACGCTCGACATCCTCGAGATCGAGGTAATCGTCGGTCTGTTCCTTGGTGGGATGTTCCCGTTCCTGTTTGCTTCGATGACCATCAAGGCTGTCGGCCGTGCCGCCAACCAGATGATCGAAGAAGTGCGGCGCCAGTTCCGTGAGATCCCCGGTCTGCGCGAAGGCAAGAAGGGCGTCAAGCCTGAGTACGCCAAGTGTGTTGATATCTCCACGACATCGGCGCTTCGCGAAATGATCATCCCGGGTGC
>JAAELU010000025.1 GCA_024226255.1 bacterium | reverse complement strand
TGTCGTAGCCCGCACCATTGCCATCCGCTGCCGGTGTGCATGTCAGCAGGTCGTCATCGGTATCGGCCCCGGTGCTGACCTGGTTGCGCGTCGCATCGCCGCGGTCCAGTTGCAGCGCACCGACCGCCTCCAACGTGGTGATCTTCACGCTGGCCATGACATCGCCATCAGGATCGCTGTAGCCAAAGTCGTTAGCGGCGAAGGTGTAGGTCGTGTCTTCGTGGGTGCTGATCGTGTTGTTGGCTGCAGTGGGCAGCGCCAGCGCGTTCACCCAGAGGTCCTGGGCTTGCTGATCGATCAGTGGTCCGGATTCGATGTCGCCGACCCGGACTTCGAGGTCCCAGTCGCCACCGAGGCTGGCGTGACCGGTCAGGTCATCCGAGGCCGCCACGTCCGCACCAGTGAGTGCAGCCAGAGTCGCCGCAGCCTGCGCCCCTTCGATTCCCTCGCCGAAGTTACAGCCATAGATCAGCAGATCGGCGTCGGCGTCCAGACTCGATCCGATCCGGGCAAACAGATCGGCGTACTGACCGCTGAGTGATTCCTGAGTCACCAGGCTGCTTCCCAATCGCAGCTGGGCACTCTCTCCCTCGGTGATCAGGTGAATGGCGTCGACGCCGCTGAGCCCTTCGAGTGTCTCGGCGATCTGCTCGACGCCGTCGCGCTGCGGATCCAAGAGCACGATCCGGGCAGC
>JAAELU010000024.1 GCA_024226255.1 bacterium | reverse complement strand
GTCGATCTTGGCCAGTGCTAGATGCCAGGCTCGCCGCCAGTTTGAGCCTGATGGCCGATTCCCGTTCCGTGATCTGAAGATCAGTTCGTCGTTGGCGAAGTTGCCTGTTGCGATCCAGGAGTGGAGCAAGGCGACGAGATCGGGTGGGATCGGCACGGTGCGGTTGCCTGTTTTCGGGTCGCCTGATACGTCGAAGTCGATGTCGGCTTCTGTGACCTCGATCGCTCCCCATCCTGACTCCGGTAGGACGAGCGCTTGAGGTCGAAGCATGACGACCTCGGACGGGCGGAGCCCGGCGTAGGCCATGACAGAGGTCATGACGTGATAGAGGCGACTGGCCGGATGGTGGTTCACCATGGCGTCAAGCGCTTGTTGCATGGTCGCTGGATCGGGTAACCGTTTGAGTTCGATGGCCTTGTTGCGTGCCTGTCGGCGAACCTTGCGGTTCTTGGCGCCTCGCATCGGGGGTGGCCAGGGGTCATGCTCGATCAGGTTGAGATCCA
The DNA here is from genome assembly GCA_024226255.1 of bacterium. Classification (GTDB taxonomy): domain Bacteria; phylum Actinomycetota; class Acidimicrobiia; order Spongiisociales; family UBA5794; genus JAHEJX01. Next base: position 57 of record JAAELU010000024.1, on the reverse strand, counting down.
CAGCACGTCGTATGCACGCTCGGGCGGCCTTGCGGTAGCGAAGAGCGGTCGTGGGGG
>JAAELU010000023.1 GCA_024226255.1 bacterium | reverse complement strand
CGATGCAGCGGCACCCCAGCCACCGCACCCATCAATTAGCCTGTTACTGAGTACTAGCGATGGCTAGACTTGGAGGACCATCTCCCGGACTTGATGATTATCTTCATTGGCAGGAGCGACTGGCCAGTCGTGAGGCGAGTGGCTTGAGCATTGACAAGTTCTGTGCCGACGAGGATATCTCTCGATCAACCTTCTATCGCTGGGTCGGGCGACTGAAGGAGGGAATCCCGGATGCGGTGAAGGAGGAGGGGGCAAGTCTCACGCTGGCGGATATCGCCGAGCCGAAGTTTCTGCCGGTGTCGGTAACCACCTCGCCGATCGAGATCGAGTTGCCCAACGGCGGATTGGTGCGCCTTCCGCTGGGCGTCGGCCAAGCGGTGATTGTAGACGTCATCCAAGCGGTGAGTGGTCTGCGATCTACTCGGTCTACGACTTCACAGAGAGTCGTGCTCGCGACGGTCCGGCGCGGTTCTTGGCCGGATTCGAAGGCCACCTCCATGCCGACGCCTACGGCGGTTATGACCACATCTATCTTGGATCGAACAACTCAATCCTGGAAGTTGCGTGTTGGGCACATGCTCGGCGCAAGTTCTTCGATGCCGCCCGCAGTTCGCCGCGTGAGTCACACCAGATATTGGAGTGGGTCGGGCAACTGTATGACATCGAGGATCGAGCACGCGAGTTGTCAGATCAATCGCGGCAGTCGCTCCGTCAGCAAGAGTCGGATCCGGT
>JAAELU010000022.1 GCA_024226255.1 bacterium | reverse complement strand
TGGCAGAACGGAGGCCCGAGGCTGGTCTCTACGATCGAGCCGTTGCCCTCGATGGTGATTTCTGACGCGATGGGGTTGTTGACGCAATCCAGATGCGGATAGGTCATGCCCGCCTGGAGCACGATGGTTGTCGGCTCCGCTGCCGGCGGCGCAGTCGGCGCCGGACGCGGTGTCGTTGTCGGCGTTGGCGTTGGTGACGGCTTCGTTCAGGGTGCATTCGCTGTTGTCGGGAATGACGTCCCCCGATACGCTGTCGACGTTGATCGTGGCCGCCGATAGCGGCGCCGGAGTCCAGGCTGTCCAGGCAGTCAGGATGAAGATGAGCAACAGACTGTAAGCGGGTCGGTTCATGATCGTCTCCTTGGTAGGTCTGCCCCGAATGAGAAGAGCCTACGCCGCCGGCGCCCGAGACTTTGGTCTGTGGGTTGCAGACTTTGGTCTCCATGTTGCAGATTCGGTTAGCGACCCAAGGGTCTGCCGCAGAAAGGACGGGTGTCGGGAGGACGGAATCGTCCAATGCCGAGGTGGCGGGTCGATTCTCGACACGAAATCGGGCGAAACACCGGGTGT
>JAAELU010000021.1 GCA_024226255.1 bacterium | reverse complement strand
CTTCGGTCTCGCCGCGGTTCACGGACAATGGGGATGGCACGGTCACAGACAATCTGACGGGGCTCATCTGGACCGAACGAGTCGATTGCTTCCCATACACGCAGTGGATAGGCGCGTTGGCCCTCGCAAATAGCTTGGCCGATCCGAGTTGTGACCTCACGGACGGTTCGGTCGCCGGAGACTGGCGCCTGCCGAACGTCAACGAACTGTTTAGTTTGTCAGCTTTCGGACCAGGCACCTGGGCCCTTCCCCTTGGGCACCCGTTCAAGAACGTACCCGTCGACGGTAGGCTCTGGTCGTCGACGAGCGACCAATCCAATCCGGTATACGCGTTCACCCAACCGCTCGAATCAGGCGAATCGACGGGTGGAGTTTTTAAGTCCCAGGCCCATTTGGTGTGGGCTGTCCGGGACCCACTTTGATGGGGCTTGGAGTCTCGGGCGCCACCCACGGCGTGGATATCCTCTTCTATCAAGTCACTCCGCAAGGAGGCACCCCATGAAAGCTCTTCACTGGACCGCGGTAGTCGTTTTGACGGTTCTCGTGAGCATCGGTTCAGGCGCTACGTCCACGCCCCAGCTTCTAAAGATTCAAGGATTCCTGAGCGACCAGACGGGAGGCAGTCCCGTTCCTGCCAACGGCGCATTCAGTATGACGTTCACACTGTTCGACGATGCGCTGACCGGCGTTCCTCTCGCAACCGACTCCCAGTCCGTCACAGTGACGGACGGCATCTACGAGGTCGCACTCGCGTTTGACGCGTCTGCATTTGATGGACCTACGAGTGTCCGTTACGTCGAGATCCAGGTCGAGGGAGAACTCCTGTCGCCGCGGACTCAAGTAGTCAGCACGCCCTATGCCTACACGGCAGAGAAGTTGGCTGGCCAGGACGCTACGGATCTTGATCAGTCGGCGGAAGTCACCGCCGTCCAGACTCAACTCGACACGCACGAAACGGGCGGCGACCCGCATACGCAGTATGTAGAAAAGGCAGGGGACACGATGTCAGGGCCCCTCTTTGTTTCTGGCAACATCGGCATCGGGACGACGAGCCCTCTGGATGTACTGCATGTAAGGGAGAGCGACGCGTCGGCACCCGCGACAGGCGCCAACACGGTTGCCGTATTCGAGCGAAACGGGAATGCGGAGGTGTCCATCATCGGCGGGTCTACCTCACAGGCCATTGGCATCAACTTCGGTGACAGCGAAGATGAGAACGCAGGACGTGTCTGGTATGACAACTCGGCCGACACGCTCAGTTTGCGAGCTGGCGGAAGTGGGACGGCCGTCACTGTCCAAGCGGACGGCAAGGTCGGCATCGGGACGAACAATCCGGCTACGCCGTTCCAGGTCTCGTTTGGAACGGATGCCGGTGTCTCAAGTGGTGGGTTTGCCACCATCGGGGCCACCAGTAGTGCACATATCGCGATTGACAACAATGAGATCATCGCTCGAAACAACACCAGCGGGTCGCCGCTCCATTTCAACTTCGACAACGGTGGCAACATCATTCTCGGAGGTTCCAGTGGTGGCAAGGTCGGCATCGGAACGGCGAATCCTGGTCAAAAGCTAACCGTTGCGGGCACGATCCAGTCTACCTCGGGCGGGATCAAGTTCCCGGACGGGACCATGCAGTTGACGGTGGCCGATCCCGGGGCTGTTCAGCACACTGGCCAGACGCAGTGCTGGGATCAATCTGGCGTCTTAGTAAGTTGTGCGGGGACGGGGCAGGACGGTGAGTACCAGAACGGGACTTCGGTCTCGCCGCGGTTCACGGACAACGGGAATGGAACGGTGACGGACAACCTGACGGGGCTCATCTGGACCAAGAAAATGGATTGCGACGGTGCCGAGATCTGGTGGGGCGCGTTGTCTATAGCAAACAGCATGGCCGATCCGAGTTGTGGCCTCACCGACGGTTCGGTCCCCGGAGACTGGCGCCTTCCGAACATCAAAGAACTGAGGAGCATGATAGATTTTATACAAACCGGATCCAATAGTCTCCCAGTTGGGCACCCGTTCACTAACATACCCCTCGTCGCTAGTTTCTGGTCGTCGACCACCTCCCGCTTCCCTGCTCACTGGGCGATGTACTTGAGTCTCGGAAGAGGTGATGTGTATTTTGGTAGCAAGCAGAGCAACCACTTTTATACGTGGGCTGTCCGGGACCCACTGTAGAGCGGCTTGGTGTTTGGGGTGTGATTCTCGTGAGCTGAGCGGCTTGTTGACCATGCATCATAAAGGACGTTGAACTAAGCCGCCTACGGCGGGGTTTTTCTGGCCCGGCGGTTCTTTTCGCCCAGTTTTCGCTGCAGGATTCACCCCACGAGCCCGTGTCGGGCTCGACGGAGGTGATTCATGACCGAGCTGCGCCAGCGCATGATCCGGGACATGACCGTCCGCGGCTTCTCGCCGCACACCCACGAGGCGTACATTGCCGCCGCACGAGGTTTAGCCAAGCACTACCGCCGGCCACCCGATCAGCTCTCCGCGGAGGAGGTTCAAACCTACCTCGTCCACATGATCAGTGAGCGGAAGCTGTCGTGGAGCACGTGTAACATCGCGGCCGCCGCGTTTCGCTTTCTGTACCACGTCACCCTCGGTCGCGACGCCGTCGCCTTCGAAGTGCCCGTGGCGAAGCAGCCCCAGCGACTTCCCGAGATCCTCAGCCGCGATGAGGTTGCTCGGTTACTCGAGGCACCGCCGAATCCGAAGCACCGTCTGCTGCTGGCCACGGTCTACGCCGGTGGCCTGCGCGTCAGTGAAGCCGTGCACCTCAGGATGCGGGATGTCGATCCGCAGCGCATGACCCTGCGCGTCGAGCAAGGCAAGGGCAGGAAAGATCGCGTCGTCCCGTTGTCGAAGCGCTTACTCCAGCAAATGGAGCTTCACTGGCGGACGGATCCGCCGCGGCTGTGGCTGTTCCCCAACCGCGACGGGAGTCGCCCGATAGACCGGACCGTGGCGCAGAAAGTGTTCATGCGGGCCAAGTCCAAGGCGGGTATCACCAAGCGCGGGGGGATCCACTCGCTGCGGCACGCCTTCGCGACTCATCTCATCGAGACCGGAGCCGATGTGCCCACCGTCCAGCGGCTGCTCGGCCATCGCAGCGTGTCCACCACCATGCGCTACTTCCACCTCAGCCAGGCGCGGTTCGCCACGCTCCGGTCGCCCCTGGATCTGCTCGAAGCCTCGCCGACGTAGCCGTTGCCCGGCCCGCCGGTCTGCTCGCACCGCGGGCGGCGGCGGCACCGGCTCGAGCTGGCCGACCTGGTCCGGACCCACGGCGATCGTCTCCGTGCTGCCCGGCCGCTCACCGGCGAGCAACTCGCCGCCCTGCGGGCCATCGAACGCTGCCGCACCCCGGTCCTCGGGGGGACACGTGAAGTGTGCGCCGATTGCGGTGACGAGCGCTTAGTCTGGCGCTCCTGCCGAAACCGGCATTGCCCCAAGTGCCAGACCCTGGCCAAGGAGCGCTGGTTGCAGGCTCGTGTCGAAGAGCTGCTTCCGGTCGACTACGTGCATGTCGTCTTCACGCTGCCGCATGAGCTCAACGCCGCGGCATTGCGCTACCCACGAGTCATCTACGGACAGCTGTTTCGCGCCGCGACCGATACCCTCCGCGATTTCGCGCGCGACCCGCGATACCTCGGCGCCGAGCCCGGTATCGTCGCCGTCCTGCACACCTGGGGTCAGAATCTCAGCCTGCACATCCACTTGCACTGCATCGTCACGGCCGGTGGTCTCGATCCCACGCGTCGGCGCTGGATCCGCCGCCCGGGGGGCTATCTGTTTCCCGTCCGTGCCCTGTCCCGCGCCTTCCGCGGCAAGTACCTCGACGGCCTGCGCCGCGCGCGGCACGAGGACCCCGAGCTGGAGTCCTACATCCCGTCCCGGGAGCTCTGGCGACAAGACTGGGTCGTGTATGCCAAGAAACCCTTCGCCGGCCCGCGACGGGTCCTGGAATACCTCGCCCGCTACACCCAGCGCGTCGCGCTGACCAACAATCGGCTGCTCAGCCTGCGCGGTGGGATCGTCCGCCTGCGCTGGCGAGACTACGCCCACGGCGGCAAAAAGAAAGTCCTCCGGCTCAGCGCGACCG
>JAAELU010000020.1 GCA_024226255.1 bacterium | reverse complement strand
GGGCTAGGTTCCGGCACCCTGCCAGGCGGTGACGGTATCGGTGATGGCGTCGATCATCCGGCCGATCTCGTTGGGATCGCCGGTCATCTTGCTGACGAGGTTCACGCCGATTACTGCGGCGGTGAGCACTGCGGCTCGGGCTTCGGGCACCGGATGGTCGGATCTGCGCAGGGCATCGACAAAGCCGGCCTCGAGGCGGGTGCGATAGCGCTCCGCCTCATCTGGCGCTGAGCGGGCGGCCATGTCGTTGACGATCAGGCAGCCGGGAATCGCTTCGGGTGAGGTGTGGCCCGACCGGAGACGGTTGAGGAACTCCAGGACGTCGGCGTAACCGTCGGCCGTGCCATTGGCCAGGGGCTCGAACAGTGAAGTCTCGGCCCGCTCGAGGTAGGCGGTCGTCGCCAGTTCGTAGAGCCCCTGTTTGCCCCCGAAGCTGTTGTACAGAGTCGATCGATCTACTCCGGTTGCGTTCTCGAGATCGGCGAGGGTCGTTGCCTCAAAGCCGGATCGGAAGAAGGCACCGATGGCGGCATCAACTACCGCATTGTGATCGAACTTCGGCGGGCGACCCCGCCTAGCCGTCTTTTGCACCACGTTGTGCAGATTATCAACAAATCCCATCACCGAGGTTGCTTTCTGCATGCAAGGGTGTAAAACAGGACGCCAGACTTAT
>JAAELU010000019.1 GCA_024226255.1 bacterium | reverse complement strand
GACGCCATTGTCGGTAGCTGTGATCGTGACGGCGAATGGGCTGCCGGACGACGCCGAGTAGTCGATCGTCCCGCTGATGAGCCCGGAGCCATCGTCGATCGTGAGGCCCGGGGGGAGTCCGATTGCTGCGTAGGTGAGTAGGTCGCCCCCATCGGGGTCGGTGGCTGCCGCCGACAGGCTTACCGCCGATCCTTCGGCATCGGCCTGATCGCCGATGTCCTGGTCAAAGACCGGGGGCTGATTCAGGTCGGTGACGGTCCAGGTGAAGGTATCGATGTCGTCCAGATTGGGGATTCCGTCATCGCTGACCGTAACGGTGACGGGATGGGTCCCTACGGCGAGGAAGTCGATCGTGCCGCTGATGAGCCCACTGCCGGGGTCAATCGAGAGGCCTGGCGGCAAGCCAGTCGCGGAGTAGGAGAGCGTATCGCCGATGTCGGCGTCGCCGGCTGCCGCCGAGAGCGAGATGACCGTGCCCTCGGGATCGGAGCGGTCGGCGAGGTCCTGGTTGAACGAAGGGGATCGGTTGGGTTCAACAGGAAATGCGATTGCCATCGCCTCATAGTTCGAGCCGTTGTCGATGACGATGCTGCTGATGACGGACGCATTCAACTTGTTCAGCTCGTAGAGGTTCTCGGTGCCTCCGGTCTCGGTCGATGTGTATAGGCGGCCCGCCTCATCGAACGCCAGACTCACGATGTTGTCGGGGGCTACGCCCTTGGTAGCCGTAGCTCCAGACATCGGATCTACGGTGGCGAGGCTCCAATTGCCGGAGAGATCCCAGTGAACGAGGTAGAGCTGCGCGTCGGTCGGGTCGAAGGCCAGGTCGGCGGCGTGGTAATAGCCCCCTTGATTGGCTATTGGTATGTAGTCATCTCCACCGAACGCGCCCGGCAAATGCGCCCCGGTTGTTGGATCGAAGCGAAATAGCAGGTCCTCTTCGTTGGTCCCCCGGCGATGAGTGCCGAACAGCTCGCCGGTGAATGGATTGAACGAGAGACCCTCAATGTTGTTGAAGGCGGTGAGTCCTACCGAACCGTTGCCGGCTCCGGCGTTCGCCGGTCGCGGGCTGAAGACCCCGGTGGTTACATCGATAGTCCCGAGCCGGTCGTCCTGCACTGCAAAGAGCACGTTGGTGCCCGGCTGGAGAGCGACGGCCTCGATGTTGGTTGTGCCGGTTCCCGAACCAATGTTGATCTCATTGCTCACGGGGTCGGCGTCGGCACGGTCGACAACCGTCAGGAGGTCATCGCCGCCGTTGGATCCTCCTGAGTTGGCCACCAGGTAAGTGACCTCACCCTGGGTAACGGTCCAGGTGAATACGTCCGTGTCCTGGAGGACCGGGACACCGTCATCGCTCACCGTGATGGCCACCGAATGAGTGCCGCTGGAGTTGGGACTCAATGCACCGCTGATGCTCCCGGTTGTGGCGTCGATCGATACCCCTTGCGGCAAGCCGGTGGCGGCGTACGTCAGCGTTGTCCCGCCGTCCGGATCGGTGGCTCCTGCGGTGAGCGCTATCTGGGTGCCTTCACTATCTGAGCGATCCGGGAGGTCCTGGTCGAATACGGGGGCACGATTGGGGCCGGGGATTCCTGCCTGCGGACTGGCCGTGAAGGCGTACACGAAGTCGGCGAGGTTGTCGTCGGTGTCGGTGCTTCCGCCGTTGCGACGTTCGAAGCTGCGATCGGCAGTGCCGGGCTCGAAAGGAGGAAGGGCGGTGCCTTCGTAGAGCTGCCCGTTGCCGGTGCTCCCGTAGCCCAGCACATCGACGATGGTGCCGCTCTCGTCCTTGAGGACGACATCGGCCCAGGCCGCTGCGTAGTTGGTGGCGATGTCGTAGGGCTGGGCGTCGTTCGGTGTTGGACCATCGTCGTCGGATAGGAGATAGTGCTCGTCCGGGTCGAGGATCGTGGCCGGTGGAATGACGTGGTAGTCGCGGAATAGCGACGGTTCCGTGATGTGGAGTATCCATCCGGAAACATCAACTGCGACGGCCGTCGGGTTGAAGATCTCGACAAACTCATCGTGGATACCGGCGGGACCTTCAGGGCGGAACTCGGAGATCACGACATGATCGGCCACCGACGGTGTTCCACACGGCACCGACGGTGCCGCCATGTTCTGCGGATTCGCGGAGCCCCAGTTGTGGACGAAGTCGGCCAGGTTGTTGTCAGTATCAACACAGTTGCCAAGGGAGACTCCGTTGAGCCGTTCGTAACTCTGTGTGGTGCCGGACGGCTGGTTGGGGAGCGGAGCTCCCTCAGACCAAGAGCTGCTTCCGATGCCTACCTCGTCAAGCAAGTTGCTGGCGGCGTCACGCAGACGAATACCTACATTCGAAGGAAGTCCGGCTTCGAGCAGCTGATCAGCCGAGGCGGCCAGTCCGGTGCCCGGTTTGACGAGGAGGTAGTGCCCACCGGGCGGGACAACGATTGCTGGTCCGCCCTGGCTGATGGTGACGTCGGTGGCCCCGTCGAGTCTGACTTCGTAGCCATCGATGTCTACGGCAGCATCACCCGCGTTGTACAGCTCGACGAAGTCATCGCCGCGGTGCGAGAACTCGCTGATCACCATCCTCGGTGTTCCTGAGGGGATTGCCGGACCTTCTGTGATCACCAGATTGTCAACATTGAGATGGCTGTCGTCGGTGCTGCCGCTGACTGAGAAGCGTATCCGGGTGTCGGCGGCAAGGAAGCCCGTGAGGTCGTGGGAGGCGGGAAGCATCGTGGCGTCAGACGAGCCGAGGCTCCATGAGTCGAGTGAGTACCAATCAGCACCGCCGTTGTCCGAGACCTCGAGATCCACTTGTCCCTTCCCGGGCGGGTGCCTGTGGCGCCGGTAGTCAAAGGCGAGCGTCGCTGAAGCCATACCGGACAGGTCGACTTGGCGTTCCACCGTGGCGTCCGGTCCGGAGTCGCGTCCGAGCAGCAGGCAACTCGGCGTCCCACAATTCGGTTCGGCGCCAACTCGTATTGAACCGGCCGTTTCGCCGTCCGTTTCGCCCGTCTCGATCCAGCTGGTTGCCCAGCCGAGTGTTCCAGTCGTTCCTGTGAAGTCCTGCGATTCGAAGTCATCGGCGTGGGTGTCGCCGGGGGCGGCGTCGGCCGCATGTCCTGGGATGACCAGGTACGTGAACAGGAGTAGCAGAGCGAGAGCGGAGGCGCCCATTCTTTGACCTGCGGCCACCGGCGGCGTGACGGGTTTCACGCCGGCCCGGTGTCGGCGGGCACGGCCACGGGTGCCTCGGCTCCGTCGCCCGGCGGTGCAATCCGACTCGATTCCATTCCGGCAGAAGCAAGAGGAAGCGTGAACATGAATCGGGACCAGCCGTCGGATCGGTTGTAGGTGATGGTTCCGCCCATGTCGGTCACGAGGATCTTCACGACGGCAAGGCCAAGGCCAATCGAGCCGGCAGTGAGCGGACTGTCTCCCTCATGAATGAAGCGTGTGAACAAACGGCTCACCACGTCCTCGGGTACGCCGGGGCCATTGTCCGCGACGACAATCGCGGCAAGGTCGCCGACCTTGTCGCCGGAAACCCGGATGTCGTGGCCACCCCACTTCTGAGCATTCGAGAGCAGGTTGCGCAGGACCTGGCGGGTTCGTAGCTGGTCCGACCACAGATGGAGCGGAGGGAGATCGACGTTGATGGCAACGCCGAGGCGTTCCAGCGGCTTGACGACGGTCGCCGTTTCCTTGGCGAGGTCGGTTTCGGTGTAGTTGTACGCGATCGTCCCTGCCTCGGCGCGGGCCGACGTGAGCAGGTCTTCGACCATGCGGTTCAGTTCTGCAGACTCTCCGTTGATAACCGAGATGAGAGTGTGTGCCTCATCCGGATCGATCAGGCCTTGATCGACCAGTATCTCCGAGAAGCCGTAGATACTTGTAAGTGGTGTTCGGAGCTCGTGGGAGATGTTGGCGATGAACTCGTCCTTCGCCTGGACGACACGTTTTTCGGCATGGAGCCGGGCATCGATCTGGACGTGAGCGTTGCTCAGCTGGCGGCGAGCGATTCTCCAGTAGACAAGGATCGCGACCGCAGGTGCCAGCAGAGCGACCAGGAAACCGGCAATAGTGCCGAGCCGTCGGGCCAGTCCCTCAGCGTTCGACAGATGGCCCAGGGAGGTGTCTCGGCTCGACGCAATCGAATCTCGGAGTGACTCGTATGCGTCCAGCGTCTCGGTGGCCAGAAGGGACCCTGCGCCTGTCACATCTCCGCGCTCCAACGCGGCGATGACACTATCGGCTTGAGTGAAGGCCGGCTCGTAGCTGTCGGCATCGAGGTCCAGGTTGGCGACGCGGTTCCGGAGGCTGTCCAGAACCCGGTCGGCCTCTCCGAGCGCGTCGTCAGCGGTGCTGGTATCGGCGACGCCGAGAACCACGTCCTCAGCCAGTAGAACTGCCTGGCTGAGAGTTCGCAGGCTGAGTTGTGTGCTGACCAGCGCAGCTTCACCGTCGGCGTACAGCGTTGAATCGTCCATGAAGCGTGTTACGGCGTAGGCATTGACGTGAAGGAGCGCAGCCACGATCAGCGCAACGAGGGCGCCGACGATCGCACCCAGCACTTGTCTGCTGACGTGTATCCCGTTGTCGCTCTTGGAGCTGGGAGCCCAGCGTGTCATCCGTCTGTCACCTTTGCCGTACAACAGATAGTCGGCAGAAGGGACCGGAAAATAAAGGCGGCATCTGCGGCTGGTCTACCGCTCCATCGCGAGGATCGGATCCGAGGGGACAGAAACTCTTGACGGTCAACCAACTCCTTCCTAAGGTGCTGAACATATGATCGAGCTTCGTTCAGATGTTCACTCAGGATCAACTGTGATCCCGACGGGCATTTCCGAGGCCGACTATCGCCTCAGCGTGCGCGCCGCCGTCCTCTATTACCAGCAGGGCCTCACCCAGAGTGAGATTGGTGAGAAGCTGGGTTACTCCCGGGTCAAGATCAGCCGGGTCCTGGCGATGGCGCGCGACCAGGGGATTCTTGAGATCCGGGTGAAGGTGCCGGTCGGTTGGCATCTCGAACTGGAAGCGGAACTCACCAAACTGTACGGCCTGCGTGATGTTGTGGTCGTATCCGCCGACCAGTCGGGGCGATCGATCGAATCTGTCCTCGCCGAGGGCGCCGCCGGGTGGCTTGCCGATCACCTCAAGGCTGGGATGCGAGTAGCTCTCGGCATCGGCCGAACGATGGCGCATCTCCCCGAGAGATTCCGACTCGATCAACCCGTCGATTGCTCCTTCGTCGAGATGATTGGCGCCGCCTACACGAGCGACTGGGCCCGGTTCGATGTCACCTCGAAGATGGCAGAGCTAGCCGGTGGCACCCGTGAGGCGTTGCGGGCGCCCGGCTTCGTCACCGACCCGGACCTGGGAGCGCTGTTGGGCAAGGAGCCTTCGGTGGTGGAGGCGTTAGAGAGAGCCCGCGAGTCAGATGTCATCATCCAGAGCGTCGGCCCCGCCAACACCAGCGCGATTCTCTTTCAATACGGCGTGCTCACGGCGGACGATCTCGAGGATCTCCGGCAGCGGGGCGCCGTCGGCGACGCCCTCGGCTACTACTTCGATCTGGAAGGCAATCGAGTCCCGTCGCGGACCGACTCCAACCTGGTCGGCGTCGGCCTCGAGGATCTTCGTGACGTTCCGTGGAGTGTCGTCGTCGCCGGGGGATCCGAGAAGGTACAGCCAATCATCGGAGGACTCCACGGCGGCTACTTCAACGTACTGGTCACAGACGACGTCACCGCCCGTGAGCTCGTGACGGCGGCAGGAGGTGAAGCGGCTTGAGCGCATCCCGTGTGGTCGGCATCGAGATCTTCTACTTCATGGACCGCTGGGCGGACGATCAGGCTGCCTACTTCCACTTGGTGCGCCAGTGCGGATACGACGGCGTAGAGATGTCCCTGATGCCCCACAATCTCGACGATCACGACAACATCCGCAGCCAGCTTGCCGAAAACGATCTGTCGATCGTGTGCGCCACCGGCCTCGGTGCCGACACCGACATCTCTCATCCTGACCCGGCTGTGCAGCGTGCCGGGATCGAATACCTGAAACGTTGCCTCGACACGGCTGCGAAGGTTGGCAGCCCAATCCTTGGTGGCGTCACGTTTGCCCCGTGGTTCGGTTTTCCGACCGAGGATGACCTCGAGCCCTATCGGGAGCGTTCGGCTGTGGCGCTGCGCGAAGTGGCCGCGGCAGCCGATGCGGTGGGAGTTGACGTCTGTGTTGAGGTTCTCAATCGTTTCGAGACCTTCATGTTCAACACCGCCGACCAGGCGAACGCCTTCATCGACCAGGTTGGTCACTCCTCGGTGAAGATTGAGCTCGACACCTTCCACATGAACATGGAGGAGGCCAACCTGCCTGATGCGGTCCGCACGGCGGGCCGGCGGCTTGGCTACTTCCAATGTGCCGCGGGCAACCGCTTTATGCCCGGCAAGGGCCATGTCGACTGGGACGGGATTGCCGTGGCCCTCGACGAGATTGACTACCGGGGCTGGGTCTCGGTCGAGACGTTCCCCAATCCGCTGGTTGAAACCGGTCGCTCCACCCACGCTTGGCGTCCTCTGGTTTCGGACCTCATCGGCGAGGCCACGGAGGCCGCCACCTTCCTCCGCGACCGTCTGGGCGGGGAGTGAGCATGCGACTGACCAAACTCGTCAACGACCCGGCAGCCATCGTCCCTGAGATGCTCGAGGGGTATGCGGCCGCCTACCGGGACATCATCTCCTATGAGGATGGATTGATCGTCCGTGCCGAACCGAAGGCGCACGGGAAGGTTGGCCTGGTGATTGGCAACGGGTCGGGACACGAGCCCGCCATGGTCGGACTGGTGGGGCCGGGATTGTTCGACGTCAATGTGCCGGGACCGATCTTCACGGCCCCTGGCCCGGCCAAACTGCTGGCGGGCATGACCGCGGCAAACCGTGGCGCCGGAGTTCTGGTGTGCGTGTCGAATCACGCCGGCGATGTTCTCAACGCGGAGATGGCTTTCGAGGATGCTGAGGATGAGGGTGTCACCGACATCGAGATGGTCATCCTCTACGACGACATCGCGTCCGCTCCCAAGGAGCAAATGGAGGATCGGCGCGGTTCGGCCGGCCTGTTCTTTGTCTGGAAGATGGTCGGAGCACTCGCCGAAAGCGGAGAGTCGCTGGCCGCATGCAAGGCCATGGCAGAGAAGGTTCGCGACAACACCCGGACCCTTTCAGCGACCCTGTCGAGTTGTGCTCACCCTGTGACACGGGAGCCACTCGCCGAGATGGCCGATGGCGAGATGATCATCGGCGTCGGAGTCCACGGCGAGAGTGGCCGCGGGGCCACACCGGTGACATCGGCGGATGCCGCGGTCGATACCATGATGGAGCAGCTCCTCGACGACCTACCTCATGGAGCCGGCGATGAGGTTTGTGTCCTCGTGAACAACGCCGGCTCGCTGACCACGATGGAGCTGGCGATTCTCTACCGCCGTGTCGACCAGATCCTGGCGAACCGGGAAATCGGCGTGCATCGAGCCTGGCTAGGTGCGTACGCCACCACCCAGGACTCCGCCGGCTTTGCCATCTCGCTGTGCCGGGTCGACTCCGAAATGAAGTCGCTCTACGACGCACCGGCCGTCGGCGCCGGCGTCCACTTCGTGGGCGGAGGCTCTCAATGACCATTGCCTTCGACAGGATGAGTGGGCCCGACTGGCAACATCTGATGTTGGCGGCGGCCGATGCCATCGACGCCAACGTCGATGAGCTGTCGCGTCTCGATGCTGCCGTCGGAGACGGAGATCACGGAGTCAACGTCGCTACCGCCATGGCCTACACCCGACGCCATCTCGAAGAGCTGTCGGATCCAACGCCTGCAGACGTCTTCAAGGTTGTTGCCAAGGGCTTTCTGGATGAGATGGGAGGAGCCGCCGGGGCGCTGTTCGGAAGCCTGTTCAAAGCGGTCGCCCGCAGCTTCCAAGGCGCCTTGGTGACTACTGCCGGGCAGCTAGCCGATGCCATTGAAGCGGGTTGCGAGATCGTCACCAGGCGGGGGAATTCCCAACCCGGGGACAAGACCATGGTCGACGCCCTGGTTCCCGCCGCCAGCGCGGGCCGGGCCGCGGCCACCGATGAAGCGACGAGTGGGGAAGTCTTGGACGCAATGGCACTGGCGGCACGGCAGGGAGCCGAATCGACGGTCGACATGACCGCGTCGCGGGGTCGAGCTCGCTATGCCGAGGAGCGCTCGATCGGTGTTCAGGATGCGGGAGCGACAAGCGTCGCGCTCATCCTCGAAGCCTGGGCCGCCGCCAACACTGTTAGGAGCACCGAGTGAACGAGTCAACCAGGCCACGCCTGCGAATCGGCTACGTCGGGGTCGCCTTCACGTCCTACTCCGGCGTTGAGCTCAACCAGTATGAACGCGCCATAGAGGGGCTGACGAAACTGGCGGAGCGTCTCGACTTCGATCTTGTCGCTCTCCATGATCCCGTCACCGATCTCGATCTTGCTGAGGCCGCAGCCAGGCGTCTCAAGGGAGAGAATCTCGACTTCCTGATGCTCCAGCTGGCCACGGTGGCCTCCGGTGAGCTCATGTTGCCGTTCGCCGATGTCGCCCCCCGCCTCGGGATCTGGGGAACTCCCGACCCCCACCAGGAGGGTGAGATCAAGCTGCATTCGCTGGTTTCGGTCAACCACTACGCGTCCATCGTCACCCGCTTTTTGGGTGCTGACGGCCCGCCGTACAAGTGGTTCTTCGGACATGTCGAGAACGAACAGTTCCTGCGCCGCTTCGAGATCACTGCCCGGGCGTTGCGTGGCATCAAACGAATGTCGACGGCCCGCATTGGCTGGATCGGTGGCAACTCGCCCGGCTTCTACAACATGAACTTCGACGAGGCCAAGGTCAGGGAGCGTTTGGGGACCCGTGTCATCGCACATGAGTTCGACGAATTGGTCGAACTGACCAACGCCGCCGACAGTTCCCAGGCTGAGCTGGTTGTCGGCGATCTCACCTCGGCGGCTGCCCAAGTGTTGGCAGCTCCCGACGCCATGCACCGTGGCGCCAGCCTCTATCTGGCCCTCAAGCAGCTTGCCACGGCCAACGACTACTCCGCGCTGGCGGTGCAGTGCTGGCCCAAGTTCCAGGAGGATCTGGGCATTGCACCGTGCATGGCATATAGCTGGCTCGGATCGGAGGACAGCTTCGCGGTGTCCTGTGAAGGCGACGTGCCCGGTGCGCTAACCATGCTGCTGCTCAACGAGATGAGCGACCTGCCGGGATCAGCCACCTTGCTCGACATGACGGCCCTCGACATGGACACGATGTCGATGCTGATGTGGCACTGCGGTGTCAGTCCCCGTCACTTCGCGAACGAGGACGGCATCAGTTGGGTCGATCATCCGACCCTGGGTCGCAAGTCGCCCGAGATCTTCGGGGTGGCCGGCGACCAGGTGTTCGCTCCCCAAGAGACCACGGTCGCCTATGTCGGCGACAGCGCATCCGAGATGCTTGTGGTTCACGCCCGCATCGAGGAACACCACTCCAAAGGTTTCGACGGAACTCGCGGTTGGTTCGGAGAATTCGAACTCAACGGCGAGCCCATCGAATTGCTCGACCTGGTCAACACGCTCGTCGTCCGCGGACACGAGCATCACTACGCAGTGGGCCAAGGGGACTTCACCAACGAACTGTTGGAGATTGCCGCCTGGCTCGAAATGCGAACCGTCGATCGGGTCGGATATGCGGACTACCTACAGCGACCGGGGGTGAACATCTGAAGTTCACAACCCATAGATTTCGGTGCAATCACCGAGAAAGAGGACGGCTGGAAGTCGGCTCGAGCGACGATTCGCTGCGAGCGGACCCTCCGGCTCCACAACAATGAGGAGGAAGTACTAGATGACACTTGGAAGGCATAGCGGGAAGAAGATCCTGCTCACGCTTGCTGCGTTCGCTCTGGTCGTAGCCGCCTGCGGCGATAGCACCAGCGACACAACGGCTGCAGCCACGACAACGACAGAGGCCGATGCTCCGACAACGACCGCAGACGGCGGTTCGGCAACTACAGCCGCAACTACGGCTGCGCCGGCCGGTACACCAATCGATACGCCAGACTTCGACACTTGGGAAGAAGTTCTGGCAGCCGCCGACGGCACCACGGTGAACTGGTTCATGTGGGGCGGTTCGGACACGATCAACGCCAACGTCGACAACGACATCGGTGCGGTCATCAAGGAGCGGTTCAACATCACGCTGAACCGGGTTCCCGCAGACGCGGCGGACTTTGTGAACAAGGTGCTCAACGAGTCGGCTGCAGGCGTGACCGAGGGCGGAACCATCGATCTCATGTGGATCAACGGTGAGAACTTCGCCACTCTGAAGAGGGCCGGACTGATGTACGGACCTTGGGCAGAGTCACTGCCGAATGCCATATACGTTCCCTGGGACAACGCCGGGATCGCCAATGACTTTGGTGAGCCGGTCAACGGTCTGGAATCTCCATGGGGCCATGCCCAGTTCGTGGTTGAGTACAACACGGAATTCGTCTCAGAGGCTCCAACTTCGTTTGAAGCTCTCCAGACCTGGATTCACGACAACCCGGGCACGTTCACATACCCGGCGATCCCCGACTTCACCGGCAGCGTGTTCGTGCGCCACCTGTTCTATTGGGCAGCGGGCAGTCCCGAACCGTTCCTCGGTGAGTTCGATCAGGCCGTGTTCGATCAGTACGCCCCGACGGTGTGGGAATACTTGAATGACATCGAGCCCGACCTGTGGCGTGGTGGCGAGACCTACCCAGAGGGCAACTCGATGGGCGATCTCATGGCCAACCAGGAGATTCACTTCAACATGAGCTACGACCCGTCCCGGGCGTCGACACGCATCGCCAGCGGTGTCTATCCCGAGTCGATCCGTACGTTCGTGTTTGATACCGGAACCCTGTCGAACAACAACTACGTGGGCATTCCGTTCAACGCAGCCAACCCGGCGGCGGCGATGGTTGTGGCCAACTACATCATCTCCCCGGAGTTCCAGCTGATCATGGCGAACCCGGACCGATGGGGCTGGCTGATCCCGACCGATCCGGCCACCTGGCCCGCCGAGGACCAGGCGACCCTTGCAGGCTACGGCTCCGGCGTGGCGACACTGCCGGCGGACGTCCTGACGGCAGCAGCGCTGCCCGAGCCGAAGGGTGATTGGGTAACGGCCATGGAGGCCGGCTGGATCGCCAACGTACTCGAGAAGTAACCAACCGATCGGTGGGGCGCCCCTCGGGGCGCCCCACCCCGATTTCTCTGGGGAGGTGACACAAATGAGCGAGCCAATCACCATGCAGCGCGTAAAGGAGCGGCTGAAGATCCCGTTGATGTTGGGCCCGGCAGTTGCTGTCATTGTCCTTCTGTTCGGTGGCGGCCTATTGGTTGGCCTCGGGCAGAGTCTTGGATACTTCCCTGCGATTGGACTGACCGAATTCTCGTTTGATGCCTACCGCTCCGTTCTGACCGACCCCAATTTCCTGCGATCCCTGTGGCTGACGTTCCGCATAGCGCTGGTAGCCACGGTGCTTTCGAGCGTGTTGGCCGTCGGATTTGCGCTCGTGTTGCGCCAAAAGTTTGGTGGCAGCCGGTTGGCAACATTTCTGTTCCAGATACCAATACCGGTGCCCCATCTCGTCGCCGCCAGCGGCATCATCCTGCTGATCACCCAGAGTGGGCTGATCGCACGTTTTGGAGCCGCCGCCGGCCTGATGGAGGTACCCGCCGACTTTCCGGCGCTCGTGTTCGATAAGGCCGGCATCGCCATCATCCTGACGTTCCTGTGGAAAGAGGTTCCGTTTGTCGGCCTCGTGGTGCTGGCGGTCCTCCAGAGTGTTGGGCCGCAGTACGAGGAGCAGGCCCGCACCCTCGGAGCCAACGCCAGGCAACGCTTCTTCAATGTGCTTCTGCCGCTGATCATGCCGGGGATCATGTCGACCTCGATCATCATTTTTGCTTTCACGTTCGCCAACTACGAGATCCCGCTGCTGCTCGGGGTTCGTTTCCCGTCCACACTTCCGGTGGTCGCTTTCCGCCAATACCAAGACCCCGATCTGGGGCTGCGACCGGAGGCGATGGCGATCAGCATCGTCCTGGCCGTCGTCGCCATTCTGTTGTTGATTGCCTACCGCCGACTAGCCCGATATGCGGTGAAGTGACATGACGACCGACACCAAACCAAGTGAGGCTGAGGCCACTCCGCAGCCCTACGTTGATCTGACCGACAAGGACTCGGCGGGTACCCGCTGGGTACGGCGGATTGCGGTCACC
Organism: bacterium; assembly: GCA_024226255.1. GTDB lineage: Bacteria > Actinomycetota > Acidimicrobiia > Spongiisociales > UBA5794 > JAHEJX01. Next base: position 5,531 of record JAAELU010000019.1, on the reverse strand, counting down.
TCGATCGTCGTGTTCATCGGCCTGCCGATGGTCACGCTCATCGTGTGGTCGTTCGCGTTCCGATGGAACTTTCCGAACATGCTGCCAACCGAGTGGGGCGGCAAGGCGTGGGCCTATGTCGCCGATGACTCGTCACGGGTCTTTGAGGGGCTCTGGAACAGCACCAAACTGGCCTTCCTGGTGACGCTGATGGCGATCATCGTGGGCCTGCCGGCGTCAAGAGCTTTGGGCCAGCACGAGTTCCGCGGCAAGTCGACAATCGAGTGGCTGTTGATGATGCCCATCATCGTGCCGGCTCTCGTGGCCACCATGGGGATTCACCAGATCTTCATTCGCCTCCGGCTAACGGAAACGCTCTTCGGAGTGGCGCTGGTCCACCTGATACCGGCTATCCCGTACTTTGTGTTGGTCATGGCGAGCGTCTTCGCCAACTACGGCACGGCCTTGGAGGAGACGGCCCGGACACTCGGTGCCAACAAGATCCGCGTGTTCCGCTACGTCACGTTCCCGGCGATCTCGTCTGGTCTGCTGGTGGCATCGATGTTCACGTTCCTGATTTCGTGGGGGCAATACGTCACCACTTTGTTGATCGGCGGTGGCTCCTTTGTGACGCTTCCGCTGGTGCTGTTCCCGTTCCTGAGTGGCGCCAACCACGCCAATGCAGCCGCTATCAGCCTTGTCTTTGTTGCTCCGGCGGTCATCGTGCTGATCATGACGTCCCGCCAACTCGGTCGCGATTCCAGTGTTATGGGAGGTTTTGGAAAGATATGACAGACGTATCGCTGCAGCAGCTTTCGCGCAGGTTCGGCGACAATGTTGCGGTCCGCGAGCTGAATCTCGACATCGCCTCCGGCGAGATGGTCGCGTTCTTGGGACCGTCGGGATGTGGCAAGACCACGACACTTCGTATGATCACCGGGCTGCTCCAGCCCTCATCGGGTGACGTCTTGTTCAACGGCAAGTCGGTGGTCGATATACCGACAGAGCGTCGCGGCGCCGTGATGGTCTTTCAAAAGCATCTCCTGTTCCCAACCATGAACGTGGCCCAGAACGTCGGGTTCGGCCTGAAAATGGCCGGTGTCGATAAGAAGGAGATCAACAGGCGGGTGACCGAGATTCTCGAACTCGTTGAGCTGCCCGAACTCGAGACCCGCAAGGCGCACGAGCTGTCGGGAGGCCAGCAACAGCGGGTCGCCCTGGCTCGAGCGCTCGTAGTGAAGCCACAGGTTCTGCTGCTCGACGAGCCGCTGGCGAACCTCGACGCCAACCTGCGTATCACGATGCGTCAGCTCATCCGCGATATCCAGAGTGAGATGGGCATCACCGCCATCTTCGTCACCCACGATCAAGAGGAAGCCGTGATGCTGGCCGACCGGGTGGCCCTGATGTTCGATGGAGTGTTGCAACAGGTCGGCGAGCCCGACGCGTTCTACCAGCGGCCGCGAACGACCCGGGTCGCCCAGTTCTTCCGCAACAGCAACCTGCTCCCGGGAGTCAAGACGGGAACAATGGTCGAAACCGAGGTCGGTCCCATAGAGCTCGACGATCACGTGTCGGCTGATGATGGGCCCGTGGTGCTGACAGTGCGGCCTGAGGAAGTCCGGATCGCCGATTCCAGCTCAGCTGCCACAAACGTGGTGCCTGCCGTCATCAAATCAGTCATCTACATGGGCACCCACACCCAGCTGATCGCCGACATTGGGGGTTCGTCCTGGAGTGTCCAAGCTCCAGCAACGATGACTTCCGAGGAGGGGGCGCGGATCGAGTTCCAGCTTCCCAAGAAGCACCTCTGGATTGTCGAAGATGACTCGGTGTCTGCGGCGGAGGAGGTTGCCGCTTCGTGAGCCGGCTGTCGGACCTATCGAACGGTCAATCCGGTGGATTGCTTTCGGCCGGCAAGCGGCGCGGCCTTGCGGCAACTTCGAGCAGCCGTGGTGTGTTCTCGATACTGGCAATTGACCACCTGGCTGCGCTGAGCGCCACCCTGCAGCCGGACAACCCCGACAGCGTGCGGCCGCGAAAGCTGGCCGCGGTCAAGGTGAATCTGGTCGAGTGGTTGGCATCGAGAGCTTCCGGGATACTGATCGACCCCATCGTTGGTCTGGAGCCCGTCGCCGAAGCGGCCGTACGTCCCGACTCCTGTGGACTCATGATTGGTCTCGAAGACGGTGACTATGCCTCCCTCACCGAGGCACCCAAATTGTTTGCCGGCTGGGATGTCTTGCGAGCCAAAAACTCTCGAGCCGACGCCATCAAGTGCTCCTTCTTGTACGACCCATACGTGGACTCACCGCCAGCCCACGAGTTTGTCGCTGCCCTTGTGGATGACTGCAATGAGCACGATCTACCTCTGTTCGTCGAGCCGTTGTCCCCGCATCCGCTGCCCGGCGATCGGCGCACCGTCGTTGTCGATGCCGCCGAACGCATCGGAGCGCTAGGTGTGGATGTCCTCAAGCTCGAATTTCCGGTCGACGCCGCAGAAACGGATGAGGGGCTTTGGCGCGCCGCTTGCGAAGAGCTCACCGCCGTCAGCCCACGTCCCTGGACGCTGTTATCCGGCGGCACCGACTTCGATACCTTCGTGAGGCAACTCACGGTGGCGTGTCAGTCCGGGGCGTCGGGTTACGTAGCGGGGCGTTCGATCTGGGGTGATCTCGTTTCGGGCGGATTCGATGACGGCCTGAAAGCAAGGGGCGAGGCGGAACGTCGCCTCGGACTGCTCTCAGACATCTCTGAGGCGTATGCCCGCTCTTGGATCTCGTGGTTCGAGTCATCCGGTGAGTCGACGTCTACTCCTCCTGAATCAAGGATCCATTGACTCTCAAAGGAGCAACCTGTGCCGATGTCAGCTGAGATTCGGGCGAGCCGCCTGCAGAATCCGACCGGCCGCGTTCGAGTGGTCATCGACACCGACGCCGCCAACGAGATCGACGACCAGTTCGCTCTCGCCTGGGCTCTGCAATCTCCAGACAAGATCCAAATCGAGGCCGTCCTCGCCGAGCCGTACTCGTTTGCCCACCTGCGCGAAGGGCTCATCGAAGCGGCGGCCCTGATTGACTCCGGAGCGGCACCCGAGCAGGGCGAGAGTGGACTTGTCGACTCCTTTCGCGGCTGGGTTCTCGGGCTCAAGGCCACCGGTGTCGACCCAGCGGGCATCGAATTTGTCGATGCCGCCGAGGGCATGGAGCGCAGCTACCAGGAGATACTCCGGGTGTACGACCTGATGGGCGAGGACTCTGCGGGCATGGTCTTTCGGGGCTCGCCGGGGTACATGTCGTCGCCGACCGAGCCGGTTGAGAGCGAGGCGGTGGATCGGCTCATCGACCTTGCCTTGGAGCCCGGAGATGACCCGCTGTATGTGATGGCGATCGGAGCGGTGACCAACGTTGCATCGGCGATCGTCAAAGAGCCACGAATCATGGATCACATCGTGGTGCTGTGGACTGCCGGCTTCCCCACGTGGAGTCCCCAGCTCAACACCGACTCCTTGAACCTGGTGCAGGACGTGGCCGCCTCGCGGATACTCTTCGACAGCGGTGTCCCGCTGGTCTATTTCCCCGGCTACTACATGGGGGCCCAGCTGCGGCTGTCGTTGCCGGAAATGGAAACCTGGGTGCGGGGTAGGGGAGCCATTGGCGACTACCTCTATCACTTGTATACGAACAACCCGCTCCACGCCCAGCGCGGAATCCAGGGCCACTTTGGCCGCACCTGGGTGATCTGGGACATGATCACTCTCGCCTGGTTGCTCGAGCCGGCATGGGTACCGACCGACCTGGTGCGCACGCCGACCCTCGACGACAGGCTGGGCTGGGTAGAAGTCGAAGGTCGTGACTACCTGATGCGTGAGGCTCATGGGATCGATCGCGACGCGATCTTCCGGGACTTCTTCCGCAAGCTAAATGGGGGTTCTGAGTGACAACCAGCCCTTCAGCGGCGCGGTCCATCATGGATCTGACTGCCCGCGAGTGGCAGGACGCCCTCGGCCTCGACGACGCTGACTTGCCGGTCGCCGTCATCAGCGAGGGGACCTGGTGGCGGGAACGAGCTACCGCCGAACGCTTGTCGGCACTCGAGGACGTCAGAGAGCTGGCGTTTCCCGACATGTTTCTGGGGCGCTGGCACGACCGACCAGTCGTCTACTGCTGCGCCTATGGAGCGCCGCGGGCGGTGGAGGTGGTTCACCTCTTTGGATGTCTCGGGGCCCAATTGGCGATCCAGATCGGAACCTGTGGTGGCTTGCAGGGCTCGCTGGAACCGGGCGACGTTGTTGTTCCCACAGTCGCCGCATGTGAGGAAGGTATCGCTCGAATCTACGGCGCCGGAGACTTTGCCGAGGCCGATCCCAAGTGGAGCGAACGGGCCCGTTCACTACTCAGGGCTGGGGATCGAACAGTGCACGACGGTAACCATCTGACGTGGTATTCGATCTTCGCTCAGGACGGCGCCATGGTCGAGGCATGGCACGAAGCCGGCTACCTGTCGGTCGACATGGAGACGGCGACGACGTTGGCGGTCGCCCGACACTTCGACATGGCGGCTGTGTCGATGCTCGTCGTTTGGGACGAATTGCTGCGGGGACGCAGTTTCCTCGATCCGCTGGAGCCAACCCATCAGGAGAGCTTCGAGCGCAGCAATCGGGCCGTCTTCGATGTCGCGCTCGAGCTCGTGGCCACATTGTGACTGGAGGCCGACTGCGGACTCCAACTGCCTATCAGATCATCCCCCAGAAGAAGGAGATAACCCCATGACCCTCCCAACAGAGACGCTCATCGATCTGTGGACACGAATGATCCGAATCCGACGGTTTGAGGATCGTGTCGGCGCCGTGGCTGAAGCCAACGAAGCGGACGGTTTCCTCCACACCTATTCGGGCCAGGAAGCTGTCGCCTGCGGAGTAATTCCGCTACTGCGCGACGACGATACGTTCACATCAACCTATCGCAACCATGGGCACGCCATTGCTCGCAACATTCCGCTCGACGGCATTGCCGGCGAGGTCTATGGGAAGGCGAATGGAGTGTGCGCCGGCAAGGGCGGATCGATGCATGTTGCCGATCAGGACTACGGAATGATCGGCGGCATGGGAATCGTCGCCGCCGGCCTACCGATCGCAACTGGAGCGGCCTGGGCATACAAGTACCTGGGGCAGGACTCGGTGTCGGCCTCCTTCTTTGGCGACGGTGCGGTCCATCAAGGGGCTTGGCACGAGGCCCTCGACTTTGCGGCGCTGTTCCAGTGCCCTGTGATCTTTGTGTGCGAGAACAATCTCTACGCCGAGACCACCAACATCGACTATCACCTCAACGCCGAGTCCATCTCCGCAATGGCGGTGCCCTACGGCATCCCGGCGGTGCAGGTGGATGGTATGGACGTGTTTGCCGTCCGCGAGGCCATGGAGGAGGCGGTGACCCGAGCTCGCGGTGGCGGTGGCCCCAGCCTCATCGAGGCCATGACCTACCGGTACGGAGGGCAGTACGAGGGCGACGCCCAAGCGTACAAGCCGGCCAAGGAAGTCGAATGGTGGCTCG
>JAAELU010000018.1 GCA_024226255.1 bacterium | reverse complement strand
TACGACCTGTCCTGCCTGCAGACAATCTTCGCGGCCGGCGAGCGCCTCGATCCACCGACCTATGAATGGCTCTCCGAGACCTTCAAGGTTCCGGTCCTCGACCACTGGTGGCAAACAGAAACCGGTTGGGCAATTGCGGCCAACCTGCACGGCCTCGAGTCGATGCCGGTCAAGTCCGGTTCATCGACGATGCCGGTTCCGGGATTCAATGTCGAGATCCTGGACGAAGCGGGTACCCGGCTCGCCGCCAATGAGCAGGGATTCATCGCCGTAAAGCTGCCGTTGCCGCCGAGCTGCCTGACCACCATCTGGGGTGACGTCGAACGCTTTAAATCGGCCTACCTGGAGACTTATCCGGGCTACTTCACCACCGGTGACGGCGGCTATTTCGATGACGACGGTTACCTCTTCATCATGGGCCGGGTCGATGATGTCATCAATGTCGCCGGGCATCGCCTGTCGACCGGGGAAATGGAGGAGATCGTCGGCAAACATCCGATGGTGGCGGAATGCGCGGTCTTCGGTCGTCGTGACGAACTCAAGGGGCAACTACCGATGGGACTCGTTGTGCTGAAAAATGCAGAGGGTGTCGAACCCGCCCAGGTC
>JAAELU010000017.1 GCA_024226255.1 bacterium | reverse complement strand
CGCATCGCTTCGGCGTCCTGGATCAGCGGCTCGATCGACTTGAACGCCGCGACCCGCAACCACCCCTCATCCTCGAAGAAGTACGGTTGGATCGCCCCGAAGTTCACCTTGATCGACTCGTTGTCGGCGCAACTCATCGCCATCAACGCGTGACGGTGTTCCCACATCGGGAGCGACTCGTCCTGGAGCGTCTCGACGATAGTGGGCAGGAAATGTACCTTGATCATTGCCGGGGTGATGTTCGATTCGGTTTTGCCCGGACCCCAGCCCGTCGCGCAACTGATCGCGTTGAGACCCGCCACACGAAGTCGGCCGTCCTTGCTCTTGAGCGCCTTGGCGATGTACGGGATTGCTTCTTCGCCAAGGTAGCCCAGGCCATTGGCTGCCCAGACGCGCGCCTGCGGCGAGTAATGGTGCATGACGTTGTAGTACCATGAAGCTGGCATCTTCTTCTTGCCGGGATGGTTCTTCGAGGCGTTGGCCTCACGAGCGGACGGTGTGCCGTCGGCGTCGTAGATCGTCTTGAAGACCTTGACGATCTCGTGTGGTTGAACGTCGACAACCACGCCCTCAACCCAATCGGTCCGTTGGAAATCGTCGACTTCCACAGCCAGCTCGCCCTTGGTGGGCGTGTACTCGACCGAGTACTCCGTGCGCGGTTTGCCGTTGATGCGTAGATGATGCAGGTGCGAGGTGTAGGCCATCGCGATCAGGCCGGTCTGGTGGTGCGGTGCTTTGCCGATCGGTCCATGGCCACCGGGATGAGGCACGCGGAAGCCACCGCCCGGCATGCGACTGAGTTCGAAATGCCAGATCATCTGGTCTTTGTG
>JAAELU010000016.1 GCA_024226255.1 bacterium | reverse complement strand
CCCTTGACCAGTGGTGGCGACGACTATTCCTTCCCGCCAACGGCGTTTCGCCACTACTGGCGCATGCGAATGTCCCATAAGAAGACCATTTCGCCACCTCTCAGGCCGGTCACCCACCGAGCATCATCGGGAGAGTCTCTGGCGATATAAGGGCGACTTGTCATCCCGAGTGTTCGGTCGCCAGCCGCAGCCCCTTCCACGGCTTGATCTTCCTCAAAATGTCGGCGAGGGCCGCCTCTGCCACTTCGGTGTCATACGCAGCCTGGGCACGTAGCCAGTAGCCCTTCGAAAGACCGAAGAACCGGCAAAGGCGCAAGTCCGTATCGGCGGTGATCGAGCGCCGGCCATGGACGATCTCGCTGATCCGCTGGGGCGGTACGTCGATCTCCTTCGCCAGTCGATACTGCGAGATTCCCATGGGCACCAGGAACTCCTCGCGCAGCAACTCGCCGGGGGTCACGGGATCGAGCTCACGCATGGTCTTCTCCTTCAGTGATAGTCGACGATCTCGACTTCTTCCGGCCCAGAGGCCGTCCACCGGAAGCACACGCGGAATTGCTGATTCACGCGGATGCTGTATTGGCCGGTGCGATCACCCTTGAGCGCCTCCAGGCGGTTCCCCGGCGGCACGCGAAGATCCTCGAGTCTGCCCGCGATCTCCAGCTGCCGGAGCTTACGGCGAGCCACCGTTTCGATGTTGGCGAATCTCTTGACCCGCCGGCCGTCGGCCAAGGCTTCGGTGTCACGGCAACGAAACGAGATCGCCACTCACCGATAATAACGCGCCGCGTGATTGACGGCAAGCGTGATGTCACCTGATGTCACCGGGTCCCGACGACCGACGCCTGGCACCACTACTGGCGGGGGACCACAGGCGGCCGGGAGATCCTCGTCCTGCGTCTCTGATCCGCGCTCGGCGCCAGCCGTTGCTGAACCGGCTCCATCGACATTCGCGCGAGAGCGCTCTTGTCGACCAGGTAACGGGCGCTCATGCGCGCCAGGCCCCGGCCATGATCTCGGGGTCTGCCAGGTCCATCCCGCTCATCCTGGACAGCGCTTCGACCTCCTCTCGCCGCGCTTGCGCTCGCAGGATTTCTAGAAACGCCTTCTCGATGGTCTCCTTGACCGTCTTCGTGGCCAGTACCCGTTTCACCGCTCGGAGCAGATCGTCATTGATCTCGACACTTGTCTTCCGGATGCTCATCCTTGCCTCCATCGATGACATTGAGCCCCTCCGTCTCGCCATGACGATATCACAAGTTGCATCTTCTGGATATCAGAGATCGCCCCTTTCGGATATCCGAAGGGCATTGAAACCGGCGCCCCTGGCACCACTACTGGAGGGGACTTCTCGGGCTACGCCGAGCTCTTCGTCGACGTCGCCGACCTCGACCACGCCGGCGTGCCGGTCACCCTGACCCTGCACAGCCGGGGGATGACCTACAACCAGCAGAAGTTGATCCGGCGTCCCGACGCCTCGACCGTCCGCTTCCCGCTCGCCCGCTTCTCCCCCCGGCCCGACGCCAAGGCCCTGGCCAACGTCTCCGCGGTCGAGATGAGCGTCGAGGGCAAGACCAACATGGACCTCGGCATCACCAACGTCGGCGCCGCCGGCTGATCACCCGGCTCCCAACGCCGAAGAAAGGCCCGCCTCCATGGAGGCAGGCCTTATTCCAGCTTGTGGACGTCACGCTTGCCGTCCATCACGTGATGCGAAACCCACCTCTTCGCCCTGGCATGCCCTGAGCCAGCCCAGAGCATGAAAGGCAAAGGGGTCCAAGTCGTTGATTCGCAGGAAATTAGTCTCGCCTGGTACTACGACCTGGGGCTCGTCGAGATTACCGGCCTCGCACTGGGCGCCGCACCTTCAACGGCCGATCTTCATGGCCGCTAGTTGAAGCAGGTCCCGCTGTTGCCGCCGCCATCAGTGAGAGTGCCTGTACCGTTCGCGATGCACTCTCCCTGGAACGACGACGAACTCACCGTGATCGTCGTGGTGTCGTCCGCTGCGATGTCGCTGCCGCCTCCGGAAGCAGTGTTGGCTTCGAACGTCGAGTCGCTGATCGTCACTTGCCCGTCGCCCTTCTTGGCCGACAGACCACCGCCGACATCGCCCGCCGAGTTGCCGCGGAACGTGCTGTTGGTGACGGTCAGACTGCTGCCCTGGTAGAGCAATAGCCCGCCACCGTTCTTGCCAGCTTGATTGTTCTCGACGAGACAATCGTCGATCGAACCCGTAGCACCTTCGCGGTAGATCAAGCCTCCGGCTCCGACGTTGCCGGCGACCGAATTGCCGCTGACGTTACAGGTCGCCAGATGCAGTGTCGAGTTCCACACCGCGATGCCGCCGCCGCCCTGGAACGAGGCATCATGCCCGTTGCGCAAGGTCATGCCGGTAATCGTCACCACCGCGCCGTCCCTGACGTTCAGGATGCGGCCGTTCTGATTGGCGTCGATCACGGTCTGGTCGACACCTTCGCCGGAGAGAGTCAGGTTCTTGGTGATGTTGATGTTGCTTTCGGTGAAGGTCTCCGGGGCAACTGAGATCGTGCTGTCCGGATCCGCCGCGTCGACTGCGGCCT
>JAAELU010000015.1 GCA_024226255.1 bacterium | reverse complement strand
TTCCTCACCATAGTAGACCCGCGTCGAACCGGATCCCGACTTGGAGAACAGCTCGGCATTGAGCGTGGCGCTGGTGGCGGTGATATCCGTCGTGGGCCTGCGCTCGATCTTCACATCGTACTGATACTCGCTGAGAAGCTCCCCATTGCGATAGATGCTCAACTTGCCGTCATGCCCGCCGGTGTAGACGTAGGTCATGTAATACCAGCCTTCGGCTCCGCCCGGGCCCTTGCCGTCCATCGCGGCGAGCCCAGCCACTTCCGAGGTGCCCAGATTCAGCACCGTCTGTTGATCGCCGCAAAGCGCACCCCACGACATGAGCGGCGTGGTATCGAGATGTTCCTGCTGGTCGCAATGCATCAACGCCGAAAAGGTGAACGGCGCTTCGTATCCGAGGTAGTCGGTCACGGCGAATGTCGAGGTCAATGCCTGAAACTCCGGTTCGGCATATTTCGCGCGGTCCACTTCGAACCTCACGCCGCGATGACCTTCGAAATCGACCACGGTCGGAGCGTAGTTCATGGGGATGAACCCGCCGTTGAGCGCACCGGCGTTCTTCCACTCTTTCAGTTTCCCCAGCTCCATCTTCGAGGCGTCGAGGCTAATGAGTTTCCGTCGGCCCGGTTCCATCTGGTGGTCGGTGACGGTTTCGGGAATCTTCGCCATCTTGCTCAGGAAGTAGTGAAT
>JAAELU010000014.1 GCA_024226255.1 bacterium | reverse complement strand
TCAAGGACCGGGGACATGACGTCTCCAGGATTCTCTCTGCTCAGTGAGCTCCGCCTACATCCCCGTCGGATTGCGCCGTCGAGTTTCAGAGCAGGCGCGATACCGTTGTGGTTTCTGCCTGACCCAGGAACTCGTTATCGGCAGGCCCATGGAGTTCGATCATCTGTTCCCACGATCCCTAGGTGGGCCTACGACGGAAGACAACCTCTGGCTGGCCTGTTCGCTCTGCAACGACCACAAGAGCAACCGCGTTCTCGTCATCGATCCGGGAACGGGGGCCGAAGTGGAAGTGTTCAATCCGCGTCGGCAGGAATGGAAGAAGCACTTCGCCTGGGCCGAGGGCGGGACGCGAATCGATGGCACGACAGCCGTAGGTCGCGCAACTGCGGCGGCGCATCAACTGAACAGGCCGAGTCTCGTCCTGTCGAGAAGACTCTAGTACAGGTGACCGGAAGTTCTGCAACACATTGGTTGTCGAGGGTGCAACTGGCTCCCATGTCCTCGTTTACCACCGACAGCCCGCCGACACTCCGGAACCCACCAGCCCGGGGTAAGTCCGCGCACCCCGGGTGAGCGGGCGAAATCGTCCCGGACGAAGGCGTGGGTCGATCGTGAGGATGGCGTCCAACGTCTCTCGCGCCACCGACGGCGGACATCGCGACGCCCTTCGTACGACCGAAGGCGGACTCGTGTCCGCCTTCCCGGGGTGCGAAGACTTACC
>JAAELU010000013.1 GCA_024226255.1 bacterium | reverse complement strand
GCGGTGATGTTGGGTCGTTTCGAGACGTAGACGTCGATGACTTGGCCGTGTTGGTCTACGGCTCGGTACACGTAGCGCCACACACCATTGACCTTCAGGTAGGTCTCGTCGACGGACCAGCGGTCACCGACCGCGTGACGGCACGGGCGTGCGGCGTCGATGAGGAGCGGGGTGAAGTGCTGCACCCACCGGTAGACGGGGACGTGATCGATGTCGATGCCGCGTTCGGCGAGGAGTTCTTCCACGTCTCGGTACGACAGGCCGTAGGGGAGGTACCAGCGCACGGCCAGCAAGATCACCTCGGGCGGAAACCGGTAGCCGGCAAACGACTCGGCAGTGTGGGCCGTCCGTCTTGCATCGACTCGGGATTCTGGGCGCTCCAGATCCGGCAGCGTGGTCGACGCCGGAACGTCGCGTTGGCCGGTATTGGCTTCTCTCGCCGATCGGGACTGTCAGGTTGAGAGCGTCAAGTTGGCCGTGGTAGCTCGGCGAGACCTGGCGGGCGGTTGAGGGACCAGGCCACGGCGTAGCTCAGTGCTGGGACAGCGAGGACCACGAAGGCGACGCTCGCCCAGGGGATGAATGCTGAGTAGGTGGGACCGCCGGGCCACTCGGGTGAGCGCCCGAGTTGATGTGTGCCGACGAGTCCGACTCCGAGTGCCGCGGCGGTGGCGCCGGCGAGGAAGACGATTGTCGCGACGCCGGTCGCCGCCGCCGTGCGGGCGACTGTGGGGGTGGCCCCGATGGCGACGAGGAGTGTCCGGTCGCGGCGGTTCTCTGCGGCTGCGAGGCCGGTGACGATGCTGACGATGAGGAGGGCGAGGCCGGCGGTGGCTGCGAAGACGGCGGCCTTGTAGATGACAGGTGGTTGGAATCGGCCGGCTTCCGTCGTCACGTACAGCCCTTTGCGGGCGGCGATGCTTCGGAGGGCTTCGATTTCGTCGTCGGTTGGCGGGTGATCGAGCCGGAAGATCCATTCGGCTGTCGTTCCGGAATAGCCGAGCGAAGCGGCGAGTGAGCTGCTCATGAGGTGGGCCGGAAGCTCCCAGCCGTGCTCGGCGTCGGTTGCGACGACGCGAACGCTCGCGACAACGGCTGACCCGTCCCGAATCTCGGCTGTGGCGGATTCGCCGGTACCTGGCCCGATCCCCAGCAGGGTCCCTGCCTCGAGGTCGTCGCGGTGCTCGGAGATCGCGAGAGCGTCGAGCAGGCCATCGTCGGCGATCACGAGCGGGCCCCAGAAGGGCTCGTGGGCCCTATCGGCTCCGGGGTACTTGTGTCGTTGCTCCCATGTGCCACTTTGGGCTTCGAGTTCGACTGGCAGGTCGGTGATGGCCACGCGGCGGTAGCTGCCCGCTGCCACGACACCGTCGAGAATGTCCAGGAACTCGCCGGCGGTCTCGTCGATGGTTTCGGCTTGCGGTGAGCTCTGGACCTCGTCCTCGTTGTTGGCGAGCAGAATGTGGTTGTCGCCCATAGCGGGCGTGTAGCGATCGCGGCTGTGTGCGCTCTCGCTGCCCATGGCGGCCGTCGTGGCGATCGGTATTGCCAGCGCGGCGAGTACCGCTGCGAACAGTGCGGCACTGCGGGCGCGGTTTCGGGCGAGGTCACGGATCCCAATTCTGGCGGAGGGCGGTAGTCGGCCGGCGACGGTTGCCAGGCGTTCGATGACGACTGGGGCCGACAGGAGCACGCCGACGAATGCGCCGAGCCCGCCTGCGACGAGGAGCGGCTGACTGGCGCTTGCTGATCCGGCGAGAACCGCGAGGAGGCTCACGGCTGCGATGGCGATCCCGGCGATCCCTGTGCGGCTTCGCAGCGGTTGCGGCGGGCGGCGGGCGGCGAGGGCTTCGATGGCTGGTTGGCGGGTGACGCCGCGTGCTGGGAGCCAGGCGGCAAGGGTGGCGCTGCTGACGCCGAGTGCGATGCCGCCGACAACGATCGCCGGGGTGGGTTGCAGGGGGCCGAATAGCCGGCCTGCGGGTTCCTCGAGCCAGGGGCGGGCCACGACGATGCTGATCAGGCCGATGGTCGTGCCCGCGACGCTGGCGACGAGGCCGACCACGGCTCCTTCGAGCTGAACGGCGCGGCGGAGATGGGCCGGTTCTGCCCCAATGGTCGCGAGGAGTCCGAGTTCGCGTTGGCGGCGACGGATCGAGATCGCGAACGCGGCGGACACGACAAGTGCTGCGAGTCCGATGACCACGATGCCGGCCGCGAACACGCTGGCAGCGAGGGCGTCGCGTTTGGCTGAGCCGCGGCGGGGGGCGTTACGGTCGACGATCTTGATGTCGGCGTCGCTCGCCGCTGTCAGCTCGGAGCTGGCGGTGGCGTCGTATCCGCGTTGAGAGAGAGCTTGGGTGAACGCCTCGGTTGTTCGTGAGCCGAGGTCGATGTGATAGGTCGGGCGTTCTGCGAGTGTCCCAGGAGCGACAACGGCCATCTGGTCGTGCGTCGCTTCGTTCCGGACGGCCACTCCCACGACCGTGAATTCGTTGCCGAGTTCTTCGAATCGGATGGTATCGCCGAGATCGAGGTCATAGCGATCCACCATCCATCGGTCTGGGGCGATCTCGGCAGGCCCCGTCGGTGCAGATCCATCGATGATGCTGAAGTGTCCCTGGAAGATCGGATCGGTTACATCGGCGTCGGTAAGGAAGATCGAATCGAACCGCTCCACGGTGTGAACACTGCGGGAATGCGACACGGCGTAGCGGCCGTCCGGCCAGAGAGCCTCGCTGAGAGCCGCTGGTGTGATGGACCCGTTCTCGGTGGCGGGATAAACGACGAGGTCCGCTTGGCCGAAACGGCCCCGAAGCTCATCGGCGTCGCTGGCGACCGCCATGCGGACACCCGTGGCACCCCCGACAATGGCCGCGACAGGGATTGCGATGAGCGCCACAACGAGCAACGTACGGAGGGGGCGCCGACGCGAGTTACGCCACGCGAGGCGCGTCAGGGCAAACCAGGCGGTCATCGCGGCTCGGCCCCGAGGAGCTGCTCGGGGCCAGACGCGACGCTCGTTTCGTCGACACAACAGCCGTCACGCAGGAACACGATTCGATCAGCCCACGCGGCAAGTCGGGCATCGTGAGTCACGAGCAACGCCGCAGCGCCGGAGCCGCATCGTCTCCTGAGAAGTCTCAGAACCTCCTCGCCGTTGATGGAGTCCAGCGCACCGGTTGGCTCGTCAGCGAGTACCAGCACCTGGTGGCCGACAAGGCCGCGCGCGATCGCGACCCGTTGCCGTTCGCCACCGGACAGATCCGCGGGGAACCGATCGACCAGACCACCAAGACCAACCTCATCAAGCGCAGCAATCGCAGCGGACCGAGACTCGGCCCGTCTTCGATTGTCGAGCTCGAGCGGAAGCGAGACGTTCTCGACGGCGGTGAGACTCTCGAGCAGGTTGTACTCCTGGAACACAACCCCAATGGCTCGCCGTCGCAGCGTCGCTCGCGCCGCGACCGACAACGAACCGAGATCGGTTCCCTCGACGAGAACCCGTCCACTCGACGCAACGTCCAAACCGCCCGCGAGGTGCAGCAGCGTTGACTTGCCAGAGCCGCTCGCACCCATCACCGCAACCATCTCGCCACGGTCGACACTCAGGCTCACGTCGTTCACCGCCACCACAGACTGGTGGCCATCGTCGAATGACCGCGACACCCCTCGAACATCAAGCACAGGCAACTCAGCCATCGGCCCGTCCGATCTGCATCGGTTCCACTTCTGCGAACGCTCGAGTCCCGGCACTCGGCGGATCTGGCAGCCTGAACTCGCCGATCGCATCGACCCGGCTCTCACACAGATCAAGCCACCGAACCAGCGCCTCGAGCTTGAAGATCTGAGCATCAACAACGAAAGCGGCCGCGACCTCCGATACGTCGAGTTCGGCTTTCGAACGAGTGAACACCTGCAGTTGCTCGAGCAGCGATCTGCGATGGGCTTGCATCACTGCGCTCGTGTCGACGCCATCGACCGCCAGCGCCATCAGTACCTTGATCACCAGCTCATCTCGCGGCGGCGCACTGGGCGGACCACAACGAGTGAGCCAGCTGCGAAGCTCCTCCCGGCCTTGTGGCGCAAGCTCGTAGTACCGCTGCTGTGCGGACGGGCTGCCATCGGCGTTGACCAGACCGTCACGCTCGAGCCGCTGCAGCGTCTTGTACACCTGCCCGACATTGAGTGGCCACACCTCACCCGTCCACGCCTCGAACTCCTCCTTCAAACGCAACCCGTACGACGGACCCCGGTCAAGTAGAGCCAACAGTGCGTGAGGAATAGACATACCGGGTATATATACCCGGTATACACCTTTGTCAATCGCGGTGATGCCACCAGCGGGGCGGGGCGGCGCCCCCCGCCGATACGTCGACACCGCCCGATCCGGGCCAGGCGCCGAAAGCTCGCTCGCCTCTCGCCGCGCCCCTCTCCATACGAGCCCGCGGGTGCAGATATCGTGAATGAACCGCTGTACAGGCCCGGTGATCACCGTGGTCATCAGCCATGTTCAGGCCACCAGAGCGAATGCAGGAGACGAGGGCGCACCATTTCACCTGCATATCGCGCATTCTCGGACGCGTTATGCCCTGCCCCTACCGAAACCTCGGGAATGGTGCGTGGGGGTGGACCTCCCTCCGGCGACCTCGGTGCTGACACCATTGCCGCACGCTGCGACAGCGACCGATGAGCGGGATCGGGTGAGGGGCACCAGGTCCGACGCGTCCGCTCCGGTTGGGGGCGAGCAAGGGCCAGTTCGGTGGCCCACCCCCTGTCTGTCGGGGTGGGGTGAGACACCTGCGGTACCCGATTGTTTGACCCGATGGGGCGAGACAGGAAGACCATAGCTATGACCATGACGACTGCATCG
>JAAELU010000012.1 GCA_024226255.1 bacterium | reverse complement strand
GCGCGCTGTCCCAACACCACCGGCGAGCGTCCGCTGACCCTGTACAACGGGGAGTTTCCGCCCTCAAGTTTCCCGGTCACCAACTACGGCTCCCGTATGCCGGGCAGCAACGAGGACAACTTCACCATCGCCAGTTCCGGCGGTGTCGACTTCCTGTTCATCAACCTGGGCTATCACGAGGATGCCGGAGCCGCCGGCGGAACCCCGGATATCGCCTGGGCAGAAACCCTGATGACGACCTACCCGAATCACATCGCTATCGTGACCTCCCATTTCCTGATCGACTGTAACGCCTCGACCACCGGCGGCGGTGCCGGTGCCAATGGCAGTTGTGCCGGTACGCCCGACAACCAGTTGAGCACCTACGGTGCGAACGTTTACGACCGTCTCAGGGTCTACCCGAACCTGTTCATGATGATCGGCGGGCATCGTTTCGGCGAATCCTATGTTGCAAGGGACCGCTCGGCGAGCGGCATGAACCCGGTACACGTGGTGCTCGCGAACTACCAGCACCTGCTGTATAGCTCGACCAACTTCGATACAGTGACAATTCCGGGTCCGGCCAATGGTTCCTCGGGTTACTTCAAGCTCATGCGGTTCGACATGGACAGCATGACCGTCGACATGATGTCGCTGTCTCCGACGCTCGCCGCCAACGCCGGTATCGCAGGCGGCCCATCGGTCCTCCCGGTGCTCTCGAACGCGGCGAGACCCACCACCGTTTTCAGTACTCGTAATATCGATCCCAACATTCCCGCTAGCCTGGTAGACGGTGGCGGCAACCCGACCTTGCACACCCAATCGGTGTCCAACCTCGTCAACATCAGTTTCGCCGGCTACGGCACCGTCAGCCCTGCGGGTTTCACGTTCGATATCCTCGAATGCGACAATATCGGTAGCGGCCCCTGTAACGACGCGGTCGGCAGCATCACGCTGCCGGGCACCAGCGGGTCACAGTTGAACGGAAGCGGCATCACGCTCGTCTACAACAGCAGCGCTGGAAGCTGGAACGCAAGCGACATTCAGGATGTCGACTGGGTCATCGAT
>JAAELU010000011.1 GCA_024226255.1 bacterium | reverse complement strand
CGTTCATCTGCATCTTTGAGAGCCTGTATCGCACGGCCAAGCGCCTCTTGGGCAAGCCACTTCAGCTGCCCAATGAACCCAGCCTCCTTCGCCACGGCCACCACTTGGCCACTACCCTTGCAGCTGCCAACACGCCCTCTCCAGGGGTCGTCTGCGGACGCCATAGCTTCCAACAGACCGCACCACGCGAGCCGGAGCTTGGCTTCGTCACGGGAACAGCCCCAATGAACAGTGACGCTGCCGAGCGCCGTTTGAAGACGGGGGTCGTGCAGCTTTAGGCGTCCTGCCAGGATTTCAGCCCACTCAGAAAACTGGTTTAGCCACACCTCCGCCTCTAACCGCTCCTCTTCTTCTGGCGAAAGGCCTGACGGCACGTTCGGTACCGATAACGGCAGTCCAGTCAAGTCCTCCATTCCTACGTTCCTAGCGCCACTCGGAGTCCGATGCCCTTCTAGGCCCTTTTCATACCAATGGATGATCGCCTGCTTGCTAAGGTCGTCGAGACCACGTGGCTGTTCGGGTTGCGGCTCGGCAAGCCAGCGCTCTACTTTTTGGATCTCCGCCCGGTAGCTTTCAAGTACCTCGGCAGGCGCACCCGCTTCCCTTGCCGTACGTAGTGCCCCCCGGAGGCCCTCCAAACGGGACGCCACCTCTTTAGGATCCGGCTGCCAGGGGTTGCGCACCACCGTCAAGCCCGCATGACCGACATCACCGCGGCACCTCCGTCTCGCTCGATGATCGCCGAGAGCTTCTGAACCCAACTCTCGAGTGCCTCTCGCTTCTCCTCATCGTAGCTATGCCGATCGTAGATGGCCGTGACGCCGCTCTCGACGTGATTCAGGATCTTCGACACCACCAACCGCGAGATCCCCATCGACGTCATCGCGGTCGCCGCCGTCCGTCTGAGGTCGTGAGGCACGAAGTCGACGTCAGCAGCCTTCGCGATCCGGTATCCCGCCTTTTGCACGGCACTGATGTGAGCCCCGGGCTTCCGCGGGCTCTCGAATACCCACGGCGAGAAACCCGTCGTCGGTCGCAGCTCGGCCAACAGCGCCCGAACCTGCCGGGAGAGCGGCACGCCGTGCGCCAAGCCGTTCTTCGAGACCTCCGCGGGGATCGTCCACCAATCGCCGTCGATGTCCGCCCACCGCATCGAGAGCACCTCCAGGCCACGCTGGGCGGTCAGGAGCCGCATCTTGAACGTGGCGGCCATGACCGGCTCTACGTCGTCGAGCGCCCACCAGACGGCCCGGATCTCATCCTCGCTCAGTACACGATCCCGCTGACGGGCCTTCGCCGGCATCGGCACGCCGTGGCAGGGGTTGAAGTCCACGATGTCTCGGCCGATGCCGAAGTTGAAGATCTTGCTGATGAGGGCCTTGACCCGGTTGGCCATGATCGGGGCGCCCCGCTCGACGATGCTGTCGAGGAGCTCCACGACGTCGCCGCGGCGGATGTTCTTCGCCTTGCGCCCCCGCCAGTGGGGCAGAAGGTCGACGTTGATCACGCGCTGGTCGCCCTGCCAGCTTCGCTTCTTGATCTTGGCGTGTCGCTCCAGATAGACATCAGCGAGCTCGGCGAAGGTCATCGCCCGCCGCTCGGCCTTCTTCTTCGCCTGCGGGTCCTTACCCTTGGCGACGTCGCCGAGGATCTCTTTGGCCTGGTCCCGGGCATCGACCAGCTTCAGAGCCGGGTAGGCGCCGAGGGTGACGCGCCGCCGGCGGCCGTTGAGGTTGTAGCGGACGATGAAGGTCTTCCGGCCGGTGTGGGGCGAGACCCGGAGGGCGAACCCCTCGACGCGATCGTCCCAGTAGTCGGTCATCCACTTCCCGGCGGTCGCAGACTTGACGGTGCGGTCGGTCAATCGGGCTACAGGCATGGGCTGCCCCCCTCTGTCTCCCGGCCTGATCCCAGGGTCCCCATAGGGTCTGGGTAGGGTCCCCATAGGGTCTGTTGGGTCAGATCTGGGTCAGCAGCGACGGTAACTTGGTGAAACGCCATGATGCCCGATGGTACAGACACAAACCAATGGCTGTCAATAGGTTACCGAGATGCCAGAAGCGGGATTGAAACACCATGAAACGCTATGAAACGGGATGAAACAAGAGTGGCTAGTTGATTCGTAATCAGCAGGTCGGCGGTTCAAGTCCGCCCGTCGGCTCCATCACAACGTGTTTAGAATCAATAGTTTGGGAGAATCGCGGCTCCGGCCAGGGAGAGCTGAAACGGCGTTTAGGGTCACCATAGGGTCAGTTTGGCGTGAAACTTGGTGAAACATCTTAACGGGGTGAAACGGCCTGAAACACCACGGTCGCGGGCTCTTGGT
>JAAELU010000010.1 GCA_024226255.1 bacterium | reverse complement strand
CCCTCGCCGCCGGGCGCAGCTCCAGTCGGCGTTCCCAGACCTGTCTCCTCCCCCAACCATCAGCCGCCCAAAGCGGAGTCAGACGGGGGGAGAGACAACGTTTGCGCCGCCACTCTCCGTTTCTTACGACCGGCTCTGGCAAACGGGCGACGACGCACCTGTCTTCGCACAGTCACCACGCGGCCTCGGGCCGGCGCGCAGTCACTGCCGCGAGAAGGGTGTGCCACCAACTGTCTTCTCCCCCCTTCGGGCGGGGGAGAGACGTGTATTACGTAGTGCCCCGAAGACCCAAGGTCGCGAAATCCGCGTTTATGTCACTGGTGTTCTTTAGCCTTGCAACCATGCTGAAGGAACGCGACATACGCATCCTCGAATTTGAGGGATCTTGGTGGCTCTATCCGGGTCCGAAGGATCGTGCGATTCGCGAATACCTCAACATGACGGCCAATCGCTACTACCAGGCGCTTCGTCGACTGATCGACGATCCAAATGCCTTGGAGCATGCCCCTCTGGCGGTGCGGCGATTGCGCCACCAGCGTTCCCAGCGTCTCGAGCAGATCGCAGCACGGGTCCGCGACGGCGACTCTGCGAGCTGACGATGACGCCAACGGAGAGTCCGGGTTCATCGGTGGCTGACGGCTCGGTGACGGACAAGCCATCTGCCGCCTCACCGGAAACGGAATCCCCGCGGGTTGATCTGCTGTCGGTGGTGACCAAGGCCGGAATGGGTGCTTGGAGCATCGTCGGGATGCTTGCTCTCATCTGGGTCGGCATATGGGTTTTGGGCCGCGCTGAGATTCTCCTCGCGCCCGTAGTTCTCTCGGTGGCCCTCATCTATGTGCTCAACCCCATTGTTCACCGACTCGAGCACATCGGGGTGCCCAGGATGCTCGGAGGCTTCATCGCTTTTGTGATCCTGATCGGCATCATCATCCTCATCGGGTTCCTGGTGGTGCCGAGTGTCCGTGAGCAAGCAGCCTCGTTCAGTACCGACCTACCGACTCTCTACAACGACACCGCTTTGCAGATCGAAGGCCTGCTGGACAACATCGGTTTTGCCGATGTTGAGGTCCCGTCGTACGACGAAGTCCAGGGGTTCATCGACGATCCCGAGAATCAGGATCGGTTCATTTCGGCGATCACCGAACGCCTTGGGGCAGTTACGTCAGGTGTCATCGAGGCGATCCTCGTGTTCTTTGTGGCCCCGGTCATTGCGTTCTACGTGCTGATCGACCTTCCTCGGATCAGAGAAGAGACGGTCGAGCTGATTCCTGAGGAAAATCGAGAAGAGGTCATCCACGTGGGCCGCAACCTTGGCCATGCCGTTGGAGGATTCTTGCGCGGTCAGGTGTTGGTGGCCCTCATCGTTGGCGTTCTGATGAGCGTGGGGTTTGCTGTCATTGGCCTGAAGTTCTGGCTGATCATTGGCATGGTGGCTGGGTTCCTGAACATCATCCCGTTTGTCGGGCCGTGGGTCGGTGGGATTCTGGGTGTTGCCGTCGGCCTGGTTGGCGGTGATCTCAGCACGGCGGTCTGGGCTGGCGTCATCGCCCTAGGAGTCCAGCAGATCGACAACAACTTCGTGAGTCCGACCGTGTTGCGAGCCACGGTGCGGCTACACCCGGCAGTCGTCATCCTCGTCTTGCTCCTCGGTGGAGCCGTCGGAGGGTTGTGGGGAGTGCTGCTGGCGGTGCCTGTCACTGCATCGGTGAAGATCATTGCTGGTCACCTATGGCGAACTCGAGTGCTCGGTCAATCCTGGGAAGAGGCAAGCGACGCGCTCATTCTCGAACCGGATGAACGCACCACCCTTCTCAAGAGAATGCGGCGCGCTGCTGACTTCGAGATGGATGGCGACGCATCCGACGATGACGCGGCTGACCGCATAGACCAAGATCTCGACAACACTTAGATCGTTGTGATCGACTTTGTCCTGGGTGCAGGACTCGCCGCACTATTGGTTCGGGGATGGCTTCGGGGTCTGATCCGCGAGGTAATCGGCCTCGGGGTGATTGTCGCCGGCACCTTCTTCGCGTTCCGGCTGGCAAGTCCTATGGGAGCAATCGTCTCGGCAATGTCCGGTGCCGGAGAGGATGCTTCGCGGATCGCCGGAGGGATCATCGTCTTCGTTCTCATATCGACCGGTGGTGCTGTGCTTGGCTGGATCGCCCACAAGGGGGTCCGCATCCTCCCAGGCCTGACGACGGCCAACCGGCTCGGGGGTGCCGCCTTTTCGGGACTCGCGGCCATCTTGGCGGCCACGGTCGTGGCCTCTGTGCTCACATTGATGCCAATCCCGGATGGAGCCGCCGAGGCGCTTGATGAGTCGTCACTGGTCAGCGCAATGGTTGAGGCCGATGGAATCCCTCAGCGCATGCTCGGCCTCGTCTCATTTGATCGAGTGTTGGCCGCAGCTCTCGAACTGCAGTCGGTTGCCGGTGATCACCGGCTGGTCGCCCCGGAACGAGGCCGCATTGATGTCGAACCGGCCGCCAATTCTGAACTCGATGTGGCCAGAAAGGCTGCAACCAGGCTCGCCGACTTGATCAATGTTGCCCGCGTCAATGAAGGCGTTGACCCACTCGCCCGATCGACCGCCCTCGACGAGGTCGCCCGCGATCACGCCATAGCCCTGTACGGCGCGGGGCGGCTCTCGCACAACTCAGGAGATGGTCGCATCGAAGTGCGCCTGGCGGCCGCCGAGATCCCCGTGGTGGTTGCCGGCGAGGCAGTGGCCTTGGCCACTTCGCCGCGTTCGGCGCAAGAGATCATCGTCGAGGACCCGGCCGGCGGAGCGGACGTAGCAAACCCCGCATTCCGCAGAATGGGATCTGCGGCGGTGCGGGGCCCGCTGGGGCTTCTCGTCGTAGTGGTCTTCGCCGGGTAACAGGCTCCTAGGAAACTAGGCCGAGCCGGATGGAGGCAGATCTGGGGGCAGCTCCAATTCGCCGGAGGCGGCGGTAGGGGAGCTGAAGTCCATCGGTGCGGGAGGTGCCTCCGTTGAACTCAATGCGGCCGAGGACTTGTCGCCCTTTTTGCGTGTCGCCAAGAAAGCACCGACTCCGAGGATCGCCACGGCGACGCCACCAATCGGCAGCCATGGGATGCCGTCGCCGCCGAATGTGGATTCAGCCTCGATGTCGATTGGGTCGGTGACCGATATTGCCCAGCGGAGTGTGCCGTCTGCCAGGACCTCATCCGCGTTGTGCTGGGTGACCTTGCCCGGCAGTTTCACGAACACGCCGGCGGAGAACATATCATCGTCAAGGGATGAAAGGTCAAAGGGAAGCGAGTCGGTGTCGAGCCCGTCTTGGCCGGCGAGCGCCGCCGTCTTGGCCACGACACGGGCCCCGGCTTCGTCTACTTCGAGTTCGAATTCGTCAAACGAGGCCTGGTCATCGTTGGCTTCGACAACCCCTTTCAGCTCCTCCGTTGACGCAAAAGTCTGTGATGAGGACACGTAGGTCATGGCGCCTTCAGTCCGGGTCTCCGAGGTTCCGTCACCCAAGTCAAGGCTCCCGAGGAGGTCGGCGCCGCCGAAGCCTTCGAGAATCTCGCTCATCTCATCGTCGAGGCCAATCTCGGTGGTGAACATCCCAGTTCCGTCGTCGTTGACGTCGATGGTGATGTTGGTCTCAAGCCGACATGCCGAAGTCAGCACCACTAGAGCGGCCAGCAAGGGCCACATCTTCCGCATATTCGAACAACCTTCCGTACGTGTTTTTGTGACTCTATCCAGGTGGCAGCGTTGCGCAGGTAATTCGCCCGGCTGGCGTAGGCTGGCGCGATGGCCGACTCCTCCTATTCGGCGGCTTGTGATGCCGTTGTTGAGGCATTTCTTGTCGCATTTCCGCAGTACCTGCAGTCGCGTATGGTCGAGGTTGCTCCGGCAACCGACATCGACGAGGCGACCCGGCAGGGGGTGCAGTGGCTGACGGCCGAACTGGCTCAGTGGGCCCGGCTTTCGGTTGAGGACCAGCGGCAGGGCCCGCTGCACATTCTGCAAACCGCTTCTGGCTTTCCAACGGCGGCGTTGGAGGAGGCCGGGATCGTTTCAGCGGCCCGTGACGTCGGTTCGCAGCAAGCTCTCCCGGGCGATCTCTATGGGTTGGCGCCGGTTTCGTCACGTGATCTGGGGGAGGCGGCATGGCGAGCGCATGTGGCATGGGGAGTTGCCAAGGCCAAGCAGGTCGTCAACGTCGTGCCCAAGGGGGAGTCGTCGGAGGCATTGGTTGTGGCTGCTGTCACGATGAACCAAGCCGATCGGGCTTCTATCCACCTTGTTGCGGCCGACCGCGGGATCCCGGCTCGCCACTGGCGAAACCCGGGTGCGATCGCAACAGGACTCGCCGACGAGATCCCACGGTGGGCTGTCGTTGATCTCGATCACGCCGCCGCCGAAGAAGCGGTCAGGGCGCTGGCCGCTGCCGGATCCAAGGTGGCGGTCTACGGTCCTGATCCGGACGACATTGCCATGGCGCGCTGGATGTCGATTGGCGCCGCCACGGTGGTGCCACACGATCGCCTGATTGCCGTCCTTCGGAGCTGGCTGCCCTTTCAAGCTTGAGGGTTGATCTCGAATTCCCCCTGCTGTTCTTTGAGGTGGCGCGACCGGATCCGGGCCTCCCGCCTGATAGCGTCCACCAGGGCGGCGATGACGATCAGGATGCCGGGGATCTGCCAGCCGCTTATGGCTTCCTCGAGAACCACAGCCGCCGCCAGTGTCGAGATCACAGGGATTCCGAGAGTCAACATGGATGTGACCGACAAGTTGACCCGAGCATGTGCCCAGTTCATCAGGAAATGGCCGGTCCCAGGAATCAGCAGCAGCAGCACGAGACCCCACCAGTTGCTCGCAGAGGGCAAAACGATGCCGCCCGCATCGATCACCGCAAAGGGGAATAGTACGAGCACGCCGACGATCCAGACCGCCGTCTGGAACTCCAGTGCCGGGACTACCTCCCGAGCCCGTTTCGCAGTCACGTAGTACGCGGAGAACAGAAGCATCGCCGCAAACGCCAGCACATCACCTCGGGGGCTCCAGATGGGGTGGGTAGATGATCCAAGAACGACGAGCGATACACCGGCCAAGGCGGACAACGCCAGCGCGATGTGGCGGGGCGTGATCCGCTCACCGAAACGACGGATGCCGAATGCCAGCAGCACGATTGGCTGCAGGGCGGCGATTACGGTCGTGTTGGCAACCGTCGTCGCCTTGATCGCGACGAAGAAGAGTGCGATCTCGAGACTGATCGTGATGCCGGCCGGAATGCTCTTCTTGAAAGCTGACCAGCTCAGAGATCGTCCGCTGAACACGAGAATCGCCCAGTACACGCCGGCTGCCAACAGGATCCGCCAAAACGCGATCTGGACCCCGGGTAGATCCACCTCGCGCACAATGATGTTCCCGGTTGCCCAGAAGAAGATGGCGGTAACCGCAGCCGCCAGACCCGACCGGGAGTTCATTTTGGCGGCCTCCGGTTGCGGGCTTCGTTCCTGCGCCCCAGGCAGGATTCGAACCTGCGACACCCGGTTTAGGAAACCGGTGCTCTATCCCCTGAGCTACTGGGGCGGGGATGCGGAGGCTACCGCACCAGGCGGTGACCAGTTCAACAACGCCGCGCAGCTAGGTCCGAGGGGCGCTCCGCGGCAATGCCAATGAGAAGACAGTGCGATCATCTTCGGATGTGTAGCGCAGATCGCCACCCATGCGGGTCGCCAAAGCCTTTGAGATCGAGAGCCCCAACCCAATCGCGTCTGGTTGCGTAAGCTCAGCGCGCCCTGACTGATACGGCAGAAAAAGCTTGTCAACCATCGTGTCACTAACGCCCACACCGTCATCGATTACGCGAACAATCGCCCGATCTTGCAGCGACGACAACTCAACGCGGACGTTGGGTCCGCCGTAGCGTCTTGCATTGGTTAGAAGGTTACGGACGATCTGACGCACTCGGCTGCTGTCTGCCCATGCCACAGCGCCGCCCGTGACGTGCGCAGCGTCCATATCAAGAGCCGTAACCACTGCCGTAACTTCGATCCCCAAGTCAATTCGGCTTGGAAGCACGTGGATTTCACCGTCGAGCCTGGCTGCAACCAGGAGGTCATCGACTATGTCCGCCAAATCCACGCTTTGGCGGGCGATCACATCGATGAACTCGCGGGTTGTCTCCGGGTCGAAACGATCGTCATGCTCCTTTAGCTCGGATGCCAATCCAACGATGACGGTCAACGGCGTTCGCAGCTCGTGGCTGACGCTAGCGAGGAAGGTGTCCTTGGCCCGGATGAGCTCGGCCAGCCGATCTTGTGCCTTCCTCCGGGCCCAATGGGCGCCGATCAGATCGGCGATCGTTGCAATGAGATCGATCTCCTCGGACGTCCAGCGGCGTACGCTCGAGGCAGCGGCGAAGCCGACCAGACCCTCCCAAGCTCCATCTACGAAGATCGGAAGATTGATTTCGGACTGCGCCGGGTACGGGGCGTTGGCGTACAACTCGCGCTCCACGGGGCCCAGGTCGCCTATCGAAAACGCAAACGGTTCGCCCCGCGAGAGGCGGGCATAGGAGTCGGGCATCTTCGACCACGGCACCAGCTCCCAATACTCGTCGCCGTCGTAGTCCGGGCCGGTTCGGTCACATTCGATGATGGTCCGGCTACACAGCCCGATGCCGGCATGCTCTTCGTTACGTTCGACGAAGCCATAGTCCACATTGGTTGTCGCGGTCATCGCTTGGAGAACCAGCGCCAGCGCTTCCTCCTCGTCAGAAACCGTTAACAGCGCTCGCGAACTAGCAATGAGCGCCCGCTGGTATCGCAGCGCAACCTCGCTCCTTTCGGCCAGGATTACCGCGGCTTCGTTCGACTTCTTCCGCTGCCAGAAGGCTTCCAACATCTGAGCTGCAGCCGTCATGAGGCCGATCTCGTCCGTTCGCCAAGCCCGCTCCGTATGGTCATCGGAAAGGCCAATGAGTCCGATCCACTCCCCGCCCACGATGAATGGCACGTCGAGCTCGGAACGTGCGTCGAGGTTGCTGTAGAGAGCCTGCTCGATGGGGTCCAGCTCACTCACTAGGAACGCGTATGGCTCACCTCGAGACAGGGGGCCATGAGACTCGGGCATCTGTGCCCACGGGACCATTGACCAGTTTGCGGTGTTCACGTCGACACCGGAGGTCGAAATCTCTCGCACCATGGTCGAGCATGGACCGACTTCCGGATCGTCAACGTTGACCTCGATGAATATCGACGTGGCGTCCGTTGCCGCCAGCAAGGCGCTGAGTGCTTCGTCTACCTGGCTCAAGTCATCGGCAGACAGTAGGACGCGAGCGCACGTCGCCAGGGCGTCGCGGTGGCGTTGCGCGACGTCCTGTTGACGGTTGTGGCGGCCGTCGAAGGCCTGCATGGCGATCCTCCGGAAGGTTAGGTCGGATATCGGCGCTGCCCGGCTGCCGCTTGAATGAGGCACAACACGGCGAGGTCGGTGTGGCATCTCGCCGCGACCCATGGCGTCGGCATCAGTCGAAATCAGACGCGATGATTTCGAGATTGGAAGCTTCACCTTCTCCACGGTTTCAAGGAAACGCAGGTAGGGATGACGCGGCCGGGTGAGCGTAGGGGGGAGAGCAGAGTGTTTGTGCGGGCAGCCGTGGCAAAAGGCTGCCGGCGTTCCGCCATCGAGCATCCAGCTAGACGGCCCGATGGCTCCGTTCCAACCTTGGAACCCTGGGGGCATGAGGCCGGGGCCCAGAAGGGCTGGCGTCGCGTAACCTTGAAGTAGCACGAAAATCTGTAGCAGTTGGTGTGCGGGAAGATCCCCACGGAAAGCTCGATGGGAACCGTTCCAGACGGGACCTCGCAGGCTGGCAATACAACCTCTTGCCGCCCCGACGCTGTATCCAAGTGGTGCGTGCAGAAGGAGGATTCGGTTCTCTAGCTCACACAGCTTTCCTTTTTCCAGAGAGCGGCTGCGCACGAGTGCTGTGCGCGAATCTGCGCTGAGCTGAGTGTGTGAGTCGCTCCTCAATCCGGGCGTTGATGCCCGGAGAGGAGGACGCAAGATGCGATCGCGATTACTCCAACTAATCGGCGTGACGGTCCTGATCACGTCAGTGCTCATGATTCCGTCGGCGACCGCCTTGACGGACGGCACGGTCGCCGCCGAACAGAAGATCTCAGACCTCCAGGGCGGTTTCGGCCCTGGTCTGGACAACTACGACGACTTCGCCAGGTCGATAGCCAACATCGGCGACTTCGACGGGGACGGTGTCACCGACATCGCGGTGGGACAGACTGGCGACGACGACGCCGGAGGCAATGCTGGTGCCCTATGGCTCGTATACCTGAATGCCGATGGGACCGTCAAAGCCACGACGAAGATCGTGCCCAACCAGGCGAACATGCCTGGTGGCGGAGCAAACTTCGGTGTCTCCGTGACCAGCCTCGGAGACATGGATGGTGACGGAGTCACGGACTTGGCTGTTGGCAACCAGCGCGAGAACGGTGGCCGGGGTGCTGTTTGGATTCTGTTCATGAACAGCGACGGCACCGTCAAAGCCCACCAGAAGATTGGACAGGGCCTTGGTGGCTTCAGCGGATCTCTTCAGGGTTCGGCCAACTTCGGGTTTGCTACCACGAACATGGGTGATCTCGACGGCAACGGCGTGATCGACTTGGCGGTCGGGGCACCAACCGAAGTGAACGGAACCGGCGAGGTTTGGATCCTGTTCATGAACAGCAATGGAACCGTCATGGCCGATCAGGAGATCACCAACGGGGTCGGCGGCTTCACGGGTTCGCTCGCCTCAGGCGACCAGTTCGGCGAGGGAGTCGCCAACACAGGCGACCTCAACAATGACGGTGTGGTCGACCTTGCTGTGGCCGCACAACTAGATGACGACGGTGGCCCCGATCGGGGAGCCCTCTACGTCCTGTTCATGAACGCCAATGGGACGGTTGCCTCGCACCAGAAGGTGTCTTCTACGGCTGGTGGACTCGGAGCAATCCTGGACAACTACGACAAGTTCGGAACGTCTGTCGCCGCCATGGGGGATCTCGACGGCGACGGCGCTGAGGACCTCGTTGTCGGCGGATTCGACAGCGGGAACGAAGGTGCCGTCTGGCTGCTGTTCATGAACACGAACGGGACGGTTGCTTCAACACAGCGAATCTCCGAAGGAGTCGGAGGCTTCGTTGGCCCGACGGATCCGGGTGATCTCTTCGGCTGGTCAGTCGCCGGCATCGGAGACTTCAACAGCGACGGGTCTACTGATCTGGCAGTGGGAGCCCTTCGTGACGACGACGGCGGGCCCGATCGGGGTGCCGTGTGGATGCTGTTTCTCGAGCCGCTCCCGACGACTGGCTCGATAGACGGTTTCAAGTTCCTCGATATCGGTGGAAGCGGGAACCCCAGCGATGGCGCGCTCGACATAGTGTTCCTGAACCGAAACCAGCAGAATCGGGTTTGCATCGGCGATGGTTCGGGTGGCTTCACGTGCAGCGACCTGTCAACAGCGACGAACAACAGCTTCCGGGCGGCCATCGGGCATGTGAACGGCGACCCCTACCCGGATGTTGTCGTTGCAAACTATGGCAATCCGAACCAGGTTTGTTTCGGGGATGGATCAGGTGCATTCTCGTGCAACAACGTCTCGAGCGATGCCAACATGAGCAGGGGAGTGAGTCTCGGTCTGATTGATGGGGACTCGCATCTGGATGCGATCTTCGTCAACCAGAACCAGCCCAACCGTCTCTGCCGCGGCGATGGATCGGGTTCGTTCACCTGTAGTGATGCAACCCCAGAATCCAACGCCAGCATGGCGGTCGCGCTTGGCTTCGTCGACGGTGATACGAATCTCGATGCTGTGATCTCGAACGGCGGCCAACCCAATCGTGCCTGTCTCGGAGACGGTCTGGGTGGCTTCACCTGCACTGACGTTTCGACACGGACGGACACTGCGGTATGGGTCGCGCTCGGGCACGCAAACAGTGATGGACATCTCGACGCGGTGTTCCCCAATAACACGCAGCACCTCAACCGTGTCTGCCTCGGGGACGGCACCGGCGGATTCACCTGCAGTGATGTATCGGGCGATGCCAACAACACGAACGGAGTGGCGCTTGGCTACATCGATGGAGACCCGAACCTCGACGTGGTCTTCGCCAACTACGACCTGGCTCCCCAGAACAAGCTCTGCCTCGGAGACGGCTCGGGTGGCTTTAGCTGCGGCAACGTGTCGTCGGACCCATATCGCAGCGTCGGCGTCGCCCTAGGGGACTTCGACAGTGATGCGAATCTGGATGCCGTGTTCAACAACACATCCGGCCAGAGGAATCGAGTGTGCTTCGGCGACGGCGCCGGTGGCTTCTCCTGCACAGACGTGTCAGGCGACGGATTCAACACAGAGGGAGTCGCGGTGGGCGACCTCGGTGGCTCACGCAGCCCGGGGATGGCTGGGGTGACCTTCACGCTGGCCGGCACCACGACGGGTGGCGATCCTGTCGGGCCGGTCACGGCGACGACGAACGCCTCGGGCGAGTTCTCGTTCGAGGACCTCGATCCCGGCACATACACAATCACCGAGACGGTACCGTTCGGACTCGTATCGTCAACGCACGACCCAGGTGATCCGTCTGTAGTCGTGACAGTTGGTGCCGGCGAGCTGGCAGTTGCTTTCGCTGGGCAGGTTGGACTCGGCTCAGGCGAGTTCGAGACCGTCGTTCCGGGTCTGGCGTTCGGGAACAAACCGAACACCGATCCCGCACTCGGCGTCGACACGGACCCGGTGTTGGCTGACGAGGGTTCGCCAGCAACCAACAGTGGGACCATCGTCGATGGGGATGGAGACGTGGTCGCCATGAGCGCAACCGTCGGCACCGTGACCAACAACGGCGATGGCACTTGGGGGTGGTCCTTCGAAACGGATGACGGCCCCGTAGAAAGCCAGGTCGTTAGCATCTCCGCCGACGACGGCAACGGTGGCACGGACAGTGTCGACTTCACGCTCACAGTGACCAATGTTGCTCCTGTTGGTGTGTTCGGTGATGACGGTCCGGCGGGTGAGGGGAGTGCGTTTACGTTGTCGTTGACGGCGCCGTTTGATCCTTCGGATGCTGACACGTTGGCTGGGTTCGAGTATGCGTTTGATTGTGGTGACGGTGCGGGGTTGGGGGCGTTTGGTTCCTCGGCTAGCGCGGTGTGTCCTACCGATGACGATGGGGCGCGGTCGGTGGTTGGTCAGATCCGGGATATCGATGGCGGCCTAAGCGAGTACACCGCCGCTGTGACGGTTGACAATGTTGCTCCGGTGGGTGTGTTTGGTGATGATGGTCCCGTCGACGAGGGGAGCCCGTTCACCTTGTCGCTGACGTCTCCGTTCGATCCCTCGCCGGTCGACAGCGCAGCTGGCTTCGCTTTTGCCTTCGACTGTGGCGATGGTTCAGGCCTGGGGGCCTTTGGTCCGGCTAGCACTGCGGCGTGTGCCACGATGGACGACGCACTGCTACCGGTTGCAGGCCATGTCCGCGACAAGGACGGTGCGGTCTCCATGTACACGGGCACGGCCGCCGTGAACAACGTCCCGCCTGTAGCCGAGATTTGGGCAGTCTTGGATGACAACGGAGACCTCATCGGACTGGAGCCCCATCCGGGCCTGCTGGCATTGCCTGTCGACTTGGCGGGGAACCTCGTGGATGTGGGTCTCGAAGACACCCATGTCGCTCAGGTTGATTGGGGAGATGGCGATGTCGGCTCCTTCGGAGCCGTTGAGGTCGGTGAGACCTTCTATGCGCAGCACAGCTACTTCGCAACGGGAGCCTTCACACTGGAATTCGAGGTGACGGACGACGACGGTGGCACTGGCACCGACACTTTCCCGATCGCGATAGTCGATCTTGGGGGAGCCATCGGCCTCGGCAGCGCTGAGCTGACTGCTTTGGCCGCCAGTCCTGATGTCGATCCCGCCGCAGTTGCTCACATCAACGATGCCATCGATCGCCTCGCCGAGGCCACGGAGAAGTGGGATTTGGGTAAAGCGAAATCCGCAGTGTCGAAGGTGCGGCGTGCCCTGATCCAGCTGGATCGCGCAGAGGACGACGACAACGATCTCTACGTCGTTCACATAGAGGCGTTTCTGGCCCGGGGTGCAAAATCGGCGGCGCAGTACGCCATTCACTACGCAACGTCGATTGATGCCGACCCGCAGGCGATTGCAGACGCCACCGCTCTGGTGAATGCGGGCGACGTCGCCTTCGGTACAGAGGACTTCGCCGATGCGGCGCTCCACTACGGAGATGCAGTTGGCGTTGTAGACGAGTTCCTCGATGACCCACCGCCCGACCTCTACAGCGATGGCGAGGTGCTGATCCAGGCGCAACTGGACGCCCTCGGATCGCTGGAGGAAGGGGTCTATACGCCTGCCGCCGAGCGGTTGCTGGATCGCGCCTCCAATCAGCTCGGTGAAGCCCTCGAGGACGTTGCCGAGGACAAGCCGGCGGCTGCTATCGGCCACCTGCGAAGCGCCGTCAAGAAGCTGGAGCGGGCGGAGGGCAAGGACGCGACCCTGGACCTGACCAGCATCATGGACGGCCTGGCCGGTGCTGGTTCGTCGTTGGCGAACGACGCGGCGGACTTTGCGACGGACATGGCGCGAGTCGATGACGACTTCATCGCTATTGACGCCGCGGTTGTGCTGATTGCATCTGGAGATGCGCTGCGAGCTGCTGACGACTACGCCGGAGCTCTCACTCAGTACAGATCGGCTGTGCAACAGATCAACTACTTGATCTGATCACTAGCTGGCGGAACGCGCCGATCCCGCATCAGGCGGGATCGGCGTCCGCCGCCGTCACAATTGCATGACCTTCGACTTCGAACCTCT
>JAAELU010000009.1 GCA_024226255.1 bacterium | reverse complement strand
TCCCTGATCTGGCGCCTGCACCCACGCCATGCCCTCACGCCCTTGGGCCTCAGGGCGAAGGCCACTGGTCTCGATTACGAGACCCGCAAACAGGCCGTCGACACCATCGCCTTCACCAATGATCAACGCGCTGCGGATCTCATGGGGGATCTCGCCGCCAACGGCCCCGAGGACCTCCGCGACTACGCACGTTGGTGGCTGCAGTTTCGGGCGAACAACCTGTGGCAGACCTTCGGCATCAAACCTGTCCCGGTGAAAAAAGCTGTCGTTGTCAATGGCATCACCTTGCCTCAGCCGGCCGCCTACGTCAGCGAGGTCATCCGCAAAGGTAAGATCGCCGACATCGAGGTCGATCTCACCGGCGCCACAAAACTCTACCTCGTGGTCACCGACGCGGGCGACGGAATCAGCTGTGACTGGGCGAACTGGATCGAACCACGATTGCTCAATGCCGAGGGGAAAGCCACTCCCCTCACCTCTCTCAAGTGGACCCACGCCACCACGGGCTGGGGCGAAGTCGGGGTCAACCGAAACGCGGGCAAGCTCCCGCTAAAGGTCGATGGACGGGCCGTTTCCAGTGGCATCGGCACCCACGCCAGCTCCGTCATCGTCTACGATCTGGCGGGCAAGGGTTCGACCCGCTTCCTCTGCCGCGGCGGACTCGACAACGGGCGCGTGGACCTGGGAGGGACGGACTACCCCGGCGGCAATCCCTCGGTGAGATTCGAGGTCTATCACGATGGCCCCAGCCCTGCGGAGCGTGCCCTCGCACTGCAGGTGACCCTGCTCGACGTCAACGCCACGCAAGCTGCGCGAGAGGCCGCCGCCATCGCGATGTGCCGGAGCGCAGCTGGCGGAAAACAGCTCCTCGCCCTCGCCACCCAGAACAAGATTCCGTCCGCCTTCCAGGACACCATCGCCGGAAACATCCACAGCAATCCCGACCTCATGGTGCGCACCCTTGCCGGCCGCCACTTCCCCCGGACCGCGCCGGGCACTGGACAACAGGTCCCCACCATGCTGGACCTCGCCAAGCTCACCGGCGACGCGGCCCGCGGTCGAAAGCTTTTCCACGAACGCGCTGCCTGCGTGACCTGCCACGCCTATGCCGGCAAGGGCGGTGCGATCGGACCTGACCTCACCACGATCGGAGCCAAGTTCGATGCCCCGGCTATTCTCGATGCCCTTCTCAACCCGTCCGCCAGCATCACCTTTGGCTACGAACTCACCGTCGTGACCCTCAAGAGTGGTGAGGTAGTCAGTGGTTTCGTCGTCGGATCCGGGGACCCCATGCTTGTTTCTGAAATTTCCACCAGCCGGCAACGCGCCATCAAGGCCAGCGACATTGCCTCGACGGAACAGATGAAGACCTCCCTGATGCCTTC
>JAAELU010000008.1 GCA_024226255.1 bacterium | reverse complement strand
GGCACGTTGAAGGCGTCGCAGAAACGGACAAAGCGGGCGCCCTTGACCGAGGCATCGATGTCGAGACAGCCGGCCAGCACCGCCGGTTGGTTGGCCACAATACCCACCGGCATACCACCCAGGCGACCGAAGCCCACCACGATGTTCCTGGCGTAGTGCTCGTGCACCTCGAAGAAGTAGCGGTCGTCGAGGATCGGGCCGACGATATCCCTGATGTCGTAAGGCTGGTTCGGGTTGTCCGGCACCACCGTGTCGAGGGCCGCATCGCGACGGTTGAGGTCATCGTCGGTGGGCTTGACCGGCGGGTCCTCCATGTTGTTCTGGGGGATGAAGGACATCAGTTCGCGGATCAAGAGCAGGCAGTTCTCGTCATCCTCGGCGGCGAAGTGGGCCACGCCGGAGACCGAGTTGTGGGTCATGGCGCCGCCCAGCTTCTCTTTGGTCACCTCTTCGTGGGTCACCGTCTTGATCACGTCGGGGCCGGTGACGAACATGTAGCTCGACTTCTTCACCATGAAGATGAAGTCGGTGATCGCCGGCGAGTAGACAGCACCACCGGCACAGGGGCCCATGATCGCCGAGATCTGTGGCACCACCCCCGAAGCCGTGGTGTTGCGCAGGAAGATGTCGGCATAGCCGCCAAGGCTCACCACCCCCTCCTGAATCCGTGCGCCGCCCGAATCGTTGAGCCCGATCAGCGGCACGCCCATCTTCATTGCCAGGTCCATGATCTTACAGATCTTCATCGCGTATGTTTCGGAGAGCGAGCCACCGAAAACGGTGAAGTCCTGGGAAAAGACATAGACCGGCCGGCCGTCGATCTTGCCGTAGCCGGTGATCACACCGTCGCCGGGGATACGCTGCTTCTCCATACCGAAGTCAATGCAGCGATGGGTCACCAGTTTGTCCATCTCCTGGAAGGAGCCGGGGTCGAGGAGGATGTCCAGCCGCTCCCGGGCGGTGAGTTTGCCCGCCGCGTGCTGCTTCTCGATCCGTTTTTCCCCACCGCCAAGCTCGGCCAGCTTGTTCCGCTCCCTCAGGGCTTCCAGGTTCT
>JAAELU010000007.1 GCA_024226255.1 bacterium | reverse complement strand
TCCTCGCCGGTGATCCGTTCGTACATGTCGAACAGATTCCCGTAGCGCTCCTTGATGGCTTCGGCCCCGTCGCGGGCAGTGGCGGCGGCGAAGTCGAGGAAGACGCCGTTCTTGAGCGGGCCGACGCCGCGGCCTTCGTCGACCACTGTCTTGGCGTTGCGGCTGGCCACGTCGCGCGGAACCAGGTTGCCAAACGATGGGTACTTCTCTTCAAGGTAGTAGTAGCGCTCATCCTCGGGGATCTGGCCGGCGCCACGGGACTCATCGAGATCGCGGGGCACCCAGATGCGGCCATCGTTGCGCAGCGATTCCGACATGAGGGTGAGCTTCGATTGGAACTCGTCGGCGGCTGGGATGCAGGTGGGGTGGATCTGGGTGTAGCAGGGGTTGGCGAACAACGCCCCCTTGCGGCTGGCTCGCCATGCTGCTGTGACGTTGCAGGCCATCGCGTTGGTGGAGAGGTAGTAGACGTTGCCGTAGCCGCCGGTGGCAAGTACCACGGCGTGAGCGCTGTGGGAACTCACCTCGCCGGTGAGCATGTCGCGGGTGACGATGCCGCACGCTTCGCCGTCCTTGGTGACGATGTCGAGCACATCGGAACGGTTGAAGAGGGTGACCCCTCCGGCTGCGATCTGGCTGGCGAGCGCCTGGTAAGCGCCGAGAAGGAGCTGTTGGCCGGTTTGGCCACGTGCGTAGAAGGTGCGGCTCACTTGGGCTCCGCCGAACGAGCGGTTGGCGAGAAGACCGCCGTACTCGCGTGCGAAGGGCACACCTTGGGCGGCGCACTGGTCGATTATGTCGACCGACACCTGGGCCAGGCGGTACACGTTGGCTTCGCGAGATCGGTAGTCGCCGCCCTTCACTGTGTCGTAGAAGAGGCGATAGACAGAATCGCCGTCGTTGCGGTAGTTCTTGGCGGCGTTGACGCCGCCTTGGGCGGCGATCGAGTGTGCCCGTCGAGGGGAGTCGTGGTAGGTGAAGACCTTCACCTTGTAGCCGAGCTCGGCCAGGGAGGCTGCCGCTGAGGCGCCGGCAAGGCCGGTGCCTACGACGATGATCTCGAACTTGCGCTTGTTGGCCGGGTTGACCAGCTTCACCGAGAACTTGTGGTTGTCCCACTTCTCGGCAATCGAGCCGTCGGGGATCTTGGCGTCGAGTGTGACCATCAGTCGTCTCCTCCTTCGGCGTGGGCATTGCTTTCGTGCTCGAGTTCGCCCACCGGAACCGATCGGTTGTCCTCGTTGATGAGGCCGGTCTGTACCGCCACAGGGAAGCTGAGATTGCCGATCAAGATGATTCCCGCCAGCCCGGTGGCGAGGTTGCGGCGCAGATTGTTGTAGGCCGGATTGTTGATTCCCAAACTCTGGAACATCGACCAGGCGCCGTGGAAGATGTGTACGGCGAGGGCGATGTTGGCTGCCACGTAGATCAGGGCCACGGGCAGTGAGCTCATCGATTCCGAAACGTTGTGGTAGATGTCGCCCCGCACATAGCTGTCGAAACGGGTGCCCCAGGTGAGGTCGGCTAGGTGAAAGACCATGTAGAGAAGGATGATCGGGCCTGTCCAACGCATCGTGCGACTGGCGAAGTTGGCCGCGATGTAGTCCCTCTTGCCTTCATAGGACGAGTCGGCCTGGGTGCTCATTCGACTGAGTGACACAGCACTGTGGATGTGGAGGGCAAACAACACGATCAACCCGATTCGCATGACCCACAAGAGGAAGGTGCGCGGGGCGAGATGGCCGCCCAGATCGCGAAGGGCCTCACCGTAGGCGTGGACCTGCACGGGACCTTCATAGAGGTGCAGATTGCCGATCATGTGCACCACCATGAAGCCGAGCAAGGCCACGCCGGTGATGGCCATGACGTACTTCTTGCCGATCGCCGTCTGGTAGAGGTTGAGCGGCCAGGGAAGCTGGGCCCCTCGCCGGCGAATCGGCGGAACCGAATGATCGGTCCCGCTCGAGGTGGTTTGCGCCATGAGTGGTTTCCTGTCTGGGATGAACAGTCGAAGGCCACGGTACTGGCCTCTTCAGTGGCCGGCCCACTCCTGCCCGTGAGGTCAGCTGATCGGAGATCGGTACTGGTTGGAAACGATCGTGTCGTTCGTCTCCAATTCCAGATCGATCGTGACATCTCCGGCTCCAGCAGTGATCACGGCTTCGACCTGGCCGATGTAGGCGCAGCTGTCGGAGGGCACCAGCCCTTGCCAACTCGTTGTGTGCGCCTCGCTGTCGGGCTGGGTGACGGTGGCGCGGACGGTCGTGTCGTGGAGTGGGGTGCGTAGATCTGACACGACGTGAACGGCGAGAGAGAGCACAGTGCCGGGGTGAACCACAGATGGGAGTGGGTCGGCCACGACGATCACCGGCCGGCACGCGTCGGCGAGCGCTTGCCATCCCGGTTTCGGGCGACGGTCGACGTCGAGGAGGCCGAAACCCCCGGCTTGCGAGGGATCAGCCAAGTAGAAGGCGGTGAACCCACCGGTTGGCTGGTACTTCAGTCGTCGGAGTGTCTCGATGGTGATCCGAATCACTTCGGCTTGGGCCATCTCGGTGAGTCG
>JAAELU010000006.1 GCA_024226255.1 bacterium | reverse complement strand
ACCACCCACAGTCTCGCTCGGAGGGCTCAACCAATCACACCATCCCGCCAGGGACAACGTCCCCGGTTATCACAGCTAGACGCCGGCAACGAACCGTAATCTCTAGGAACGGTACTGAGGAACGGAGTTGTGTTGGAAAAGATTCACGGCGGTCAACTGATTGCGCGGGCGCTCAGGAATGAAGGGGTCGATACGCTCTTCACTCTGACCGGGGGTCACATTGTTCCAATCCTCGACGGGTGTGTCCTCGAGGGGATCAGAGTGGTTGACGTTCGTCATGAGCAGTCCGCCGCCCATGCCGCCGAGGCCTATACCCGGCTCACCGGGAAACTCGGCGTCGTGGCGGTGACAGCCGGGCCAGGCGTGACCAACACCATTACCGGTGTCATGAATGCCCACTACTCGTCGACACCGATGCTGGTGCTCGGCGGGCGTCATCCGGTTCGGCAAGAACACACAGGTGGGCTCCAGGAGATGGACCACCCCAAGCTGTTTGCCTCGATCACCCGCTTCGCGGACACTGCCTGGGAGACCACGCGACTAGCCGACTACATCTCGATCGCCGCCCGCCACGCGTTCGCCGGACGGGGCGGGCCCGTATTTCTCGACATACCTTTGGACGTCCAGGCCAACACCGTCCCCGACTCGATCGTGATGCCCGAGAGGTATCGAGCGGGCACGCCAATGGGCGCGGATGCAAAGGTGATCACTGACGTGGCGGCCCTCCTCGCCTCCGCCGAGCGCCCCGTGATCTTCGCCGGCAATGGGTTTCGTGGTGGAGCTGGAGCGGCAGCATTGGTCGCCCTCGCCGAAGCGCTCCAGGCGCCGGCCTACGTCAATAGCGGTGCCCGTGGCGCCTTCCGATTCGGCCATCCGCTGCTCGGTAATCGGGCTCGCTCTCAGGCGTTCGCCGGGGCCGATCTCGTCCTCGCTCTAGGCGTCGACTGGGACTTTCGGACCGGCTACGGCCAGAAGATTGCGCCCGAGGCCACCGTCGTTCAGGTGGACGCAGAGCCGAGCAGGATCGGTTGGAATCGGCCGGCTCATCACGGCATCGTCGCCCACCCGGGCCGTTTTGCGGAGCAGCTGGCTGCCGCCGAGGGGTTGGCATACGCCGACAGCCAGCGACCCTGGACGGCGGAACTCCAGAGTGGCGAAGCAGCCAAGCTGGCCGCAGCCAACGCTGAAGCAGACGTCGAATCGGAGCTCGTCAATGCCCAGTTCTTCGGTCGGACTGTTGCCGACTTCTTCGGTATGGACTCGATTGTGGCGGTTGACGGCGGCGACATCGTGTCGACCACCGCCAAATGGCTGCAGGTATCGACCGCCGGTCACGTCCTGGAGCCCGGCCCGGCCGGCACCCTCGGTACCGGCCCCGGATTCGCCCTGGCCGCTCAGGCGGTGTTCCCCGACAAGCGGGTCGGCATCGTCTTTGGCGACGGCGGTTTTGGCTTCAACGGGATGGAGTTCGACACCTACGTCCGCCTCGGCCTCCCGGTCATCGGGGTCGTGGGCAACGATGGAGTCTGGAGCAACATCAAGACCTTCCACAAGATGTTCTATCCCGAGAGACTGGTGGCGTCCGATCTAGGCCGACGTCCCTATCACTCGGTCGTTGAAGCACTTGGCGGATATGGCGAACTTGTCACCAAACCCGCTGAACTCCGGCCGGCGCTGGATCGGGCTGCCGCCAGCGGACTTCCGGCACTCGTCAACGTCCACATCGACGAATCGATGCGGATGTCGAGCAACTACTCCGGCTAGATACTGGCCGGGGTGGACGTCATGATGTCGCCCACCCCGGCATGCCGCTCGAACTCCTAGTTATGTCGACGACTGCTTTCGTTCCACGGCTCCCGAGTCGCAAGCGGCTCCAGATGGGCGGTCGGCGCCGCGCTGATCGGTCCCAATCGTGCAGGCGGCTAACGGAACCCGGTCTATGGCCGGTGAAGACACCTTCGGTAGGTAGTTCAGCGTTGGCCCGCCGTTGTACGCGATCGGCTTGAGCCGCGGCTTCCCGTCGAAGTCGGTGTCGTCCTCCGGGCAGCCGAATTGGGAGATCACGTTGTACCCGTGTGTCTTCACCAGGTTGCCGGTGCAACCATCGGTGGCTCCGACGTGTCCGTACAGAATCGAAGCGCCGAACTCGATGGAGTAATCGACTCCGGTGTTCTCGAAGACTCCAGCCGGGCCAGAGTTGCGCCAGATCGTGGCGAACCTGATGTCCAGTTCACCGGCTGAGCGAATTGCCGCCCCTGAGGCGCTCACGTTCTTGCGAACGGTCGAGCTGTAGACGGTCATTCCGCCGTCCTTGACGTCGATCGCCGCCGGTGTGCCGTCACTGGTGACATTGTGCGCAATATCAGATCCAAAGACCTCCATTACCTGACCAGCGAACGGGCTGTCCATGACAACACCGCTGCCCTTGTTCCGCTTGATTGTTGAGTACTCGACATGACACTCCCACGGGCA
This sequence comes from bacterium, assembly GCA_024226255.1. Taxonomy (GTDB): domain Bacteria; phylum Actinomycetota; class Acidimicrobiia; order Spongiisociales; family UBA5794; genus JAHEJX01. The sequence continues at coordinate 38,640 of JAAELU010000006.1, read as the reverse complement.
CTCGATGCCGGGGCCGTCGTTGGCGGTCACGACCGTCCTGGCGATCCTCGAGGTCTCGCTGATGCCAAAGCCGGTGTTGCGGGCTACTCGAGAGTCGACAACTCTCGCGATTCCGAAAATGCCGCCGCCGGAGTTGTTGACGATGTTCGAGGCCCGGACAAACCCGCGACCGGTACCCCCGAGGACTCCGGTCGATGCATTGCGTCGCACTTCCGAGTTCACAACGTGGAGGTCCTCTTCGGCGTACACGCCCGCTCCTCCGTTGCCTTTGATCAGACTGTTCGAGATTATCAGTGACTGGTCCTCAGACCCGGAGACACCCGTTCCCCCGTTGCGAGCGACGACGCTGTCGTCAAGAGTCAAGATTCCGCAGCAGCCTCCGCCCAAGAACAGCCCGACGCCGCCGTTGTCGCGGATCCGAGAGCGAGTGACCGTAGCGAGGGAGTCCAACATGTCGACGCCATGGTTTTCGTTGTCTTCGACAGTGACCCCGACCATCGAGAAGGTATACCAGTCGGTGACCTGGACGCCGTGGCCTGTGGAGTCATCAGCCTTCAGGGCGCCTCGAATCGTGAGGTCACGCAGGTTGACCCCGTCCGAATTGATTGTCACCGCGTTGCCGGTGCCGGTTGTGGTCGCATCGATCGTCGCGTCCGGCGACCCGCCGATGATCGTTATTGCCGAATTGATGACGATCTGCTCTGCGCAGGTGCCGAGAATCTCGATCGGTCGTGGCGATGGCCCTCTATCGACAGCTGTCTGCAACGAGTCGCCGCTGTCACAATCGACGGTCGCCGTGGCTAGGGCACCTCCAATGGGCACCGCAACCATGCCGACGGCCAGAATGAACCCGAGGAGTATGCGTCGCATCTCCTCCCCCTTCCAATCGCAGTTCCTGTCTCAACCGATCAAGTCGAATCGATCGAATACATGTTCCCCTGCCACCGGCCTCGTGCCGCGTGGCACATCTCTGAGCCTACGAGACCGCAGCCGCAAATGGGGTTTGGCTCAACAGGTGTCGTAGACGTGCTTCGCCTTGTCCTTGGGGCGCACGAGTCGATCCCGCAGCACCGTTGACAGCTCAGGCCGTTTGCTGCAGGCCCGATTGAAATCCTTCCTGCGGTACTCAATGATGATGACGCTATCGCCGTAGTGCCTGGTGTAGCGAGCACACTCGCGGTAGCGGTTGCACTCTTCGGCGACGGCAAAGGAAAACCCGAGGTTGTCCTTGAGCTTCGAGAGTTGTGGTGTGTTCTTCTGTCCGGATGCCAGGCCGGCCGCAGCGGCGATCGCGTTCAGCCGGCGCACATACCGTTTGGCGTCCTTGCGCGTGAGCTGGTTTTCGGATCGCGTCCAGGAATCGAGGTTGTCGAATTCGACGGCGTCGAAGCCGTCAGTCGCGCACTGCTCGATCCACGGTCGAACGATCTCAACTAGCGCGGTGCGTTTGTTCCTGGTGCCGATCGCCAACAGGATCTCGTTCCATTCGGAATCTGCAACGAACTCCCCATCCTTCTTGAGAAGCAGGTTGCGGTGATTGTTGACCCACCAGTCGAAGTCCTCCGCTTGGGTCTGGAAAGCGTTGACGTAACAGATGTTGTAGAGGCCGGGCACTGGCGGGTCAAGCCGATCGCGTGACACGATCTCAGTCTCGGCGTATGGCTCATATGGGCCGCCAATTTGGTAGTCAACGTCCCCGTCAGCCGGCGGTGGGCTCGGCACGGCGGCGCTCTCGATGGCCGCGACGGACGAGGTCAGTGTTGCGAGAAGCGCCAGCAGTGCCACGAATGAGTTCATCACCGAATGATCCACCATTCGGCGAGTTAGTCAAGATCTCAGCCGGTTGGATAGACGGCTTCGGCGGGATCCATACGAGCGGCGCGGACAGCGGGATACAGACCCGCGAGGGCGCCAACAACTAGGGCGGCGCCGACGCCGGCGGCCAGCGCCTCCGTCGGGATATTGACGAGCCATCCCTGTCGAGTGGCGTAAATGCGAGTTACGGCGGCGCCGAGAGCAACGCCCGTGACACCGCCGAGCATCGACAGCATGATGCTCTCTGTGAGGAACTGTCCAGCGATGTGACTTCGCTTGGCGCCGAGCGCCCGGCGGACTCCGATCTCGGAGCGACGTTCCAACACGGAGATCACCATGACGTTGGCGATTCCGACGCCGCCGACGATCAACGCGACCGCTCCAAGACCAAGCAGCAATCGTGTCAGGTTGGCGTCAACCGCAGCCTTGGCCTCGAGAGCGTCTGAGGGCCGTGATACCTGAACTTCGTTGGGGGCTTGCGGGTTGGCGGTCCGAGCCAGGAGGGAACGTACCCCTTCGACCTGATCAGGATGGGTCCGCAAGTAGATCGTTGTTGCGTTGGCCTTCGTATCGAAGAGCTGCTTCGCCACGTCGTAGCCGATGAATGCTGCCCGATCGAGATCGGGGTTCAACGGCAGCGGTTCAAGGATGCCGATCACGTTGAACCAGTGGCCGTCCAGGTAGACCATCGGCCCCTGGCGGAGATCGGTGATACCCAAACGTTCGGCAGCGACCGAGCCGAGGACGATCGCCGGTGCTGCCGTTGTCGCCTCATCGAGGAATCGACCCTCATCCATGGCGCCCTGCAGTGTGTCGAGCACCTCGGGCTCGGCCGCGGTGACTGCAATACCGCCTGTTTCACTGCTCGGAATGAGGTCGGTGCGGCGCACGGAAGCATCTACGGAACTGACGGCAGCAGCCTGCTCGACGGGAGGAATGTGACGGATCATGGCGGGAGCCGCCTCGGGCAATTTGGCGTCGTCGCCGAAGATGGACTGACCGGCCTGGACGGCGAGCAGGTTGGTTCCGAGATCGTCGATACGGGCTAGTAGTGCGGCCTTCGACGATGAGGAGATGCCAAGTACACCGATCATGGCGGCGATCCCGATTGCGATCCCGAGAGCGGTCAGCAACGTGCGGGCACGGCGACTCAACAGACCCTGGGCGCCGCTGCGCAGAAGATCGGTGCGCCGCATCCGGCTGCGGGGACATCCGTTCCTCACCCTCACGATGCCACTCCCGCCACTTGCCGGTCGGACACGATCCGGCCGTCCACCAGTTCGAGTCGTCGTGGCAGTCGATCAGCGACTGCATGGTCGTGCGTGATGATGACGATCGTCGCCCCTTGAGTGTTCAGGTCCAAGAGAAGCCCGATGATCTCGTCGCTGGTTCGTGAATCGAGACTGCCGGTTGGTTCGTCGGCCAGGATGATTGCGGGGTCGCCAACCAGGGCCCGAGCGATGGCGACACGCTGCCGCTCGCCGCCCGAGAGTTGGTTGGGCCGATGCTCTCCGCGATTCCCCAGGCCCACTCGATCGAGGGCCTCAGCCGAAGCATGGCGGCGCTTGCGATGGGAGACGCCGCGATAGACGAGTCCCGTGGCCACGTTGTCGACAGCGCTGAGACCGGCGACGAGGTGGAATTGCTGGAACACGAATCCGATTCGAGCGGCGCGGAGCCCGGCGAGCACCCGATCAGGCTCCTTGGCGATGTCACGGCCCTCGAGCCGGATCTCGCCCGTCGTGGGTCTGGCGAGAGTACCGACGACGTTGAGCAGCGTCGATTTGCCGGATCCGGATGCGCCGACGACACCAACCAGCTCGCCACTCTCAATTCTCAGGCTGACTCCATCCAGAGCACGGACGGGTGGATTGCCGGGAAACTCCTTGGTGACTGCCGACAACTCGAGAACGGGAGTCATTCGGGCACCACCACGGAGGCACCTTCGGTCACGTCGCCGCTGATCTCCACCCATCCGTCGGCGAATTCGCCGATCTCGACTGCCACGTAGGTGGTGGTGCCGTCAGGCTGGACGACCTCGACTGCGTAGCCGCCTTCAACGAGTGCAACGAGTGCCCTTGCCGGCACGGCCAGCGTTTCGCTGGCGAGGATGTCAATCACTGCGACCTTGGTCTCTCCGGGCTGCTGCGATGCCTCGCCTACCAGTTTCAGGCGAATTCGGTAGCTCTGTCGGCCGAAGCCATCCTGAGCCTGTTCGGCGGTTATCGACTCGACTGCGGCCGGATAGCTGGTGCCGTCGGCAGTCTGTACTTCAATGCTCGGCTTGCCCTCGAAGACCGACTTCTCGCGGGCGCTTGCGTCCAGGGTCACAAAGAGATCGGCCTCAGTGACCTCGAGGACGCCGCCCGAAACGAAGTCGCCGACTCGGGGTACGGCGGCGACTCGAAGCGATTCGTACGGAAGGAACAGAAGCTGGGTGGAGTCGATTCGCCCGGTTTCCTTCAGTCCGTGGTCGTCCTGCCACGCCTTGACCGCAGCGCGGGTCCCGCCACCGAACTCTCCATCGATGGCCGCGTCCTCACTGAGGTAACCCGTCGATTGAAGGTAGCGCTGCAACTGTTCAACGTCGGCGCCCTCCGAGCCGGATCCAAGCGAGCGATACATCGGTATGTTGCCGGTGGCCCAGTGTGTTGGGCGGTCGTCGACCCGGTACAGCTCGTCGCTCGGGGCAAGAGCCGCGCCCTGCGCGGGCGCGGCTGTAAGTGTCCCGGATGCCTGCCCGGGTAGGGCGAATTGGTCGCCGTACCCCAATGACCCGGAGAACTCCTCGGTGTGCTCGAGGGTCTTGCGGCTGACCGTGTCGGTGAGGCGTTCGACTACGGCCGGCTCGGTGGTTGTTGTCGCCGGCGCTTCCCCGGTGCTGGTTAGCCACAGGGCGCCACCGGCGATGGCGACGACTGCCACGCCGGCAGTGGTGATGCGTAGCAAGCTCATGGTGTGTTGGTACTGAGGAATCCGCCGTCACCACCGAGGACGTCCTTTGAGCAGACTTCCATGGCGGCTTCGAGGGTTTCTGGATCGATGTTGTCCGGGATTGCGATAGCGGCCGCGCCCGACACATCACCGGTCGGATCCGGCCAATCGATATCGTTGTCCCGCAGGCACTTGGCGAACGCCAACTCCCGGTCGCGCATTTCGGCCTGCTGCTCCGGAGTCATCTCGAACTCGCCGAACGCGTCCTCGAGAATCGAGTCGCACGCGGCGGCGGCTTCCTCCAAGGCTTCGAAGTCCAAGGCTTCGACGCCGAAGCTATCGCCGCTGAGGGAGATCGTGCCGTCTCCTCCCGATGTCGGGTCCGGCATCTCAATCCCGTGTTCGCGCATACACTCGCTGTACTGCTGAAAGGCCTCTTCAGGGGCGATGGCTTCGGTGGTGGTCGTGGTGGTCGACCCGCCCGCCTCGGCCGCATTGACGGTTGGCAGCGTTGGCGCGGTCGATGTGCCGTCGCCACCACAGGCGGCAAGGACGAACAGCATGGCCCCCAGCAGAGCCAGGCGCCGGACGGACTGTGAACTCATTGTCATCTCCAGTGGCGGTGTGCGACCGCCGAACGGTTGCTCGTATCGAGGTCACTGTGCCTTCCGATGCCTGAGAGTTAGCTGAAGGTTGCTGAGAGCTTTCTCAGGTTCTCAGCCGATTCTCAGGGGATGTCGGCGATACTGTCTCCATGAGACTTCTCGTGGTCGAAGATGAAGTGAACCTGGCGACCGCCGTCGCCCAGGGTCTGCGTGGCGAGGGCTACGACGTTGAGGTTGCTCACGATGGCGAAGAGGGACTGTGGCGAGCCCGGGAAGGCCAATTCGACGCCATCGTGCTCGACATCATGCTGCCCGGCATGAACGGGTACAAGGTGTGCCGGACGCTGCGAGAGGAGGCGATCTGGACCCCGATCCTCATGCTGACAGCCAAGGCAGGTGAGTTCGACGAAGCCGAAGGTCTCGATACGGGCGCCGACGACTATCTCACCAAGCCGTTTTCGTTTGTGGTGCTGCTGGCTCGGCTGCGCGCACTGGTTAGGCGAGGCGCCGCGGTGCGTTCGGCACTGCTGACCGTCGGTGACCTGCGGCTTGACCTATCTACCAAGGAGTGCCGGCGGGGCACAATGGAAATCGAACTGACGCCTCGCGAGTTCGCCGTTCTCGAAGCTTTGGCAGCTCAGCCCGGCCGGGTGCTGTCCAAGCAGGAGCTCATCGACAAAGTGTGGGGTCTGGACTATTTCGGCAACCCCAACATCGTCGAGGTATACGTGGGCTATCTGCGGAAGAAGGTCGATCGACCGTTTGGCGTCGACTCGATCAGGACTGTTCGCGGCGTCGGGTACCGGCTCGTCGCATGAATGGCATCAAGAGCTGGATGGGTTCGGTACGCGGGCGAATCACACTGGCGGCCACATTGCTGTTTGCGGTGGCGATGCTGTTCGGGGGGTGGTTCCTGCTGAATCGTGCTGAGGCGGCGTGGATCGATGATCTCGAGGCACGCGACAAGGCGGAGCTCGAGCTGCTCGCTCAAGATCTGCTCACGATGGAGGCGATCACAGGAGGTGGAGTCATCCTTCCCGTTGGAAAGGACGGTACGAGCTTCACCCTTGTTGATGCGGCCGGAGGCCTAGTCGCATCGACTCCTCCGGGGCTATTTGGGGGAGCGATCCTCTTTGAGGGCGCGGTTCCATTCGACGAGCTGCCGCCCGAGCTACAAGAAGAGCTGCCTCCGAGCCTGGCGGTTGGTGGCGCCGGCACGAGTGATGTGGCCGTCTTCGGCGACGTCGCGACAGTTTCGGTTCCCGTCGATCTGGCGACAGGGACCTTGACGCTGACTGCCTCGTCGTCGCTGGCCCCGGTCCAGGCCGGCGTCAGCGCCCTTCGAGGGATTCTCGTGATCGTCGTTCCTCTGCTCGTGGCCGGAGTCGGCACCACCACGTGGTTCGTCACCGGCCGCGCCTTCCGTCCTGTTGGAGATATCACCGATCAGGTGGAGCGCATCTCCCATGACCGTCTCGACGAGAGGGTTCCGGTTCCGTCGAGTCGGGACGAGGTAGCCCATCTAGCGCGCACCATGAACACGATGCTCGACAGGCTGTCTGCCAGCCGTCGCCGTCAGCAGCAGTTCGTTTCCGACGCGTCGCATGAGCTACGCAACCCCGTTGCAGCCAGCAAGGTGAAGCTGGAAGTGGCGCTCGCCCATCCCGAGAATGCGGATTGGGAAGAGACGGCTCGGGTGGTCCTCGAAGAGCAGGAGCGGCTCGGCGACTTGGTGGATGACCTGCTGATGATGGCCCGACTCGATGAAGGCAGCCAGCGGGCCGATGGCGAAGTTGACTTGGATGACATCGTTCTCGAGGAGGCGAAACGTTCACCGTTCTCATCGGTTGACGTGACCCAAGTGGAGGCTGCCCGGCTGATCGGAGATTCCCGTCAGCTGACCCGGTTGGTGCGCAATCTCATCGACAATGCCGCCCACCACGCCTCGTCCGAAGTTGTTGTGGCTCTGCAGCAGGAGCCGGGTTGGATCGTTCTTTCTGTCAGCGACGACGGCCCAGGGATCCCTGTCCCCGACCGGGAGCGCGTCTTCGAACGTTTCGTCCGGCTCGAGGAGGCACGTACCCGCGACGAGGGGGGATCAGGTCTTGGCTTGGCCTTGGTCCAAGCGGTGGCGACGGCTCACGGTGGCACGGCCCGCGTTGTTGACGGCGCGGACACGGTGTCGCGGTTCGAGGTTCGACTGCCTACGGCGCCCAGCTCGTAGCTGATCCGTTGCCGGCCGAATCGGTAGATTGTCGACCGGTGCTACGAATGGAAGGGTTGGAATGGCGAGCTTGTTTGACCGCATCAGTAAGGCGGTTGGTGACCTGACCAAGAAGGTCGAGGATTCCGGCGTCATCGACGACATCAAGGATCTGGTCGGCTCAGACTCGTCGAGCGAGTCGACCGCCGCCGATTCAGCCGCGGCGCCGTCCTCCCCGTCGGGGTCCGCTCCCAGCCGATGGCAGGCTGCTGTCGAGCGGGCGGGGGTGGATCCGATGACCCTCCTGACCCCGCAAGCCGTCGGTGCCGCAGTCGGCCTGGACTTCGATCACTCCTACGAGCAATTGGAGGACGAGTGGTTCGGGGTGACATGGACATCGAAGAGCGGCGGCGGACCCTACGTCGATGCACGATTCACTCACGGCTACACCGATGGTTCCCCGGTAGATATCGACGGCGTGTGGTCGTTCGTGACCGGAGAGGCCGGTGCCGACCAGCCCATTGACATTGACAGCCGGGTCGAGGCGCGTCGCGACAAGGACTACACGGCCTACGTGCGCACCCCGTCGCACCTGTTCTACATCGTGAGCGGGGGATTGCCGGATGATCGTGATACGCCGACTGTCCACATGGCAGCGGCCAAGGCAGTCGTGGCGTCACTACTCGGCTGAGGTCGGCTAGCTGCCGCCTTTCGAGAACGAACTCACGTATGCCTGCCCGACACGGCGGCTCTCCGGATCAGCCAGTGCGGCAACCATGGCATCGGCATCAAGGTGGCCGTGCTCGGTCGTTGCCACATTCTCGGCGACCGTGTTGACGTGGTTCTTGGTGACGGTCAGTGCCAGCGAAGGTTTGGCGGCGATCAGTTGCGCCAGCTCATCGACTGCCGCGGTCAGCTCAGCTTCAGCGATGACTCGGTTGAGGAATCCGGCGGCAGCCGCCTCGTGAGCGGTGAACTCGCGGCCGGTGAGGACGAGTTCCTTGGTGAGGGCAGGGCCGATCTCTCGAACCAGGCGCGGGACTGCTCCCCACCCGAGGGGGATGCCGAGATTGATCTCCGGAATCGAAAAGACGCAACTGGTGGCGGCCAGCCGGAGGTCGCAGGCAGCAGCCAGAACCAGGCCGCCCCCAACGCATCGCCCTTGGATGGCCGCGATCGTGATGGCGCGCATGTCGGCAATGGCCTCGGCCATGACCCGCCCCAAGTCGGCGAGATCCCGCATCGGAATAGCCGGGTCCGGTTCCACGAAGTCGGCGATGTCGAATCCAGCGGAGAAGGCTCTCCCGGCACCCTGCACCTTGACGACCTTCACCGTTTCCTGGCCATCGAACCAGGCAGCCGCTTCCGTGAGTTCGGTGAGGGTGGCATACGACAGGGCATTGAGGCTCGCCGGTCGATTCAGCTCCAGGGTGCCGACGGCTCCATCGATCGAAACGTTCAGGTGTTGAAATCCCGCCACTGCCACTCCCGCCGTCGAGTGGAGACATCGTAGGGGGCGTCGAGGCTCAGCATCCAGCTCGTACGACATCGCTCTGGCGACGGCCCCCATGACGTCGCCGTTACCGCCATGAACCTTACGGGCGACCCGACCCCACCGTTCGATGTCGCCGAGTTCGCCGCGGCTGGCGCCACTTGGTGGTTCGAGCAGTGGCACCCCGAGGACGCCGACCTTGATAGGTGGCTGGAGCGTGTTCGCCAGGGACCTCCCCGCTAGGCCAGGTGACATTGTGGCCAATGCCTCTAGCGGCGCCCGCAGAGCGTCCATACGGTGTGGGTGAGCCATGAGGAGGTGCTGATGATCAATGCTGCAACGTTTGGCGCTCCCAATTGGGTGGATCTGTCTACGCCGAACATCGACGGTGCTGTGGACTTCTACGGGGAGCTACTCGGTTGGAACGTCACCACGATGAGTACGCCGATGGGGAAATACCACATCGGCAAGGTTGGAGACCACCAAGCCGCCGGCATGATGGCGCAGGGCCCGCAGATGCTGGGACAGCCGCCTGTCTGGTCGGTTTTCATCTACGTCAAGGACATCGAAGACACCCTCAACCAGGTGGAGGAGGCGTTCGGTCACGTGCTGGCCGCACCGTTTGAGATTCCCGGAGGCGCTCTTGTGAGCGTCATTGCGGACCCGACCGGCGCGATGATGTCTGTCATCGCCGGCGGCGAGACACCGGACGGCATCTACTTCTCGAATGAACCTGGAGCTGTGTGCTGGGTCGAACTCCTCACCCGCGACATCGCGAAGGCCGCCGCGTTCTATGCGGGCGTTTTTGGGTGGACGACTGCGACTGCCAACGGCGACGGCACCGAGTACACAATGTTCAAGCTGGGCGGAGAGGACGTTGCCGGCATGATGATGATGCCCGACGAGGTTCCTGCCGAGGCGCCGGCCCACTGGGCTGTCTACTTCACGGTCGACGACTGTGCGGCTGCAGCCAAGATGACCGATGAACTGGGTGGCAGAGTGCTGATGCCGACCACCGAGATCGGCATGGGTAGGTTCGCTGTGCTCGAAGATCCCCAGGGAGCGAAGTTCGAAGTCATGGAGTTTGCCTAGCCAGCGGAAGCTCATCAACGAGATCCGGAGGTACAGACCGGCACCGCTGGCTAGCCTCAGCGCCCGATGGCCTTCGATGTAACTCAACTCGCCGCGACCGAGCTGGTCGATTCTGATGGTGGACCGCACCGTCTCGGCGATCTGTGGCATGAGCGCCCGGCGGTCCTGCTGTTCCTGCGTCACTTCGGCTGACTGACTTGCCGGGAGCGGGCCGGTCAGGTTCGCAACAGGCAGCAGGACTTTGTCGACGCCGGTATCCCGATTGTCGCTATCGGCACGGGCGGGAAGCGATACGCCAAGGCGTTCATAGCGGACGAGAACTTCCCATTCCCGGTCCTCCTCGATGAGGAAGGCATCGCCGCAGATATCATCGAGACGAACTCGATCGGAGCCACGACGTATCTATCTCCGAAAGCAGTCAGCACCGGAGTCATGTCCTTCGTGCGCGGCCATCGGCAGAAGAAGACAGGCAGGCGTCCACTACAGCTTGGGGCAACTTTGGTGATCGGACCCGGCGACAAGTTGTTGTTCGCCGATTTCGAGGATCATGCCGGCGACCATGCCGATCTCGACGAGGTTCTGGCGGCTGCCAAGTAGGGCGATCCGCTCCCGACGCGTTCTGGCCGATATGATCCGACCATGGAATGGATCATTGCCCTCATCATTGTTATCGCACTCGGACTGCTGTTCGTCTACTTCTACAACCGGCTGGTCAGGTTGCGTAACCGGACAGACAACGCCTGGGCGCAGGTGGATGTGCAACTGAAGCGCCGCTACGACCTGATTCCCAATCTGGTTGAGACCGTGAAAGGCTATGCGGCGCATGAGGCGGAGACGTTTGAGGCTGTGGTCCAGGCCAGAAGCTCTGCCCAGGCCGCCGACGGGGTCGCCGAGCAGGCAGTGGCCGAGAACATGCTGACCGGCGCGCTGCGCAAGCTGTTCGCACTCGCCGAGGCCTATCCCGAGCTGCGGGCCAGTGAAAACTTCCAGAGCCTCCAAGCGGATCTTGGCGACACTGAGAACAAGATCGCGATTTCCCGCCAGATCTACAACGACAGTGCTCTGACCTACAACAACGCGGTGCAGACCGTTCCGTCCAATCTTGTCGCCTCGATGGCCAACTTCGGCCCGCGGTCCTATTTCACCGCCGACGGTGATGAGCGCAGCGCCCCCAAGGTCGAGTTCTGAGCCGGGTCAGAATCATCCGCCGCCTTGGCGCGACTGCGGTTCTTGCTGCGGCGCTTCTGGCGGCGACGGCGACACCGGCTCTTGCCAAATCGTTCACGATCGACCGAGCCTTCATTGATATCCAGCTCGAGTCCGATGGTTCGCTGGTAATCACGGAGGAGCTCACCTTTGACTTCTCGGGAGTCTTCCAGGGAGCGTTTCGTGACATTCCCTTGCGCAAGGGTGAGTCCATCTCGAGTATCGACGTGCTCGAGGACGGCGAGCAGTATTCCTTTGGAGCCCCCACCGCGCTGGGGTCAAGCGGCGACCCGGGATCATTCGGAGTCGAACAGCGGGGAAGTGTCGCCCGGGTGGTCTGGCACTACCGGGCCGCAGACGAACTGCGGACGTTCACTATCCGCTATCGGTTGACCGGCGTGGCCGTCGCCTACGACGACGTGGTTGACGTGAACCTCAAGGTGTGGGGCGATGAGTGGTCTGTGATCGCCCGAGAGGTCAGCGCTCAGCTGAGCTATCCGGGCTCGGCGGCTCCCGGTGAGGTTCTGGTCTTTGGGCATCCCGCCTCGGTGCGTGGCACGACATCGTTGGGTGACGACGGTGTCTCGCCGAGCCTCGAGGCCTTCTTCGTGCCCGAGAACACCTTCGTTGAAATGCGTGCGGTGGTGCCCCGCTCGACTCTGACTGCTACCTCCGGTGCTCAGGCCGTCGCCGGTCCCGGCCTGGAGGAGATCCTCGCCGAGGAAGCGGCCGAAGCTCGTCGACCCGAACGTGAGGCTCGGGCCAACCGCATCACCCTCTACAGCCTGCTGGCCTTGCTGGGTCTGGTGCCGGCGGCACTTACCTACGGCTACTTCCGGCACGGCAGAGAGAGGGGAGTGGACTACGACCGCGAGTACGAGCAAGCTCCGCCGTCCCAGGACGGCCCTGCCGCGGTCAATGGCCTCCTGGCTCAGGGCGCCGCCGACGAGAGCGCGTTCACTGCCGTGATGTTCGACCTCCTGCGCCGAGGTGTTCTCGATGCCCAGCCGACCAGTGTCGAGCGCAAGACGTGGTTGGGGTTGCGAAACGAGGAGATCTCCGACCTGGAGATTTCCACCGGAGATGCCAGTGGCCGTCTAGCCGGACCAGAGAAGAAGGTCATGAGCATCATCCGCCGCATCTTGGACGAGGGTCCGGTTCCGCTCACTGAGTTCCGTACCAAGATCCGCAGCGATGCCTCGTCGAACCACTCGGACTATGTCAAGTTCCAGAAGCAGGTCAAGGATCGCCTCGAGAGCGACGGCTTGCTCGAGTCGAAAGGTCGCCAGTATCCGCTGTGGGTCTTTGGAGGTCTGGCGCTAGTTGTTCTCTTCGGCTGGTTCATTGTTACTCCGTTGGTCACCGGTCGCGGATCCGCCGCCAACGAGGAACTCATCCGCGGCGGCTTCATCGCAGTTGGAATTGTCGGCGGCATTCTGACAATCGGCGCCAGCGTGATTCGTCCCCTGTGGGTGCGGCTTTCGCCGGAGGGAGCTCTGCTGGCCGCACGGTGGGAGGCGTTCCGGCGCTACTTGCAAGACTTCAGCCGGATGAAGGAAGCCCCGCCCATCGCCCTCGGCATCTGGGAGGAGTACCTGGTCTACGGGATCGCGTTGGGCGTTGCAGAGGACGTCCTCGAGGCCGCCCGAATCGCGGCGCCGGTTGCCCTCGAGCAGGGTTCAAACCTGTACTGGTACGGCAACCAGGGAGTCAGCGGCGGCCACTCGACCAACGCAATCAGCGGAATCGAACACGCACTCAGCGGCGCTTTCGCAGCCCCCTCCTCGAGCGGTGGAGGCGGAGGTTTCAGCGGCGGTGGTGGAGGCGGCGGCGGCGGTGGAGGAGGCGGCGCCTGGTGACATTTGTGCGCAGTGGCCCACGTGACAGCGCGGTGGCGTGATGCCTAATGGTTGCGAGGCCGAGTTCGCCTGATCCTTCTGAACCTGGCTTTGGTGAGTGCTCATACCTGAATCTGGGCCATAATTGCTGCATGCTCACACCCCGAATCGTGGCGCGAGGCTTCCTGTGGGGTATCGCAATCGGAACCATCGCTGGTTCGCTCTATGGCGTTCTCTTTCTTGTGGTCCTTGACCCGCGGGGACGATGGTCACTCATCGGTGGACTCGGAGCCATCTACAGCGCACCGGTAGGTGCAGCCCTTGGTCTTCTCTTCGGTGCGCTCACAGCCAGTGCCGTAACCGGCGGAAGCACTTGGCGTGAGGCAAACCACGATATGGCACGAGCACTGATGTATCTGTGTGCGATAGTTGGCGGCCTTGGCCTTGTTGTGGCTGTCGCCGTCAGCCGGACGGGTGGGACGTTTCCCGAAGGCGTGGCCGGAGTGACGATCCCGGCGCTCATTGCGTGGTTTGTCGGGCGCACCGCTATTCCGAGATTCGCTAAGCGGTATCTACCAATCGACGAAACCAGGCAGCACGTTATCCAGGGCTGAGTTCTGGTGACATTTGTGCGCACTGGCGCGCTCCACCGCGCGATGGCAGGAGGTCGCGAAACTCAAGACACCCAGATTGCCGGCTCGAGGTCGCGGGTGGGTGCTCGATGTTGCTCCTCGTGGTGAGTGATCTGGGCGGGTTTTGCCTAGCCGCTGCAGCCATCTTCCCGCATGTCCTTCCAGATCGAGGGGCTGGTTGAGCTGAGCGTGTTGGCTAGGCGGACATCCGGCAATACATGTGTTGCCCGGTGGCCTCAGCTCGGCGCGCCAGACCTGCGAGGCTCTGCAGAACCGTCGTCAACTCATCCGGGGACGCCATGCCGTCTTGACAGCACCCGGTCAGCGGAGGATAATAACTTTGAGAATCAAAGTTCTTTGGGATCACCGGGAGTCGACTAATGACAGACCATGACCTGGAAGCTCTCGAACAGCGCACGTTCCGGACCGTGACGGACGATGGGTTGTGGGATGTGTGGATTGCCGCCTTCTTCACCATGTTTGCGGTCGCTCCTCTGCTTAGTGAGACGATGGGCGACTTCTGGAGTGTGGTTATCTTCCTTCCGTTCTGGCTGGCTGTGTACCTGGTGATACGGATCGTTCGCCTCCGCGTCGTCAATCCGCGGGTTGGAACCGTCCGCTTCGGAACTGACCGACGCAGGCGGTTGCGCAAGCTCAGCATCGTCATGCTGATTGTGAACGTGCTCGCGGCGGTCCTGGGGGCAGTCGCGGCGATTGGAGTGCAGATGGACTGGCTCGATCTCGGTAGCGGCAGCATCGGCTATCCACTCGGCCTCGGCATCGTTGTACTCGTGGGGTTTTCCGGCGCCGCCCATGTGACCGGCATCCCCCGCTACTACCTGTACGGCTTGATGCTGGCGATTGCAACGTTGATTGGGGAGTGGCTGTGGCGCGAGGACCTCGCCACACATCACGGCTACCCGATCGTGTTTGGGGCCGCGGCGGCGGTCATCTTCATCGGCGGCATTGCCAGATTCATGGCAGTGCTGAGAAGCCACCCGCTTCCGCAACACCCTGCCACGGTGTGAGCAATGGCGCCCAGCGGCCAAACAGATCCCCTCTCGAACATCGATCCGGTAGTCCATGCTCCGGCCCGGCTGAAGCTAATCACTCAGCTCTATGTCGTCGAAGCCGCTGACGCAACGTTCCTCGTGAACGCCACCGGACTCACCTGGGGAAACCTCGCGACCCACCTCCGCAAACTCGAGGAACATCGATATGTGAAGATCGACAAGGAGTTCCGTGGTCGCAAGCCTCACACCACCATCTCGCTCACCGAGCGGGGGCGAACCGCCTTCCAGACGTACCGAAACATCATGCAGGCAGCACTCGACGATCTACCCGAGCCATGAAGACACAGAAACCACCAACATGTTGACGAAAGTCGATCCCCAAGATGTTCAACACCTCGCCACCGACCGACCAAGAACCCAAAGCGAATCAGGCTACCGATACCGGAAAGGATGACGATATGAGTTCTCGTCGTAGAGCAGCGGTGATGTACCTGATAGCCGCCGCCTCTTTCTTGATCGCAGGCATCGCAGGCCTTCTTGGCGGGACGAGGGCGAGCGTCGCATTCATCGTTCTGAGCGCTGCCTTCGTGATTCTTGCTCTCAACTCCTGGACATCAACCAAGGAATCCGACGACAGCTAGCTGCTCACCTAGCAGCCCATAAGGAAGTGTCGGGAGGACGGTGTAACTGGCTGTTGGCCCGAGATGCTGCTGCGAGTTCAGAAGACGCCGAAAGAACCGATTGATGGGCCAACTGGAATACCGGGACGGCTGACTCCACTCGTCTGCTTGTTGCCTCAGGCCTGGGCCAACGATTGCACGCCGATCACCAGATATGGCGCCATAACGAGCAACCGATCGAATAGCGCAGAGCGGCACCTCGAAGGGCGGTTCTCCGAACCGTAAGCTTAGGTCAGTGGTGACGCACAGTGCTGTTCGCGATGAGGTGCTTGGCCGTCTTGCGACCATTGTCGGAGGAAGGTCGAAGCAAGGCGAGGTGCGCGTCGCGATCGACGGAATCGATGCTGCTGGTAAGACGACCCTGGCCGCCGAGCTGGCACAGGTTCTCCGAAGGAATGGTGTCCCAATACTGCGAGTGTCGATCGACGGGTTCCATCACCCGGCTGCGGTGCGTCGCCGCCGCTCCAACGACCAGCCGGCGCGCAGTTACTACGAGGACTCGTTCGACTACCCGGCTCTCCGAAGTCTTCTGCTCGATCCACTGGGGCGGGCTGGTGAAACCTGCGTGCGCACCCGGATCTTCGACTTCCGCACCGACCAGGCAATCGACGAAGCTCCGACCCGGGTTCGTCCCGGTACGGTGTTGCTCTTCGACGGTGTCTTCCTTCTCAGACCTGAACTGGAGGAATGTTGGGACTTGTCTGTGTTCCTCCAGGTCGACCCGACGATCAGTCTGGCCCGAGCCCTCGACCGTGACCTGGCGCTCTTTGGCACCACAGCCATCACTGAGCTCCGGTATCGGGAGCGATACCTGCCAGGACAAGAGCTCTACGTGTCGTTGGTGCATCCCGAACGGCGCGCTGATGTCCTCATCGATAACAACAACCCTGCTGCACCCAGGCTGCTGCGCATCCCGTCAGCCTGAGTGGCTATCGCCCCGATCGCCCTGATACTGGGGATAACGCGCATTCCGCCGAGTGTCC
Organism: bacterium; assembly: GCA_024226255.1. Classification (GTDB taxonomy): domain Bacteria; phylum Actinomycetota; class Acidimicrobiia; order Spongiisociales; family UBA5794; genus JAHEJX01. The sequence goes on along the minus strand of JAAELU010000006.1, from coordinate 22,147 downwards.
GGGAACGGGAACACCTCATGCGCTACTTCGCACCGTGAGTCGGGTTCGTCGCCTATCTGGTTGTGCGGCCAGGATCGGGAGACGTGTACGCCTCGGTGTTGGAGTTATCCGGCTATCTGCCCGGCCCAGATATACACAACCGGTTTCCCATCGATGACCTCGAGGGTGGTCCACCACCCGAACATCCACACGCCGTATTCGAGAGCCTGGTAGATGCCTGGGGTGAAAACCGGCACCTCGGCGCTCGCTGTCCGACCCTTCGCCTCTGGTGACATTTGCGTACGCTGGCCCGGGCCACGGCCTGTTGGCGTGAGGTTGCTCCCAGTACGTAGGGCTAGCACTCGTAGCACGAGTGTGGCATGGTTGTGGCATGGCAAGAGTCAGAGTTAGCACCACAGTGGATGAAGCGCTGCTCGAGGAAGCGCGGCGGCTGCGTGCCCAAAGCAATGACGCTTCATTGCTTGACGAGGCCCTCACCGCTTTCGTTACCCAGAATCGAGCGGCCGAGATCGACGCCGCCTATGCGGTCTACGACACGCACCCAATCGAGGAAGAAGATGAGTGGGGTGATCTCGCGTCGTTCCGTGAGGCGGCGGGCTCATCTTGAAGGAGTTGCCAGCTCAGGGGGAGGTGTGGTGGTGTGAGCTCCCGGAGGTCTCTCGCCGGCCAGTCGTCGTTCTGTCACGTGACGCTGCAATCCCCAGGCTGCGCCGAGCCGTCATAGCTCCATGCACAACGACAATCCGCGGGCTAGCAAGCGAGGTCGTACTCGAACCCGGTGATGATCCGATCCCCAAAGAATCCGTGGTGAGCCTCGACTCGGTGGAGAGTGTTTCGGTCGGAACATTGACACAACGGCTGGGCCGCTTGAGCGATGAGAGGATGCGTGAGATCTGCGCTGCGCTCAGCGTTGCGGTCAACTGCGCCACCTGAGCTGCTGGGCTGAACGATGACCCCGACGATGTAATCGTACGGCTACTTCTTCTTGGCGGCCCGGGCCACGTTGCGGGCGGTCGTCGCCCATTCCACAAGTTGATCCGGATCATCGAGTACGGCCTCGGGGATCTGAGCTCCATCGAGATTGGGTCTTTGCCCGGCTCGGATGAAGGTGTCATCACGACGGACCGCAACCTCCAGTTCTTGGTCGATGAGATGGTCTCTGGCGACTTCATGCTGCGGATGTCGCCCGGGCAATCGTTCATCGGAGACGACAAAGCAACCGAGGCGATTCTCGAGTTCTCGCTCCAGAGAGGCGCGTGGAGCTTCCGTGAAATCTCCGCCAAATCGAGAATCGGCTGAATCGACGGAGTGGACGGCTATCATTGCCGCATCAGCGTGCGCCATGAGCGCACAGCGCCTGCTCCATCTCTCGTTCCGTCAAATGGAGTCGACGCGGGACTTGCATGGTCCGTTCGAGCTTTTGTTTCGGCCTCTCCTACGCACATCCAGCGGGCGTCCAATGCCCAAAGACGGTTCAATGCTAAGGAGCAACAATGTCCACCAACATCTATGTGGGAAACCTCACATTTGGTACCAACTCTGATGATCTGGCCAATCTCTTCGCCCCGCATGGCGAAGTGACCAAGGCGTCAGTAATCACCGACCGCGATACCGGCCGGTCACGAGGCTTCGGTTTCGTCGAAATGGGTACCGCCGAAGCTGCGACGGCAGCCATCGAAGCCCTCAACGGCAAGAGCGTCGACGGCCGTGATCTCACGGTCAACGTCGCCAAGGAGCGCTCCCGCTAGGTCGCCCATAGTCCAACGATTGAGGAAGGCCGCAGCTCTCTCCGAGTTGCGGCCTTCTTCGTTTCTGGCGTCGTCAGCTGATGCGGCGCAGGCGCAGTGAGTTGGTGACGACCGACACGCTGCTGAATGCCATTGCTCCGGCGGCGATCATCGGGCTCAGCAGGCCGGCTGCTGCAAGCGGAATGGCCGCCGCGTTGTAGCCGAAGGCCCAAAACAGGTTCTGGCGAATGGTCCGATACGTCGAGGAGGCCACGTGCATTGCAGTTGTCACCAGCGCCGGATCGCCACTCATCAAAACGATGTCGGCCGACTCGACGGCGACATCGGTGCCGGTGCCGATTGCTATTCCGAGATCGGCAGTCGCCAGAGCCGGGGCATCGTTGATGCCATCGCCGACGAAGCCCACGATCTCGCCCGCGCCACGAAGGCGCTCGATCTCCTCGGCCTTTTGGTCGGGGAGAACGCCTGCGATCACCCGCTCGATGCCTATCTCGTCTGCGATCGACTGCGCAGTACGGGCGTTGTCGCCGGTCAACATGGCCGAGGTGATCCCCTTCTCTCGAAGGGTGGCGATCGTGCCGGCCGAACTTCCCCGAACCGTGTCGGCAACGCCGAGAACCCCTCGCACCTCGGAGTCCCAGCCGGCTAGAAAGGCCGTCTTGCCTTGGTTCTCGAGCTCGGTCAGCAGGTCCGTTTGGGCGTCCGATGCGATCAGACCGATGTCGGCCATCAACTTGGGTTTGCCGACCGAGACCTCGATCCCGTCGACGGTGCCGACGACTCCATGACCGGCGATGGCCTGGAGATCCGACACTGGAAGCAGTTCGGCGTCGCGTTCTTCGGCCCCAAGCGCGACTGCCTTGCCAATCGGATGAGAGCTGGCTGCCTCGACAGAACCGACGAGTTGCAGGAACCGCTGTTCGGGCTCGGTGGTGGAGACATCGGAGAGCGTCATGGCGCCGCGCGTGAGGGTGCCCGTCTTGTCGAACACGACGGTGGTGACCTCATGGGTTCGCTCAAAGACTGCGGCGTTCTTGAACAGAACCCCGAGTTCGGCTCCACGGCCGCTGCCGACCATGATCGCCGTCGGTGTGGCCAAACCAAGGGCGCACGGGCAGGCGATGATCAGAACGGCGACTGCGTTGCGCAGCGCTTCGGAGACGTTGCCATTGGCGATCATCCAACCGACGAAGACTCCAACCGCGATAACCATGACGATCGGCACGAAGATGCTGGCGACACGATCGGCAAGTTTCTGGATCGGCGCTTTGCTGGCCTGGGCATCCTCGACCATACGGGCAATCCGGGCCAGGGCGGTGTTGGGGCCCACGTGAGTGGCTTCGATCTCCAGGCGCCCCTGCAGGTTGACCGTAGCGCCGAAAACCCGGTCGCCCGAGATCCTGTCGATGGGCTTGGACTCACCTGTCAGCATGCCTTCATCAATCGTTGATGTGCCGGCAGAGATCGTCCCGTCAACCGGGATCTTCTCGCCGGGGAGAACAACGACAACGTCCCCAGGGGCAAGTTCGAGGGGGTCGACGATCTCTTCAACGCCGTTGCGGACACGACGGGCCTGCGTGGCAGCAAGTTTCAACAGCGCAGAGACGGCATCAGACGCTCGGCCCTTGGCGCGGGCCTCAAAGAACCGCCCCAACAGGATGAGGGCAACGATGACTCCGGCCGTTTCGAAGAACACAGGTTCGTCGGCGAAAAGTGCCCACAGCGAATAGGAGAACGCGGCCAGCGTGCCGATCGAAACGAGGGTGTCCATTGTCACCTCGCCACCACGAATCCGTTTGGCGGCAATCGTGTGGAACTGTGCCCCAAAGTAGAAGACGATCGGGATCGTCAGCAGTAGCTGGACGACTCGCCAGCCCTGGCCCTCAGGTCCGAACATCGACAGTATGACGAGCGGCACAGTGAGAATGGCTGCACCAATGAAGTTGCGCCGCTGTTGCAGCGTCTCTTCGGCATATCGCTCAACGATCGATATCCGCTCACCGTCCTCTAGCTGGCGAATCGAATAGCCGATCTTGGCGATAGCCGCCTCGACATCGGCCAGCGCCGTTGGATCATTGACCTCGGCTCGTGCCTCCTGGCCGGCGAAGTTGACGACCGCACTATCGACGCCGTCCTGCTTGTTGAGAACACGTTCGATGCGCAGCGCGCAGGACGCGCAGGTCATTCCTTCGACGTCAAAGACGACACTCTCACTCATTGGGCTGTTCCTTAACAGTGTTAGGAGGCGGCTACCTCGTAACCCTGTCCTTCGATGGCGGCGACGATGGCGTCCATGTCGGTGGGGGAGTCGAACGACACGTCGACCGTGCGGTCGTCAATGGCGACCTCGACCTTGTCGACGCCGTCGAGCTCGTTCACGGCACCTTCGATCGACATCTTGCAGTGATTGCACGAGATGTCGGGCACGCTGAGGGTGGCTTGGGTCATATTGTCTCTACCTCCTGGTGAGTGATCCCGGTGACGCCGGGCGAATACCGCAGTGTTTCCATGAGTTCGTCGACAACGTCGCCGGAGCGACCTTCCTCGACGGCGTCGAGCACACAGGTTTCGACATGGTTCTGCAGGAGAACCCGGTTCACCTTCTCTAGTGAACCCTGCAGGGCCGACACCTGTTTCATCACATCCGGGCAATAGCGCTCTTCCTCGACCATACGGATGACACCGTCGAGGTGGCCACGGACTGTCTTGAGTCGGTTCAAGGCAGATTGTTTGTGTTCGGGCTTCATGGCGCCTTTCAACCTGTCGCTAGTATTGCTATTCCCACCCCACGAGGGGAGGGGTATATTACCCTCAGAAAAGCTAGGTGGCCAGACGATCGGGCCACCTGCGGAGGCCGCAGTCAAGGCTATGGTGTCGCCAACATGAGCGAGCTCCCAACATACGAGTACGCCCTCGAGGCGGTAGGCAAGGCCGAAGTCGCGTTGGCCGAGCTGGATGCCAACTGCTGCGTTCCGGGCCGCAGCCCGCGTATGGCGAAGCTGTCCCACACGCTGTCCGAGGTTCGTGCCGGCATCCGGGGCCTCGATGAGGACGCTTCGGGAAGTACCGCCACGCTTGCGCATCTCGAGGATGCCGGCGCGCAGATCGGAAGTCTGCAAATCGGGTGCTGTGCACCATCACGACTACCTCTCTACACGGAGATGTTGAAGGAATTGACCGGAGTCCAGCGCACGATCACGCGCAACCTGGACCTTGCTCACTGAAAGCCGCTAGCACTCAGAGGACGCGCGGATACGCCATGTTGGGCCTCAGGCCGGGGTCCGATTCGCGACCGACCGTCCGAACCCACTCGGCCGTCGCGGCGCCGCCATTTTCGTGGCCGACCTGCGTCCGTGCGGCGCCATCGCGTCAACATCCCGAGCGAATGCTTCTCTCTCGTCGGCGGCGGCCGTGGGCTGACAAGAGTACGGTTCAGTTATGGAGTTCCGGGTACTCGGCCCTTTAGAGGTACTCGATGAGAGTGGGCGAGTAGACCCGGGGGGCCGCAAGCAGCGCACGGTGTTGGCACTTCTCGTAGCCAACGCAGGGCAAACCATCACAACTGATCGTCTCGTCGACGAGATCTATGGCGAGGACGCCGGCGACGGGGCCCGCCACTCAGTACAGACGTACGTCTCCAATCTGCGAGGCCGGCTGGGCGACATCATCATTTCGAGCGGCCACGCGTACAAGCTGCAGCTCGACGACTCAACCGTCGATTCCATCGAATTCGCCAAGCAGGTTCAGGATGCTCGCGCTCTCCTCCCGCAGGATTGTGTAGCTGCCTCCCGCCAAATGCGCGCTGCCCTCGAGATGTGGCGCGGCCAGCCGTTTCAGGACGTGGACGCAGGGCGCGATCTCGATCTTCACATAACCCAGCTAGGCGCGTTGCGAATGGGGGCCCTCGAAACCAGGATCGATGCCGATCTCGCCTGCGGTCAACACCTCGCGCTGATCGGTGAACTCGAAGCGTTGACGACGGAGCATCCCTTTCGCGAAACATTCCATTCGCAACTCATGCTGGCGCTCTACAGATCCGGGCGACAGGCAGAAGCGCTGCGGGCGTACCAGCGAACCCGCAAGAGCCTGGCAGAGGAGCTCGGTATCGACGCCTCTCCGGAACTGCGTCAGCTCGAACAGCAGATTCTCGAACAGAGTCCCGACCTGTCCCTGGATCCCCCGAACCCGATGGCGGCGGCGCTGAGAGCCCCTCCGGCACAGGTCAGACAGCCACCGCGGACACCTGTGAGTACGCCGAACCCGCCGGCCCTCCACCTGGTTGACGTCGAAGAGGACCCGGAAGAGATCGCACCGGTTCTCCACATGACATCGAACGACGGAGCCCCGGATGCGGCGGCCGACACCGAGACCGTCCAGGGCGACGATACGGGGCCGCCTCCTGACGGATCTGTGCCCTCCGCCGAGGGCTCCTCTCCGGGCCGCTTCGCCCTTTTGGCAGGCTTGGTCGGCATTGCAGCGGTCCTCGGCGCAGTCCTCTACGCAAACGTGACTGGTGGCTCCGACACGACGACGGCGCCCACTAGCAGTCCCCCGACCACAACGGCGATTTCCGCGTCAGCGCAGGTGGCTACTCCCGCATCTCCGCCGACGACCCAGGCGCCGCCCGACGAGACCGTACCTGACAGCACCACAGCGCCCGGTCAACCGAAAGTCCGAACGATTCAGGTCGGCAAAGGGCCCCAGATAGTGTTCGCGGATGATTCTGCCATTTGGTCCACGCTGACCGACGAGGCAGCCATCGTCCGGATCGACCCAGTCACGACAGATTGGGTCAAAGTCTCGGTTGGTGACAACCCAACACGCCCGCTCGATCTGGACGGCAGGCTCTGGGTGCCGAGCCGGGTCGGCGGTCTACTCGTCGTGGTCGACAAATCCTCGCTCAGCACCATCAGATCGATCCGAGTCGGCGAGCGACTGGATACCCCAGTTCGTGCCGGTGGACGGGTCTGGGTTGCCGCCCGCGAGGATTTCAAGCTCGTCGGAATCAACCGTGAGACATTCAAGATTGAGCGAGAGATCACGTTGTCTGGGGTCCCGATGACGCCCGTCTTTGCGAACGGCGGCCTCTGGGTCGTGGGTCGCGACTCAGGCGAGGTAACCCGCGTCGACCCTTTCTCCGAAACCGACCCGAAAACCATTGTCACCCTCGGTAAAGGGGCGCATCCTCCGATCCTCGTAGGAGACGAGATCTGGATCGTCAACCGCGACGACGGCACTGTGACCATCATTGACACGTTGAAGCACCGCGTTGAGGTCACACTCCCCATCGGTGGGAAGCTATCGCCACCTTTGCTGGTGAATGGGGTGGTGTGGGTCTCAGACGTAGTGACCGAAAGCATCATTCCAATCGACACTGCACGACGAAGAAAGGGCGCCGCCATATACACCGGTCGCCAGACGACCAACCTGACGGTTCACGAGGGAGTCTTCTGGGCGGCCGTTCCGGACGACGGCGAGGTCATCCGTATCGATCCAGATACGCATGCGGTCAACGAGTTCAAGGTCGACGGGAGACCGGGGAACCCGCTGAGCGCTCACGGCTTTCTTTGGGTCCCGGATATGTCCGGAACCACCATCACGAGGATTTCGGACTGAACGAACGCGCCGCGGATGAATCCGTTGGCAGGCAAGTCCGCAATGGAGACGAGGACGGTCGATCGCAGGCTATCGGTTCACTTCTCGATAGCGGCGACGATGCCGACGACGACACGGCACAACAGGATGTCCCTGCCGAGCTGTTGCCCGCCACGGGATCCTGGTCTGAATGTGGCCCCGATCGGCCCATCGCCCACCGACACCAGGCGGTTTGATGTCCTTTTGACAGTTTTGATGCGCTGCTGACTCCGACGCGCCTGTGGCTTGATAGCCGGACTGCATGGTGCGGTCATGAAGGTTCTCGTCACACTCAAGGCCCTGTTCCCTCCATCGGCCGCAACAGCGCCGGCAGCCGCCGTACGGTGCCGGATTGCCGATCATTCCGGTGCGCTCACTCCGAGCGGCTCGTCTGAGTCCAGAGCCGATCCCGTACACCCGGGGCGCCCGACAAGCCGTGGTGGCGCGCATCGTGCCAGCTGTGTGGCCGTACTGGCGATGCTGATCGCCGGAGCGATGGTTGCCGTTTCGCCTCGTGCATCTGGCCTGGGCATGCCAACGTGTGGTGGCTCGCCTGCAACGATCGTGGGCTCAAATGCTGATGACGTGATAGTTGGGACCGAGGGCGATGACGTGATCGTGGGTCTGAAGGGCGATGATCGAATTGTTGGAGACGACGGTGCAGACCTGATCTGCGGAGGATCAGGCCGGGATGAGCTTCTCGGCGGCCGCGGCAAAGACACGATCTTCGGCGGACCTGGGGGCGATCAGATCTCGGGCGGACCAGGTGACGACCTGCTGCTGGGAGGCAGAGGACGCGACACGATGGAGGGCGGCCGCGGCACCGACTCACTCTATGGTGGACCCCACAGCGACCTGCTACGGGGCTGGGAGGAATCCGACGAGGGCCGCAAGCATCTGTTTGTGCTTTCCGGGCAGTCCAACATGGTGCGCCATCGCCCTCAAGAAGCATTCATACCCGCCGTGAATCATGCGCTCGGCAAAGAGAACGTGATCGTTGTCCAAGATGCGCTCGGCGGCCAGCCAATCCGGCGATGGTACAAGGAGTGGAGATCGCCGGATGGGACCAAGCCTGAAACAACCGGCGACCTATATGAGCGCCTGATGGACAAGGTGAATCTGGCGATCACGGGACAGGAGCTGGCCTCGGTCACGTTCATCTGGATGCAGGGTGAGCGCGACGCCAAGATGCAATTTGGACCGGTGTACGAATCGAGCCTGCACGGACTACACCGACAGCTCAGCGAAGATCTCGGCCGTGAAGATGTGCACTTCGTCATTGGAAGGCTGAGTGATTTCGACATGGACAACGAATCGCACCCTCACTGGACCATGGTGCGCAACATTCAAGTGGAAGTAGCCGATTCGAGCCCGCAGTTCTCGTGGGTGAGCACCGATGACCTGAATGACGGTGTGAATCGCGACGGCAAACCAATCGAGAATGACTTGCACTATTCGGCAGACGGCTACAAGACACTCGGAGAACGTTTCGCTAAAAGCTCTCTGAAGCTAATCGATGACGCGAGAGCCCATTAGGCGCACGCGCTCACTGATGCGCCCCTCCTCTCCCGAGGAGACGATGGTCAGCCGTTGGGTGACGCAGCGCTGGTGATCCACGACCTGGCCACACAACTCGCAGAAGCCCGCGCCGCCGAGACGGGGGTCGGGGTCATCGTGCGAGTGCCTCTGGCGAGCGGATTGCTCACCGGCAAGATGTCGGCATCATCGAGGTTCGCAGCCGACGACCACCGTACGTTCAATCGTAAGGGTGAGGCCTTCGATATGGGCGAGACCTTCTCCGGCGTGCCCTTCGATCAAGGCCTAGCGGCGGTCGACGCCCTGCGCGGACTGGTCCCGGATGGAGCGACGTTGGCCCAGCTGGCATTGCGCTGGATACTCATGTTCGAGGGGGTGTCGACGGTCATTCCCGGAGCCAAGACCCCGACGCAGGTGATCGACAACACGGCGGCATCGGATCTCGTGCCGCTCGACGGCATCACGATGGCCGGATCGCTGGAATCTACGACGAGTTCATCCGCCCCTCGGTCCACCACCGCTGGTAGGCGGCGGAGGCGGATCGCTCAGCTTGCGCTTGGCGACCCGGCCTCCTCGCCAACATGTCCGACTACCTGGCAGCCTTCTTGTAGGGCCGCTTGGGTTCCTCGCCCTCCCACTCTTCTGAGAAGTCCTTCGGTGGAGCAATTCGCCCAACCGTGAATGAGATCGGGACATGGCGGACAAAAGCACCATGGCGTACGGGGCTGGTATCGACGTCCTCTGGCCGTTCGGCGTGAAGAATGGCGTGGTCGAGTCCCGCCACTGGAGTATTACCGGGAGAGCGGATCTCGACATAACCCTCATATCGTCCTGGCGGCAACGCCGCCCATGCCCGGTAGTCCCCGTCGCCGCGAGAGTCATGGAGCGGCAGGTCGATAGGGCTGCCACCGCTGTTGCGTAGATGGGCGGTTGCCCGCAGTCCGGTCAGCAGCTCGATGTGGCGTGCGCCGGCTGAGATGCCGACAGGGCAGTCAGGCCCCGTCCAATTGGCCTTGGCGAATACGTTGATCTCGGGATGGGAGATGGCGGCAATCGTGCGCGAGTGGACTGCGGGTCCACGATCGATTCTCAAAGCAAGCACGATCCACTGTCCTGCGACTGGCTTGTTGATCTTGGCGAACTCGTACGGTTCCGGTGAGGACGTCCACGCAAGCACCTCAGATGCTGTGGGGTGGACCTCTTGGCCGGTCGGATCGATGAGGTACATCCAGTACCGCGCGCCATTGTCGTGCGACAACGTGAACGTAGCGGCGTGCGCCCCGTCCTCGATTTGCAGCCCGAACCATGTGTACCGGTGCGGAAGCTGCTCGCCGGCCAGGATCTTCTGCCAGTGCACGACACCATATCCCTCAGCGAGTTCGTCCAGCGTCGGGCGCTTCTCGGGTGGGAGGTCCTCCGCGAACCTCTTGTCAATCTTGTCCTCGACCTCTCGGGTGTCCCCTCCGCCGCTGCCAGTGGTCGAAAGCATGCCCCCGCGTACCACCGCATTGATCTCAATCATCTTGTCTTGGATGGCAGTCGCATCCGACCCGTCTCCCACGGTCTGGGCAACTCCTCCAGCTCTAGTGGCCAAGTCGTCTAGGCCGGCGAGATCCATCTCGGCTCCAGTACCCACCCCCAGCGTGTAGATGTTCGTATTGGCGGCGTCGTAGTCCGGCAACACCTCATCCATTTCGGTCCCGATGGGTCGGTTATGGGCTCCGTCGGTAATCAGGACGGAGGCTTGCGTTGCGGCGAGGGTGCCCGGACTGAGTATCTCGGACAGAGCAACAGCCAAGCCATCACGAATGTTTGTTTTCCCTCCGGCTACCTGAGCTTCGATGGCGTCGAGTTCGTCCTGGATTTCCGTGGCCGACAGTGAAGATATCGGAGTCAATCCAAGCTGTGTGTCGGTGCTCGGGTCGTACCAGACGATCGTGAGTTCGTCGCTCTCAACGGCGGCGTTTTCGATCCAGAACTTAGCTCCCGTCTTCACGCCGAGTAGGCGGGCGCCGCCGTTACGGTTCATCGAGCCCGAGCGATCGAGAACCAGCGCAAGGCGAACGTTGGGTTGGAGTTCGATCCACTGCGGCGCCGTCCAACCGGCGGGCATGGTTGTACTTGCCGCTCCTGTTGCCGCGGGCGCACCCGACGAGAGATCTGTGAACCCAGGCCGATCGACAATCGTCATCCAGCAAGCCTCTCCGTGGCGCTTCTCCTGGTCAGTGTCGGCGTCGGAGTCGTGGTTGGCGGTCGTGCAAAACTCGGTAACGGGGTTGCTCGCAGGTGTCCAGGTGCCGTCAGAGGCGAGGGTGCCGGCCGAGCCGCGGCTGAATTCCATGATGCACGCACCAGTAGATCTATCGCCCGTGCACTCGACGTTGTCGACCCATTGAATGGTCAGACTCCCATTTTCGTCGTTCTGCGGATTCTGGGAGAACGCCGCGGTCACAGTGATACGGTCGCCGACTTTGGAGGAAATCTCGCGGGTCTCCAATCCGCCGCCGGCGAACTTGAGGAGTACGTCAGCCCCCGTGTAGTTGGCGTCCGGCTCGTCGAGATCTGTGTCGACTAGCGGAATGATCGTGTTGCCGTGTCCTGCTGGCAATGCCGCCCCATCGTCTATGGCAGCTCCTTCGGATCGGGCATACTCCTCGGACAGAGTCCACAGATGGTGTCCCAACTCGTGGATTATCGACAGAACCTGACTCTGGGCGTACGCCGGAAGTTGGATCGCTTGACCTAGTTGGCCGAATTTGCCCCATGTGCCCAGAGCCCGCCCGCCCGTGGCCGGATCTAGAACGAACTCGGCGTTGTTGACGCCCATGTTGTCCTCCGACACCCAGATCGTCCCGATCCTGAGCTGCCCTTGCGTAGCATTCCACATCAGCTCCGATGCCTTGCTGAACGCGCGTTGCCAGAGCCCGATGTCCGTTGCACTCATGTTGTAGTTCGCCGCGATCTGAAAGTTGAGAACGCTGCTGTCTCGGTATCCGTTGCCCATGGGTCCCCTCCCGGTAGCTGTGAGAACGCGCTCGCGTCCAGTGAACAAGAGACGCGTAGGTACGTGACCTGATACACACAATCCGCGGTCTCGGCAGATCAGATCGCCGGGCTGAGCGAATCGATCAGGTCTGGAAGGACGGTGAGCGCGTCGGTGCTAGGCCGCTCGAGTGCCGCTATGTAGCGGCTTTGCTGAGGGCACTGTCTCGGGTGCGGGGCCTGCGCCACACGTTGGAGGCGAGTGCCATGCCAACGACTACCAAGACGATCATCCCTACCGTCGCCGCGGCATAGGCGACGGGCCGCCCCGAACTTTCGTAGAGGGACCCGATGATGATCGCCGTGATTCCGGCAACCAGCGCCTGGGCGGCTCCCATGACTCCCTGCGCACCTGCTTGGCGTTCCTCCGGCACGGCCATCGCGATGGCGACACCAGAGGCGGCGAAGGTGAGTCCGTCGGTAACGGCGTGAACCATTGCCAGCGCGAAGATCCAGGAGCCGGTGGGCAACTGGCCATAGCCGAACATGAATACGGCTCCTGCGACGAGTCCCAAGGCGGCGATCCGGAATGGGCCGACGCGCTGGGCGAGCCGCCCACCAGTGGGGCCCAAGATGACCAGCGGCACCGCGAACAGAGTGATGCCGAGGTTCGCCATCCAAGTCGGTGTGTCCAGATCCTCATGGACGACATCCCAGAGTGCGTCGAAGGCACCGATCATGAGGAACACTGCAGCGCCAAGCACGACGGCTCCAGCGACGCCGCGAGAGCGCAGCAGATCCAACGCCAGGCGCTGGTGTGTGATTCGCTGCGTTTCGTTGGCGCTGACAAGGAAGGTGAGTGGCAGTAGGAGGGCGGTTGCCGTCGCGACGACCAGGAATGGCGCCTCGAGGCCGAACGGACCGACCAGGACTGCCGAGACGGCTGGACCCATGGCAAAGCCAAACACGTCGGCCGAAAGCAGCCGTCCCAGGTTCTGTCCGAGGTTGTCGGGGTCAGCCAGAATGACGATCCGACGGATGGCGGGCTGGGCTGTGCCTATGCCGATGCCTGAGATGATTCGCCCGGCCAGGATGGGTGTGAGGCTTTCGCCGAATCCAATCAGCAGCAGACCGATGACATTCGCCACGACGCCGATCACGATGAGCTGTCTGGCGCGGCCGCGATCAGCGATGGGTGCAATGAAGACCTGAGCCACGAATGCCGCCAGGAAGCCGATGCCGATGACTAGGCCGATTGCGGTTTCGCTGATGCCGTACTCGTCGCGGAAATCGCCCACGACGGTGAACAGCACGCCGTAGCCGGCAGACAGAGCCGCCGATAGAGCACCGAATACCCACGAGGGAGAAAGGCGATTGGACATCAGGGGAGCGTAGTGACCGCGTCGACGGCGTCCGTCATTCGGATGTTGGCTCTGCGACGGGCTCTGGCGAGCTCAACGGGAGGACCCCGCCGGAGCGGGGCCCTCTTGCTATCAGCGCCCGATGAGTGGGCCGGCGAACATGGCGGCGGCCTGCTGCTCGGAGATGGTTCGACCGTTCGGGCCGTTCCCCCTGAGGTTGCTGTTCTCCGGATCGGTATCCGAGAACGGATCGGCAGTGGCGGTGTCATCGTCGAGGGTCAGCTCGACATGGGGGATGCCGACTTCGAGCAGTAAGCGCACATCACCAAAACTGGCAACGTCGAACAGCTCCTGACCGCCTGTCAGTCGAACCGAGCCGATCGCGACGATATCGCCGGCGCCCCCCGTCACTTCCTCGAACATCGATCGATATGCAGGAGGCCGTTCGATGCGCATTGCCTCACTGAGGCCGTTCGGCCCGACCGCCACCTTCTGGCGGACCACTCGGGGGATTGGCGACTCCGTCGTTGTTGTCGTGGTCAGCGCCTCCGTCGTAGGCGCCGGCGACGATTCGCAACTCGACACAACCAGAAGAAGTGCGGGGCCGACCACCCGGACCGCGGTTTGGGTGTGTCTGCGGGGGCTTGGTGATGTGGTCGCCGCTGGAGGACGAGGCCAATCCGCGCTCTTTGCGGATTCACGACTGGATGCGGCTTGCTCAAGTTCAACGACGCGTATTGGCTAGGCTCAAAATATGACGACGGCACCTACGCCAGGACTAGAGCCCCAACCCGGGTTTTCACGTTCGGCCGCTCTCGCTGAGGCACATCGATGCCTCATGTGCTGGGATGCGCCGTGCATTCGGGCCTGTCCGACGGCGATCGATGTTCCCGGGTTTATCAAGCGGATCGCCCATCGCGATGACCTGGGTGCGGCCCGGGTAATCCTCGAGGCGAACATCCTCGGTGACTCCTGCGCCCATGCCTGTCCCACCAGCGTTCTGTGCGAAGGGGCGTGTGTCTATAACGATGTGGATGGGCGACCGGTACCAATCGGCAAACTGCAGGCCTACGCCACCGATCCCGTGGTGCAGGGCGGCATCCAACTCTTCGAAGCAGGCCCGGCGACGGGCAAACGGGTAGCAGTCGTCGGCGGCGGTCCTGCAGGATTGAGCTGTGCCGCTGAGCTAACCAAGCGAGGTCACGAAGCCATCGTCTTTGATGGTGCCGCGGAACCGGGCGGCCTGAATACCAACGGTATTGCCGAGTACAAGCTGGAGCGGACGGCAGCGCTCGGGGAAATCGAGTGGCTCAAGAGCCTCGGTGTGACGATCCGCCACAACACGGTGGTCGGCGACGATGTCACATTTGATGAGTTGCTGGACGGTTTTGACGCGCTGTTTATCGGGGCTGGTCTGGGTGACATCCCGCTTCTCGGCCTGCCTGGCGAGGAACTCGCCGGCGTTCTCGACGCGCTCCAGCTGATTGCAGACGCCAAGACCCGATCGATCACGACCGATGAATTCGCCGGAAAGCACGTAATAGTCCTCGGGGGAGGCAACACAGCCATCGATGCGGCGCGGCTGGCCGTCCGCCTGGGAGCTGAAGAAACCACCGTCGTCTACCGGCGCGGATCCGAGGAGATGCCGGGCTACGCCCACGAGGCGGCCGAAGCCCGTCGTGAAGGAGTGGCGTTCCGGTTCTGGAGTGCCCCCCACTCGGTCGTGGGCGACGGGCGAGTCATGACGATGCGCTGCACCCGTACCGAGCCTGGTGACCCGGGCCCCGACGGGCGGCGGTCCGTCGTCACCAGTGATGGCCCGCCGATCGACATTTCGGCCGACGTGGTGGTTCGTGCTACAGGCCAGGCGCCTCGCCGCTCAATGCTCGGAGAGCTGTCCGACTTGGAGCTGGACTCGCGCGGCCGAGTCGTCGTCGACGACGAACATCGCACCACCCAGCCTGGGGTCTGGGCAGGCGGTGACTGTGTCAATGGTGGCAAGGAAGTAGTCAACGCGGTCGCTGCGGGCATGGCGGCTGCCCGGAGCATCGACGCAGAGTTGAGGAGGTGACGCCATGGCCGACTTGGCGGTAGACATCGGTGGAATCAAATCTCCCAACCCCTTCTGGCTGGCTTCGGCCCCGCCGACCAATACCGGCGATCAGGTAGCTCGCGCCTTCGACGCCGGATGGGGTGGAGCAGTCTGGAAGACCATCGGCGAACCTGTCGAGAACACGTTCTCGCGCTACAGCTCAGTCGACCTCGACGGCAAGCGAATGATGGGCTTCAACAACATCGAGCTGATCACGGATCGGCCCCTGGCAACGAACCTCGCAGAGATCGAGGCGGTAAAGAGCCGTTATCCCGACAACGCGCTGGTCGTGAGTCTGATGGTGGAGTCGAGTCAAGAGGCCTGGCACCGCATTGTGCGTCAGGCCGAGGATGCCGGCGCCGACGGCCTCGAACTGAACTTCGGGTGCCCCCACGGCATGTCCGAGCGGGGGATGGGCGCGGCGATCGGTCAGGTTCCCGAGTACTGCCAGAACATCGTCGTATGGGTCAAGGAGGTCGCCACCAAGCCGGTGTTGGTGAAGTTGACCCCGAATGTGGCCGACATCGTCCCCCCGGCACGAGCAGCGAAAGCCGGCGGGGCGGACGGCATCAGCCTGATCAACACCATTAACAGTGTCACCGGCGTCGATCTCGATACATTTGCTCCCCGGCCGACCGTTGCGGGTGAGTCGAGCCACGGCGGGTACTGCGGGCCGGCGGTGAAGCCGATTGCGCTCCACATGCTCTCTGCGATTGCCCGCGATGCCGAGGCGGGCGACGTTCCTCTGAGTGGAATCGGTGGCGTGGCCACCTGGCAGGACGCCGCCGAGTTCATTCTGCTCGGCGCCACGACCGTGCAGGTGTGCACTGCGGTGATGCACTGGGGTTATCGGATCGTCGAGGGAATGATCGACGGCCTGTCGGGCTATCTCGACTCGAAGGGTATGGCGAGCGTCAACGAGCTGCGCGGCAAGAGCGTGGATCGGCTGAAGAAGTGGGAGAACCTCGATCTCAACTACGTGATCAAGGCCAAGGTCGACCAAGAGGCCTGCATCGGCTGTGGCCTCTGTTATATCGCCTGCAACGATGGCGCTCACCAGGCCATCGGCGCTGAACGCAACGGTGATCGCACAAAAGTGTGGATTATCGAGGACGCCTGTGTCGGCTGCAATCTATGCAGTCTGGTGTGCCCGGTTTCCGGCTGCATCACCATGGAGCAGCGTGATACCGACCATGACTCAATCAACTGGATCGAGTACGGCGAAGGCAAGGGCACCATCGAGCCCCGTCCCAAACACGGAGTGACGATTACCGCCGACTAGATGCTCGGCTCGGACGGGCCTAGGGGGCGATCATTTCCATGAACGTTTCGAGGCCCGCAATGTCGAGCTCGCCAAGGGACCGGGCGGCAACAGTGCCGTCGGCGTTGAGGAACACCCATGACGGGAATGCTCCCAAGCCGAAGGCGGCCATGACGGCGCCGTCATTGCTGTCCACGAGCACGGTCGGCGTCCAGCCCTCGCGTTGGAGCCAATCCGATGGCGGATAGTTCGGTCGGGACGCATTGGTCGAAGAAACCACTCCGACGATGTCGACCCCGTCAACTCCGCCTCCACTGTCGAGCCACGCCTGAACCCGGGGGACCTCGTCCTGGCAGTGAGGACACCAATGCGCCAGAAACACCACCGCCGTCGGACGCCCGGTGGTGCCGATCTCAACCTCGTTCGAATCAAAGTCGAACCCAGCAATCGTGGGAGCTTGCAGATCGATGGCGGGGTCGGCTCCGCTGGCGGCGATTTGGGGCAGCGGAGAACCCGAGATCACGGGCGAGGCGCTGAGTGCCGACTCGCAGATCGCCGGGGCACTATCAATATCGAATCGGCCACCGCAGGTCACAGCGAAGCTCTCGTAGCCGCTACCAAGCGGGGAGTCGATGTACAGCTGATCACAGGCCCCCATTTGACCTGAGGCGCATTGGTCGTAGAGAGCGTCGAGGACCGGGTCGTCACCGTAACTGGCCGCCTGACCGAGGGTCGGGTCATCGAGCGATATGCCGCAGTCCTCGGCCGCCGAGACGACGGCAAGGCCAAATCGGAGAGTTTCTGAGGATGGAGCGGTTGCGCCCAAGCCAAGGTCAGCTGCTGCCAACGTGGCCGACAGAAGCTCGGCTACGCCCATCTCGTCCGCTAAAGCCTCAGCGATGCACCGACCATCGGGATCGCTCAACCCTGCTCCGACAGTCATTGAGAGGGCAAGGAAGTCGATGACACCGTCACGAACTTCGCCCGCCACCTTGACCTGTTCGTTGGCTGTGTCGAGTTCGGCTTCGATGTCGCTGAGGCGCGCTTCGAGCCCGTCGGCCCGTTGGGTACCGGCCTCGAGTTGGGAAGTGAGCTCGGCGACTTCTGTCTTGCTGGAATCGAGGCGATCCTGCATCTCGGACTTGTCGCTGTTTGCCTTGACGACGAGGAGACCCAACACACCCAAAGCAAGGACGCCAAGGGTTGTGACGACGAAAGCGGTCCGACGTGACTTCTGCGCTGGACGCGGCGGTTCAGGCGAAGGGAAGTTTTCTTGCACCGATCCGGATTCGGGCCCGTCGTAGTCCATGTTCTGCGGCTCTCCAAGGGGGTCACTTATCGCGTCTGAGAGTAGCTGACACCCGTACGCTCCCAGCTTGATCGGAGGAGAGAGGGTCCCATGCCGTCGTCGAGTAGTTGCCTCGTTTGGGCAACTGGCGGGAGCCAAGGAAGTCCGGGTAGCGTCGCTGCGTAGGCCCAACTGAGGGAGGTGCCCGTGCGTCGTCGCTATCTGATCGTCCTGATAGGAATCGTTCTCGCCTCAGGATCATGCGGCGGTGATGACCCCGGCGAGCCAACGACGACCGTTGCATCTGCACCGTCGACAACGGCAGACCTCCCGTCGACGACGATCGCGGATACGACCACAACCGTCGCGATAACTACGTCGTCATCAGCACCGCCAGCCAGTTCGACCACTACTACTTCGACTACCTCTACATCCTCCACGACGACGACCACAGCGACACCGCCTCCTGGGGGAGTGGTGGCGGTGATACCCGTTGGGCCAGAAGGTGTGGAGTACCGAGGCAGCGGCGACGAGCAAGAAATAACCGGGCCCTCGCTGCTGGCGATCGATCCTGAGAACGCCATCCACATTTTCGATCCGGTTGGCAACAGGATCCTGTCATTTCGGCACGGTTCCGAGGCGGCGCAGATCGATCTGGCCGCTCTGGACATTCTCTCGGTGACGGCAATGGCGGCCAACGCGGATCATCTGGTGCTTGTGGAGATCTTCTTCCGGCCCGAGCGGAATCGGGTGCATCGGGTTCGCTACGACGGGACTCTCATTCAGACCATCGAGCTTCCACCGGGCCTGCGGCTCGAGGACGGTCTCAGCGGCGTCCGCGCCGGTCCCCAGGAGGACATCATTCTCGAATTCGCCGGTGGAGCCTTCTTTGCTGTGTGGGATCCGGACAGCAGGATGTTCGCTGATGCCCCTGCGATTGTCGGCGGAACGTCCCTGATCGTGCCGTTTCCTCCGGACCTCGAGATTGGCGGACGTCTGATTACCGCCGACCTAACCAACTCGCTCGGTGGTCTGCGCTATCTCGGTGCTGCCGCCGACGGCAACCATCTCGTTGTGCGGGAGGACGTCCTTACACTGGATCCAGCCGTGCTGGTCGTCACGACGATCGAGTGGTACTCCGAAGATGGTGCGTTCGTCGGCTCGGCAAGGATTCCCTCGCTCCAGGATCACTACATCTCGACTCCGCCGGCGACCGCGATGTTCCTGGACGGCCGAGCCGTGGCCTTGATGGCACTCCAGGACGAGGTGCGGGTCATCGTCCTTCAACGCCAGGCCGATCGCATCCTCCAGCCGGGCTGAACAGGGTTGAACCGAACTCGTTCCTGACCGACCGGAGCTCACTCCTTGTCGACGACGCTAGTGATCTGGTCGCGGAGGTCGATCATGAAGTGGCTCGGGCCCGTTCCCATCTCCTTGTCGAGCATCTCAGCGTATTCGTTGAGCTGGCGCAGGGCTTGGGCCGGGTTGCCGTCTGCGGCGTGAGCGCGCGCCAGGAGACGATGAGCCGATTCGCGCAGCGGTTCCGAGCGCGTGACCAGGAGGCATGCCTGGATTGCCTGGTCGGTACGGCCCGCTCCAATCCACTCGCTTGCGATGGCTTCGAGGGCGCCAAAGCGCAGTTGGCGGAAGGCTTCACGTTCGAACACGATCCAGTCGTCGTACCAGCCGGGAAGAAGGTCGTGTGCGAACGGTTCGAGGTCGAAGTCGGCCTTGGTCAGCGGAGGCTGCGAACTGCACAATTCCTTGCCTTTGGCACTGGCTGATATGTAGTCAATGGCCACATCCGGAGCGATACATAGGGTTCTCTCAGTTCTGACAACGAGGGCCTCGCCGATCGCCCCCATGCGGTAGAGGCAAGTTCGTAGCCGGTTGGCCGCCCTTTCTCTGGTCGCCTCGGGCCACAGGATGCCGGCGGCCTGCTCTCGTGAGATCGAGATGCCGCGCATCCCGAGGAGAGCGATGAGCCGCTGGCATCCCGCGGAGAGGTCGATTTCGCGTCCAATTCGCCGGACCGCAAAGCGGCCAAGCATGAACAGATGAGCAGACGCATCGCTACGTGAACTCACCATCGGAATTATGCACCTTGGGCTGACCTCATGGCCAAGCCCCTCCGGTCCGACACGCACAGTGGCTGTCTCGAACTATACGCGGCCGTGACATGTCTGCGCGATGGAATTGACACGCCACACACCCGGTGCCGCGACGCGGGGAGTTCACACTTGGGCTAAGCCCGAATCGGCGACCCGGAAAGGGGAACGCATGGTACAGAAAGCCCTTGAATTCAAGGCGCTCGAGTCGGCGCTGAAGAAGGTCGATACGCCATGGGAGAGCGGCGAGAACTCGATGACCGCCCTCACCGAGGAAGAACGAGAGTTGCGACTGGGATTGACGCCGCCACCTGGCGAGATGTCACTCGAGTCGGCGGCGCTTGCGTTTGAACAGGGATTGACAGCGGCTGTGCCTCCTGCCGAGATGATTGGCGCTCCGTCGGCTGTGGATCTCCGAAACTTCAACGGCAAGAACTACACCACTCCGGTCAAGAACCAGGGCGCGTGTGGCTCGTGTGTCGCTTTCGGAAGCGCGGCTGTCATGGAGACGACCTACAAGCGCAAGGCGAACCAGCCCACCTCGACAATCGATCTGTCTGAGGCGCACCTCTTCTATTGCCACGGTCGGTCGGAGGGACGTAACTGTTCCAACGGCTGGTGGCCCGAGGCGGCGCTGAAGAAGGCGCAGGACATCGGGGTCACCTTCGAGCAGCACTACCCATACACGGGAGGCGACCAGAACTGCTCTGGGCTGAGCAGCAACTGGCAGTCAGATCTCGCCAAGGTGGTTGGGTTCACCAAGCTCACCTCGCCGGCGGCGATGAAGAACTGGATCGCAGCTCACGGCTCGATCACTGGATGTTTTGTTGTCTACCAGGACTTCTTCCAGTACAAGAGCGGCGTCTATAAGCACGTGACGGGGGACGCTAGTGGCGGCCATTGCGTGGAGATCATTGGTTACAACGATTCCCTCGGTGCATGGATCTGCAAGAACAGTTGGGGTCCCAATTGGGGCAACAATGGCTATTTCATGATCGCCTATGGACAGTGTTCGATTGAGACTTGGCTCGGCCCGTTCGGCGCCACCAATGTTACGACCAAAACCTGGCGGAAGAACACGCGGGTCGCGGGACTGTGGGCCAATGAGGCTGATCGAAACACGTACGCCTACCTGACGGGAGTCGGGTGGCGCAAGGTGTCCGATGCCAGCCCGACAACTCACGAAACAATGCTGGCGCAGCTGATATCGGCCAAGACGATGGGTTCGCCCATCAGCGCGCTCGATCAGGCCAACGAGATCCACGAAGTCTACGTTTGAGAAAGGAGCCAATGGATGCCAAATACCAAACAGAAGCCGGCCACGATGCCGCCATCCGAAGGTGGTGTGGCGGTGGAAGGACGACCGAGTGACTCCATGGGCCTACCTGGCTCAGACCTGCTGGATCTGACCGCGGGCGTACCGCAGTTGGCGCCTCCGGAGGAGGTACTGACCGCCGGCGCCGACGAGGGAGTCACGGCGTGGCTGACCAATCGCAAGATTCTGGCCCTGTGGACAAATTCCGCCAACAAGAATTCGTACATCAACATCCAGGGCATTGGATGGCGCAGGCTGTTCCCCGGCAGCGATGCCACCGTGGTCTGCATGTCGATGATGGCGGCGCACGCCCGCGCCGCAGGCCGCAACGTCAATGTGCGGATCGAGGGTGACAACCTGGTCCACGAACTCTACGTCTGGTGAGACTCGACTAACGATCGGCTGCTGTCGCCGTTTCGTTCACTCGGCAACGATGTCGACAGTGAAACGACGGTCAGCAGCCGACTCGCGCTCCCACTCTTGTGCGAGGCGCAGGCGTAGCGTGTGCGATCCTGGCTCCGCGACACGAAGCCTCCACTCGTGGACGCCGCTCGCCCCAGCGACAAGAGGGGTTCCGGCGATGTGGAACTTGTCGTCAATCACATCGAGTCCCGGGCTCAGCTCGTCAATTGACCACCTGAACCCTGTCGTTGGGTTCTCCTCGAGGTGGATCTCGGCCACATCGCCAACGGACAGACTGACCTGCGTGGCGTTATTGGCTTCCGTGATGGTGACTGAGGGCATAACTCCTCCGTACTCCAAAACTACCGTGTGATCCCCTTTTGTGTTCAGGCCTCTCCGGATCTCGCTCTCCCATATCTT
>JAAELU010000005.1 GCA_024226255.1 bacterium | reverse complement strand
GCAAGGAGGATGAAGGCGTTCTCCGAGATGTTGCTCCAGCGTCCCCTCACCTGGTTGCCGAGCAGGCCCGCCACCACCTTGGGGATCAGATCGGACTCGGGAGCTTCGGCCACGAGGGCATCGAGGATGATCCCGTCGGTGCGGCGGTCGGAATGAAACAACAGGTAGGCGTCGTCGCCGTAGCTCGTAGTGAAGGTGGCCGATCCAGCTGTCTCGGTGGCCCGGTTGGTGAGGAGGCGCAGGATTTCGGACCCGATGGCAGTGTCGTCGATCACCGGCCACAACCACGCGATCGCGTCGAGACCGAGGTTGTCGGCTTGACGATAGAGCTGGGTGGCCTTGGCGCTGTCGGTGTGGCCCGCTTGCATCCGTACGTGCAATGCGTAGGCGCTGATCGTGTCGCGGACCCGCTGTGAGTAGTTGCCGGGGTAGTGCGATTCGATGTCGGTGAGGTATTGGAGGCCATTTGCGAGCACCCCCTGGTCCACGTCGTATCCGGCCGATTTGGCTTCGGTGAGGGCATGCACGACGTGAACGGTGTTGAACGGCACCGATTCACGCCAGAGCCGCCAGTAGGGGAACCCCCCGTCATCGTTCTGAAGGGCCTGGAGTGCTTCCAGATCGTCGGCCACCGCCGCGGTGAGCACGGCTGCGCTCGGCAGTCCGTCGGCGTCGAAGGCGTCGAGTACGTCGCGTAGTGCTGCCACGGTCAGGATCCGTGAAGCGAGGGCGTCTGAGCTCTGGTAGCGATACTTGCTCACGTAGAGCACGGCATCGGTGAGTGCCTGGAGGGCGGTGGACGAGGTATTGATCTCGAGTCCACCGAACTGGGGGAACACGTC
>JAAELU010000004.1 GCA_024226255.1 bacterium | reverse complement strand
TTCCCTAAACCCCAGTCCGCCCCAATGGCATCATCGTAGGGAAGGCCGGGGAGGCCCGAGGCCCTCTGGGCGAGTCGAATAAAGAATTATCGATTCTGGCACTCGGCCTGCGTGTATTTCAATCGAGAGAAACGGATGCCCCTCGAGGATCGGGCGGGTTTGGTCCATGACACTGGACGAGGGTTTTGAGTGAGCCCTCGCTGAAGGATATCAAGGAGGATCGCCGCATGGCTTTTCGCATCAACCATAATATCGCGTCGATGAACGCGTATCGTAATCTGGCTCGTAATGATATGGGCCTATCGCGTTCCCTGGAGCATTTGAGCTCAGGACTGCGCATCAACAAGTCCGCGGATGACCCGGCGGGCCTAGTCGTCTCCGAGAACATGCGCGCCCAGATCGCCGGTCTCGGTCAGGCACTGGAGAACAGCGAACTGGCCACGGCCATGGTTCAGACCGCAGAGGGTGCCCTGACCGAGGTGCATTCCCTGCTCACGAGTATGCGCGAACTGGCCATTCACGCGGCCAATGAAGGCGCCAACAGCGCGGCCGACCTGGCTGCGGATCAGTCGGAAATCGACAACGCGCTGGCCACCATCAACCGTATCGCCAGTCAGACCCAGTTCGGCACCAAGACCTTGCTGGACGGCTCCAACGGCGTTACCGGTAACGTGACCAGCGGCACGGTTACCTTCCTGAGCGGCACCAGCGCCACGACGGCGGGCACCTACGATGTCGAGGTGACCACCCAGGCTGAGCAGGCGACCCTGGGTACAGGCAACTCTGCGGCCATCACGGGCATCACTGCCGATGAGACGCTGACCCTGACCAACGACGACACGGGCGTTGCCGTGACGGTGAACCTGGTGGCCGGCGACGACCGTCAGACCATCATCGACAAGATCAACGCCTATACGGGTTCCACCACGGTGGTCGCCACGACCAACGGTACCGACGACATCACGCTGACCAGTAATGTCTACGGCACCGCGGGTGACTTCACGATCGTATCCGACACTGCCGCCACCGACGGCACCCAGTCCGGCTTCAGCGCCGGCGCGGGCGACACGGACAATGGCGTCAACATTGCCGG
>JAAELU010000003.1 GCA_024226255.1 bacterium | reverse complement strand
GCGTGACCCCAAGGTCGATCAATCTCCCTGATCCGCCCACAGCGCCTGATAGTTGGTCAGGACCTCGTTTCCGCCCAACTGGCCCTGCTCGGCATGAAGTTTCGGACGCGCCGGGTGCGCCTCCGCGCACGGGTAGTGAGTCGCCCAGCTCTTGTCCTATGGGGTGCGCATTGGCAAGAAGCCGCAAGGCATGCTCGTGATCTCTTCGAGTCCAGCGCCGTGTCTGACCAGACAGCGGATCCTTCCCACCCCTCCGGAGTTCACCACGGGCACAATGAGCCGCCCTCCATCGCGGAGCTGATCGACCCACGTTGCAGCGATCTCGGGAGCGCCCGTCGTCACGATGATTCGATCGTAGGGAGCACGTTGGGGGTGACCAGTGGCGCCATCGCCTATCACAAACTCAACATGGCCGATGTCGAGCTCGTGTAGTCGCTTTCGGGCGGCGACGCCGAGGTCGTCTTCGAGTTCGACCGTTACGACCGTGCCCTCCGCACCAACAATGGATGCCAGCAATGCCGTGTTGTATCCCGTCCCCGTGCCGATCTCGAGTACCACGTGGCCAGGCTCGAGCTCGCTCAGCTCTAGCATGGCCGCGACGATCGTGGGTTGGGACGCCGAGCTGATCGCTACTCCGTCCCCGTTGGTCTTCACAGTGATGGCGACCTCGTCGTAGGCCGCCTCTGGGCCTACTCCCTCAACGAATCGATGACGCGGCACGCTCTCCAGCGCTCTGGCAACGGCGGATGTATACACCGCACCCTCGGAACTGAGTCGCTCCACCATCGCGGCTCGAGCATCATCCGGCTTCATTGGCTATCCCTT
>JAAELU010000002.1 GCA_024226255.1 bacterium | reverse complement strand
GGTGACCGTACTCAAAGCCGCATCGGTATACCCCGGCGTACCCGTGACGGTCCCGGTGCCGTCGCCATTGTCAAGGAATGAAGCCCATCCCGGAAGCCCACTTGCGCTCAGTCCCGGAATTGTCCCATCGGGGTCCGAAGTAGTAGCCATTATGGGAATCAGAGCAGACGCCTCGGCAACCACCTGGAGTCCGATCGACCCTATGGAAGGGGAACGATTCGTGTCGGTCACCGTGAGGTCAAAAACTGCATCGATGGACAGAGAGCCGTCGGAGGCGGTGATGGTGACGGTGGTCAGCGCGGCGTCGGTGTAGCCGGGAGTGCCTGCGATGGTTGCCGTGTTGTCTCCGTTGTCGACGAGGGTCGCCCATCCGGGGAGCGAGCCGCCGTCTGTGAAGCTGACCGTCGTGCCGTCGGCGTCAGCTCCGCTGATCAGGAGGTTGAACGGTGCTCCTTCGGGTACCGCCTGGTTGCCCGGATTGATGATGGTTGGGGGAACGTTGGTGTTGGTGACAGTCAGGTCGAAGACCGCGCCGTCCGACAGATCGGGAATCCCGCCGTCCGAGGCGGTGATGGTCACTGCTGTCGTTGCCGAGTCGCCGGCGCCCGGAGTGCCGAGGATCGTGGCAGTTCCGTCGAGGTTGTCGACCAGCGCGGCCCATGCCGGGAGCGTTCCGCCATCGCTGAATCCAGGTGTGTCCCCATCCGGATCTGATGCAGTGATTACGAGCGTGAAGGGTGCAAGTTCCGGTGTGGTCTGCGCCCCGGGGTTGCCGACCGTCGGAGGCCGGTTGGTGTTGGCAACGGTCCAGAAGAACGTGTCAGGAGTTGCCCCCAAATTGGGGACGCCATTGTCGGTAGCTGTGATCGTGACGGCGAATGGGCTGCCGGACGACGCCGAGTAGTCGATCGTCCCGCTGATGAGCCCGGAGCCATCGTCGATGGTGAGGCCATTGGGGAGGCCGATTGCCGCGTAGGTGAGTAGGTCGCTGCCATCGGGGTCAGTGGCTGCCGCCGAGAGGGTTACGGCCGATCCCTCGGCGTCGGCCTGATCGCCGATGTCCTGGTCAAACGACGGGGGTTGATTCATGTCGGTGATGGTCCAGGTGAAGGTATCGATGTCGCTCAGGTTTGGGATCCCGTCATCGGTGACCGAAATAGCGACGGGATATGTCCCGACGGCGAGGAAGTCGATCGTGCCGCTGATGAGCCCACTGCCGGGGTGAATCGAGAGGCCTTGTGGCAAGCCAGTAGCGAGGTAGGAGAGCGTATCGCCGGTGTCGGCGTCGCCGGCTGCGGCCGAGAGCGAGATGACCGTGCCCTCGGGATCAGCACGGTCGGCGAGGTCCTGGTTGAACGAAGGGGATCGGTTGGGTTCAACAGGAAATGCGATTGCCATCGCCTCATAGTTCGAGCCGTTGTCGATGACGATGCTGCTGATGACGGACGCAT
>JAAELU010000001.1 GCA_024226255.1 bacterium | reverse complement strand
GAGGTACCAGCGCACGGCCAGCAAGATCACCTCGGGCGGAAACCGGTAGCCGGCAAACGACTCGGACTCAGCAACGGCACGACGATTCACCCAATCACCCTCGCCTCTGGGCACCCGATCCGTCAACGCAACGGTGCCGTTTCCGGCACCCACAGGTTTCTGGCACCCACACGGGGGAGAACTTCCCTAGTGAACCCGCACGGCCGAGTATTCTGCCCCCACACCCAGTGTGGTTCATCGACCATGGCATCATCCAGTAAACGGCCAGCGATCCTGGGCGGTGCCGCGGCCTCACAACTCAAGCCCCTTGAGCTCGGTGGCTACCCGGTCCGCGGCCTCGTGTTGGCCGAGGTTGCTGTAGTGGCTGCCGAGGTTGTTGAGACTCATCGCGAGGTCGCCCAGGTAGGCGGGATTGGCCTCGGCCAGCTGACGGTAGATGGTGACGGCTTCCTCGGTGGGAGCGACCGCTTCGCGATATTCACCAACCTCGCTGTAACGGTTGCCGAGGTTGCTGAGACTTGAGGCGAGGTCGTCCAGGTAGGCGGGGTTGGCCTCGGCCAGCTGACGGTAGATGGTGACGGCTTCCTCGGTGGGAGCGACCGCTTCGCGATATTCACCAACCCCGCTGTAGTGGCTGCCGAGGTTGTTGAGGGAACTCGCGAGCTCGTTGAGGAATGCGGGGTTGGTGGCGGCGAGCTCTCGGTAGATGGTGACTGCTTCTTGGCCTGGTTCGAGCGCGGCCTCGTGTTGTCCGAGGTTGCCGTAGCGGTTGCCGAGGTTGTTGAGGGAACTCGCGAGGTCGTTGAGGAATGCGGGGTTGGTGGCGGTGAGCTCTCGGTAGATGGTGACTGCTTTTTGGCCTTGTTCGAGCGCGGCCTCGCGACGGCCGATCGCCGCCTCGGCGGCTGCCAGCTCGAGCAGCAGCTGGGCAAGTGCGGGACGGACAGCCGGGTCGGAGTGCGCCCGGCGACGGGTGGCCCCAATTCGCTCAAGCAGCGTGGGCTCGGTTCCATCGCGGCTCTCGACGTGGTGGTCGGCGGGCACGGCTCGTACCGACGCATCGCCGGTTAGGGCAGCGGCGACTGCGGCGTCGGTGGGTGATCCGGTCCCTAGCAGCTCCGCTACGTACCGCGCGATCGCTGCGTCATCGTTGAGTACTGCGGCGGCGAGGCGGTGGACATCGAAGACCAGAGCGGACGTAGTGAACGCCTCTGTCTGGAGCACATCGATGACGAGCCGTTCGTTTCGCACCAGCGCCGGATCGTGGTGCAGCGGGAGGAGTCGGATCGTGTCGAGCGTGTGGTGCAACGGGCTCGCGGCCTCGGTGAAGAACGCCTCGAGTCGGTCGTGGCGCTCGTCATCGGCCGGCGACGCTACCCAGCCCGCATCGCGGTGCTGGGGGTCGAGCGGTACTCGCGACATCACGCCCGTGAGTTCCAGCGGCTGGTGGTCGTCGGCTCGAAGCGGCGCCAGCGCCTGGAACACCATGCGCGATCCATCGAGCTGTTCGGGAAGGTCAAGGAAGAAGGCGAACACTTCGTCGGTCAACTCGGACAAGGCAAGCGTGTTGGTTGTGGTGATACCGGTGCGCGAGTCGATGAGCACCACGTCGGGTGCAAGCAAGTGATCGACGTCGTCGAGCAGCTGGCGCAGCCCCCCAGCGACGGTTTCGCTTGGACGAGCGTCGAGCGCAAGGCGTCGAAGGTCGCCGAAGTAGTTGGCCGACGGCACCACGCCTGCTGGCATGAGCTTCAGCCAACCCGCGTTGTCGGGGGTGTCGGTCGGTCCGTCGCCGGCATCGACATCGAGCAGGTAGTCGTGCAAGTTCATCGGCGGCTCGCCCAAGTCGAAACTGTCGAGCAGGTAGCCGACCAGACCTCGACTCGGGATCGGCGTTATGGGCTTGTCGAGCAACTTGTAGGTGAGTCCGGGCGCCTCAAGGTCCATGTCGATGGCGACGACCCGTTTGCCGACGCGCGCTGCGAACACCGCGATGTTTGCCAACGCCAACGTTCGGCCGGTCCCTCCCTTGTAGCTGTAGAATGCAACCGTACGCATACGTGTCAGGCTGCTGCGGCGAAGAATTCGTCGACAACTGCCAACCGGGCGGTCGGGACGGTCGGACGACCAGTCACAGGGGTCGCGGCCGAAGCCTGGAGATCGAGAAGCTCGAGACGAAGATCGTCGTTCGCGGCCACCTCGGGCGAACGTAAGAGCTTGTTGACCAATGACGCGACCGACCCCCGGTCGATTGGCGACCTAAGCCAATCTCGCATGATAGGAATCATGGCTTGGGCCACCGTTTCGTTGACCGGGAGCTCACGGGCATCAGGCCGCTCGACGAGACGATCGAGCGCTGCATGAAGATCGGCCCACGACTCTAGCGACTCTCCAATGCGGGTATAGCCGTGGTCGACGACCGCTCGATCGACATCGGCGAGGCCTACGATCCGCGGCGGGGCATTCGAGAGGAGTCGCTGCTCCCAAACTCGCTCGCTGTGGTCGCTTACAAACACTACTTCGCCCGAGGGCGACATCGCCATAAGCTCGATCACGGAACCACCTCCAACTCCAACGTTGCGTCGTCGACGAGTTGGGTCAGCTCGCCGAACGCGATGAGCTCGACATCGTCGACCGGACCGCCGAGCAGAGCGTGAGCGTAGCGTTGTGACAGCTCGTGATGATCGCCGGCTGCGATCCGTACGGTTCTGATTATCGACATCGGCGGGCGCTTGCGGCGAACGACCTCGACGAGATCGAAGTCAACCGATGAGGTCTCGTCTTCGGCGGCGAGAACGTTCGACCACTCGCTGTGTGGCTTTCCGGCGGCGAGCGGACCAAGACGAGCTGTGGCTAGGGCGGCCCGATCCTCCCAGTCGGCCGCGTCGTCGCAGACCTTGGATTCGTTGATCGATGTGGGCGATGCACCGGCGTATCCGGTCGCCGAGTTGTGCGGCAACACGACTGCCCGATCCGGATCAGTACCCGGATCATCAACGAGTCGATACGGACCGTACCGGCCGTCCCCCGGCGTTCCCGCCAGGTCGAGGGTTCCGTACACCACGGCGCGCGGACAACCAATCTTGGTTTCGAAGGCCAACCTTCGCTGACCGAGTGGTGAGCTGTACATTTCGTCGGCCTCGGCCAGGGTCGCGCGATGCGCCCGGTACTCATAGGTCGACATCACAGTCCCGGCCTCGAGGAAGACGCGCAACTTCGATGCCGTGACATTCGTTCCCATCAAGGTCATGGCACACATCAAGCGGAAGTCGGTGAGCGTTGGCGCTGCCGCCACTGCTACGTCGGCCTTGGCTTCCCACGCAGTGCCGTTGGCCGCTGTGCACCTGTCGATGTCCACATACACGATTGTACGCACGACGGGCCTTCGGCCGACGAGCAACTCGCCCTGCGTCCGGACGCGTACAGGCACTGT